>CALWRF010000036.1 GCA_944383885.1 uncultured Clostridia bacterium | reverse complement strand
TATGTAGTATTCGCTTATTTCTGCCTTACGGTAATCTTTTGTTGTTTTATATCTTTCAAAATATTCTTTATACATTTTAAATCTCCCTTTCTGCTCTTATAGTCAACATAGGCTCTGCTAAGTAACTTGGGATAAAGGTCTATTTAATTATAAAAATATGTTCATATAAAAGCTACTACATAACATAATTGTTTGAGCAAAAAAAATAAAGGTCGGAAGATTATTTTCTATGTCTTTTTTTAGGTTTTAGTTATGCTTAACATTTCTTTTTCTTAGCTTTAACTGGTCTTAACTTATTTGAGTAATACTCACCATCAGGAATATATTGCAGTATATCCTCAATTTCACAATTTAAAACCTCGCATATTTTGTTTAAGTGGCTTAAATTAATCCGCTCTATTGTTTCATTATATATTTCGCATATAGTAGCTGGTCTTATACCTGTCTTTTTAGCAAGCTCAGACTGCGACATTCGGTATTCACCCAAAATTGTAGATAAGTATATTTTAATCAACGTCATCACCTCTTACTGTATTACTTATTATGTAAAAAGTTTACCATTAATTAAGATATATTTACCTATTTAGTTATATAATAACATTTTATGTAATAAAAACTCTAAAAAAATAATTAATAGTTCCTTATAATTAACTCTCTAAACAAATTTTTTCTTCCGTTTGTTATAGATAAGTTGTTTGACCTCGAAACTTCTTCTATATTGAAGTCTTTGTAAAGCTCTCTAATGTATGTATCATCATTATAAGATAATAAAAACTTGCCCTTAAATTCTTTCAGCATATTACTAAGCTGAGTATGGGTATCCTCATTAAAAATAAAATCACTGGTATCATAAAACTTCTCCGTGTTATGATACGGAGGGTCAAGATACAAAAGAACATCCTCCTTATTATACTGTTTTATAATATCAGTAAAACTTTTATTTTCAACAGCCACCTTGGAAAGCCTGTCTTTTATCTTATATACCGCATCCATATTTGATATATCCCGGCACTTTATGCCGAATGTAGTAACTTTAGCCCCATAGGACGCCTTTATAAGATATAAATACCTTGCCGCACGCTGTATATCAGTCATGTACTTAGTATTTTGATTTTTAAACTCATTAAAAATTTCTCTTGAGTTAAGTACAAACTCAAGTTCTTTCTCAACAGCCTCGGCGTGATATTTTACACACCTGAACAAATTAACAAGCTCGCCGTTTATATCATTATAAATTTCAAGAACTGACTCTTGCTTATAGAATAAAACCCAAGCTGCTCCGCCAAACACTTCAACATATTTATATTTAGTATAGTTCTCCGGAAACCGGTTAACTATTTCTTTTCTAAGCAGTTTTTTCCCGCCTATCCATGGTATAAAACTATCCATACAAAAACCTCCATTAAAAATTTTATTATGAATGATTTTTGTTTTTATTATTTTTTTATTTTATTTAAAATTAAGAGCTCCGCAAAGAGCTCTTAATATAAAAACTTTTGCGCTGTAAAATTTACGGATTTGTTATTTTTCAATAAAGACCTGCTCTATCATTTACTACAAACATTTTAAGCATGGAGTATGTAAGCTCCAGCTCACCTTTTTCGTTTCCTTTCAAATACCCTTTGTCCAAAAGCTTCTGAACCGTTGGTCTTGCCCAATCCGGCACTTCTTCTGTCCAGTTATATATTTTCTCCACTTCTTCTGCCTCCCATGTCTTTTTAAATTCTTCCGGTGTACCATACAAATTTTTAAGCATTGTTGCTGTGCTTCCCCAATACGGCAACTGGAAATGAGGTTTATCAATAGGGCTTGTCCAGTTTCCGCCCCACTCCAAACCGATTTTAACGCCTATTGCACCGACCTTAGAGAAAAAGCCGTCACTGTCATTATACGCCCCTTCCCCGTCATTGCGGTAAATGTCAAACGCCGTTCCCCATTGATGATGAGAGCTGTAAGAACTGCCCTTCGCGTTTGTTACTATGCTTCCCGGCTCCGTTCTGCCTTTGGCATATAAAGCATCCTGCTCTGCAACTGTTCTAAAGCATTCACCTATTCCTATTAAAAGCCCATGACCGCGGCACGCAGAAACAAGCTTTTCAGCTTTCTGCTGTAATTCAGGATGGCATAACGAAATATCTCTTCCCATTTAATCACCTTGCTTTTTAGGCTCATCGTATTTTAAAGCCTGCTCACTATCACTTGCCCCTACTGTTGTAGGGTCTATTACAACACCCAATGCCACAAGTATGTTAATTACTGCCGCTATAAGCTGTGTCGCCATATCCTGCGTTACAGGCGGCACTATATCAAACATGCCTAATACTTGATATAAAAAAGCTAAAATAGCCAATAAAAACGTTACAAGCCACGTTTTATTTTTAAATCTTACTTTCCAGTTTATTTTCATTTTTTACCACTTCCTTTATTTTAAATTAAAGGGGAGTTTATAATTACTCCCCCTTTAATTAGTTTAATTACAGAAGTTCTTTATAAATGTTATAGAGCTCTGGATAGAGTTTAATGTCAATCTTGTCTCCGTCCTCTGTTTTAATATTCTTTCCATTTCCCACAACAGCATTGTCAAGGTCATAAACAACTACTGTCTGACGCTTGTTATCGTATGTAATAACCGGATAGCCACCCTCGCACTCAATTGTTGTTTCAACATATTTTCCGTTTTTGGAATACTTCTTAGCTGCTTCCTTATCCTCATCGGTAATTTTAAGTATTCCTGCTGGTGTAATGTAAGCATAATTGATTCCCTGATTTTTCATAATAAATTCCTCCTTAAAATATAAAAATGATTGTAATAAAAAAGACTCCGGCCGGAAGTCTTGTAAACTGGTTTAAAGCTTATTCAAAATCAATACCTGTAATCTCCTTGTACTCATCGTCTGTAATTTTTCCGCTTAATACAAACTTTTTAACATCTTCAGCGCTGTATATTTTTCTGTCGTAAAATCTTTTAACTATATCAAACATTTTAAATTCCTCCTTAAACTGTCTGCTGTCCCAAAAG
>CALWRF010000035.1 GCA_944383885.1 uncultured Clostridia bacterium | reverse complement strand
TTCCGTCATCTGTACATATAATCTTTCCTGTAAAAAGATTATCTTCCTTATATGAACTGCGTCTGTTTTTGATAGTTTCGCTTCGGATTTTATAAATTCTGTTTGCCTCGTTCCATAACTCCTCACTGACTATAGCGGGAACAGTTTCACCTTCATTATCTTTAAACATCACCCATTCATCTTGAGGCAGAAATTTTTGTTTTTTGGTAAACATATCAACTATCTTTACTTTGTTTCCAACATAGTAGCCTTTATATTTGGGATTTGGAATAATGTGCTGTATAACCCCTCTGCTTATCTTTCCGCCTTTATAATTTCTGTACCCCATTTCATAAAGAGCGTTTTCAATTTTGGGCGTTGACATAGTTCCCGAAGCGTATTTTTCAAATATAAACCTAATCATTTTAGCTTCGCTGTCATTAATTATAAGACGTCCTTTTTCTTTGTCATATCCGTACAAATGAGAGTTTCCAAGGACAACACCGTTTTTAATCGCCTGTTTATGCCCGAATTTGACACGGCTTGAAAGCTTTCTGACTTCATCCTGCGCCACTCCAGCCATAATTGTAAGTCTAAACTCGCTGTCCTCATCAAGCGTGTTTATATTATCATTCTGGAAAAACACCGCTACCCCGTTTGATAAAAGTTTCCTTGTGTATCCTATGCTGTCTAAAGTATTTCTGGCAAAACGGGATATTTCCTTAGTGACAATATAATCAAAATTTCCAGCCATAGCGTCGTCTATCATTTTATGAAAATTCTCACGTTTATTTGTAGTAATTCCAGATATTCCTTCATCAATGTAGCCCTTTATATAAGTCCATTTGGGATTTGACTTTATATAGTCCTCATAATATTGCGTTTGATTTTTAAGTGAATTTAACTGTTCATCTTTTTCACTGCTGACACGGGCATAGAACGTAACTCTTAATGGTATATCCCGTATTGACTTAAATTTTAACTCCTCTCTTATATGAAAAATATCCATATTAGACCTCCTTATAATATTGGGGAAGTCTGATTTTGTATTTGTATTTAATTATATATAAAATATAAAACACACGCAACAAAACAGACCTTCCAAAATTAACCGGATTTTTTTTCATAGAAGTCAGAATTAATTTCAGTCAATATTTTGTTTTTCATAGTTTCATTTATTATTCCTTTTTTATACAGCTTGTTGTTTAAAATAACCAAAGATATAAAAATTCCTAAATCTTTCTTTGCTGGCATATAAAACCCTCCTTATTGAAGAGTATGCCAAAAATTCAATATTTTATAAGAATACAGCCCGTAAATTTTTTACAGGCTGCATTTGCTTTGGTGCTTTAGCGTAAATAAACGCATCTATTATAAAATAACTCTAACATCTGTACTTTTATGCTAAAGCTTATTAAAATATCTTATAAAAATTGTTTTATTTTTTATTTCCTGTCAGGTTTTGGTACATCTTCATCAGCTCCGCCACACAGGCGCTTTCGCTTTTATATGCTTCTGTGTCTTTTGTAAAACCGTATGCCTCCATAACTGCCTTGTCATTTTGCTGGTGCGCCTTGCGAAGCTCCGGCGGCATGGTTACTTCATCATAAAGGTCTGCTAAAGAACTGTCTGGGTATAGCGCCCTTGCGTCAAGTATAGCCTGAGCTGTTTTCTCAATTTTGACTTTTTGTTCCTGTGTAGGGGTGCACCAAGGGAAATTGTTGTAAACAATGTCTTTTGAGTAACGGTAATCACTTTTCAGTCTGCCGCAAACAGCTCGAACCCACGCCATGTGAACATTAGATGTAAGAACGCCAAAATGATATAGGGATGTATTTGATAACATCATGTTAGAATCTCCACAAATAGCACCATTATCAATATATCCCATAGGAATATATTTTCTATTTTCAGAAGAATGTCTCGGAATTAAGATATATTCTTTATCTGGTTGCCTTATTTCTCCAAAAAGATATGGTGTATTGGCTAATTTTTGAGTAGCGCTTCTGTTGCTTTTTTCTCTCATTTCTTTAACTTTTAAAACAGCTTCTAAAACAGGTGGTACCTTTTTAATATCTGACGGAGAAATACCTTTAAGCCATAGACACCATCGTTCTTTATTGTTTATAAATTCAGTTGCTCCTAAAAACTTTCTAAACATATTAATAGCTAATGGAAATTTTTTAATAATTTTATTTTTTTCATCAGATGTATAACTACTTAGAAATCCTCCGTCATTTGGCATATTGCCAAATTCCATTTCTGGTACATCACATAACGGCTTCTTCCTTGTTTCAACGAAAACTCTTGGTGCATTTAGTAAGTAACCATTGATATTTTCAACTATCTGCGGTCTGTCGCCTGAAAATATCAGCTTGCTTCTGTTATATGTACTTATGCTGAAACCGATAATAACACAATGAACATGGGCTTTAATTTTCGCCTCGCTGTCCCATCGGAACGTGCGATAGGCAAAATCTATATGTACGCCACTTTCAAAAAGCGGCTTCCATAAATTAGCCACCTGTTCGCCCTGTGATACGGAGTTTGTTGAAACAAGGGCGGTTCTTATATCAGTATTTACCATCAAATCAGCGGCTTTTTTATACCAGCAGCATACATAGTCCATATTGCCTACATTTTTAATTTTCCCAAAAACAGATATTAAATCATTCTTCTGTTCCGCTGTCATAATTCTTGCGCCCACAAACGGTGGATTGCCCATAATATAATTTAGCTCTGTTTTTAGCACAACGCTTTCCCAATCCACACGCAGGGCGTTGCCCTCTATTATGTTGGCGTAGCTTTTAAGCGGAAGGAAGTCTAAATTCATATGCACAACTTCCTCAGTTTCCTTCATCATCTGGCTTTCGGCAATCCATAATGCTGTCTTGGCTACGGTAACAGCAAAGTCGTTAATTTCTATCCCGTAAAACTGCCCTATGGATACTTTTATTGGATTCGTGCTGCCTAAAAGTATCTGTCCCTGATTTAAAAGGCTTAACATTTCATTTTCTAATCGTCTTAAAGAAATGTATGTTTCAGTCAAAAAGTTTCCGCTTCCGCAGGCGGGGTCGAGGAATTTCAGTTCTGACAGTTTCTTTTGAAAATCCTCTAACTTTTGGTTTCTGGTTTTGATGGTCTTGATTTCTTTTATGCTTTCCAGTTCTTCTTTCAATCCGTCCAAAAACAGCGGGTCTATTACTTTATGTATGTTCTCAATAGAAGTATAGTGCATACCGCCTGAACGCCTTGTTTCTGGATTCAGGGTGCTTTCAAAAACGGCGCCGAATATGGTAGGGCTTATGTCAGACCAGTCAAAGTCCTCGCTGGCTTTACTTAAAAGCACTTCCCTGATATGCTCTGTAAACTGCGGAATTTCTATATTTTCATCAGAAAACAAACCGCCGTTTACATAAGGAAAAGCCGCAAGCTCTGAGTCAAGATAAGGGTCACGCTTCTCTATTTCCGTATCTAACACTTGGAAAAGCTCAATTAAGGCTTTTCTTATATCCCTCACCTCAAAACGGTTCAAATAGTCATGAAACATGCCTTTTTTGCCAAATATTCCGGCATCCTCGGCATAAAGGCAGAACACCAGACGAACGCAGAGCATATTCAGGCTTTTTAAAGAATGTTCATTTGACGGGTCTTTGTACTGTTTTAATATTTCATCATACAAAACGCCTACAATATCCCCTGCCTGTATGGATATTTCCATTTCACGTTTTAAATGCTCATTTCCCTGCTCTACAAGAAAAGACAGGCGGTAGTATTCCTTATCCAGATTTTCAAGCAATATTTCCTCCGGTTCTCCTGTTGGCTTTTCCATATCATATATTAAAAACGAGGAAAAATTACATGTCACAACCCACCTTGGATGCTGTGACACAGGAAGCTCCGTAATATATCGTTTTGCCTGCTGAAAAGGAGTTAAAAGGCTTCCGTCAGACTGTCGTATCCCTTTTCTTAAATCTTTGCCTAAACTTTTCTGCTCAATCAGAACACGAGTAGACGGTATATATCCATCAATAAAGCTGGTATGGTCAAGATGTACCTGTTCCTCAAAAACAATAAACTCGTCAGGCCGATTCACTCCAAGGACATCCCTAAGAAGTGAAAGCCAAAAAACCTGGCTTTCGCCTTTTTCATATCCTCGTCCCTTCCATTTTTTAGCGAACTGTTTTGCTGCGGCTTTCTGCTCTGTATTTGTCATAGGGGTTCCTCCCATATATTTTTATACATAAATGAATATATTTTTTAATTATAACATAAAAATAAGCAAATCAAAATGTATCGCTATCATACAGTTTAAATTTGCTCTCTAATTAATTATTGATTATTTCCTGTTTTATAAGTATTTACAAAATTTTCTAACATATTTAATTTTCTGTCTGTTGAGATATTTGAAAAATCATTTAAGCTGTTTTCCTCACAAAAATTACTATTACATTCCCTTTGCATACTATTTCCAACAAGGTAATCTACCGAAACATTAAAATATTCAGCTATTTTATTAGATTATCTAAACTTAGCTCCGACATTCCCCTTTCATAACTCGATATTGCTGTGAAATATTTATAACCAAGTATATTAGCTAATTCCTTTTGACTTAATTTTTCATTTAATCTCAATAGCCTTAAATTTTTAGAGAATTCAGACATTTCAATAACCTCAACCGTATTAACTTTTACTCTATTTCAGCAAGATTTATAATTTTCAAATTTTTTCTTTTAGCGTAATTTACTGTGTAAAATGTTCCTCCTTTATTTTCGGTAAGGTAACATATACAGTAGGCGCTATTGTCAACCATATAACGGTTTCGCGCATGCATGCATCCTCTGTAATAATGTTCTGAAAGACAAATTACTTCATCTGCCTCTGAAATAATGTAATCATAATCCAATTTAGAGTTATAATCAAAACTCTTGCTCTGCTCTCGGCATGGAACAGCTATAATAAGTTTAACATTAGGATATTTTTGTCTTAGTTCTACTACTTTCTTTCCCGCTATAATGTCAAAGCCCATAGCTCCGCCGCAGTAAAAATATCTTACTCCATTTAATATCATCTTTTCCATCTCAATTCTAAGTACATCTGTCAGCAGATTTTTATTTATTTGTATTTTTCTGTGTCCCGTAAAGCAGCAGGAGTATTCTATTTTCTCTTTTTTGTTAAACATTTCGTTCATTATAAAATTTACCTCATTCAAAGTCATTTTTATCTAAATTGAGTATTATAACGTTTCTATTGATATTAATGATTTTCTCAACGTCATTTGCGCAGCAGATACAATAGTCCGAATTTTTTATTATTTCTTCTGTTGGATTTAATGACATCTCTAAACTTATTAATTTGTCCGGCAAAAAATTCTGCCCAAATGGTGTGAATTCTTTAAATCTTCTTCCCATATATTCTCCTTCAGTCACTTCACCATTAATCGAAGGATATATAAGTTTAATCTTCACTGCGTTTATATAATATATTTGTGATTCTAACATTGCGTTGAACCGCAAAAGAAAATCGTCATGCGTCATAAAGAACTGAGCAACATCATAATTAGAACCTAAAAAATTAATAGCGTTTCTAAATTTTTCCATAGTTTTTGTATCACTTGGAATTTCTAATATTCCACAAACACGCCCTCTAAATTCATTTTCCATACAGTATCTTCTTTTTAACATACTGTATATCTTTATGCTGGAGCGGTCGAGCTGACTGCTAATAGTAGAATTTGTTTTACCAATCTTGTCACCTATTTGTTTTTTGTCATATCCCTTATCAAGTAAATCGAAAATTATTTTTTCTTTATCTGAAAGCCCGTTTATACATTCTTTTATAAATATTTCAGTTTCTTTTTCAGTTAGGTCTATAAAACTTGGAACCTTTTGGATAGCTAAAGTACATATCTCCGTATCTGCACTATATAAACTTCTATAAACATACGATATTAAACAGTCTGATATTTCAATTACCCATTTTAATACCTTCTTGTATGGATACTTTAATTTCATATAGTCAAATGGTGCTTCTATCCATTCATCAATTAAACACTCTGGTATTTCCTCTTTAATTCTTGTTTTCTTTTCTGACTTACTGCGGACAAAAGCTATAAAAACCTTGTCCGGATATTTTAATTTAAATCTTAAAACAGTGTCAAAGCATAGTTTTTCAAATATAGAAAATACTTTATAAAATATAAATTTAATCTCTTTGTTGCTTTCGACTATGCTTCTAATAGCAGTGTTTAAATTTTCAGGAAAATTATTGTCATAGATATTATTGTGTCCTAAAAAAGAACAAGTTAACATATACAATTCTCACTCCTTATGTTTATCGGATTATCAAATCACATCGTTTGTAATATCAATACTACTATAAATTATAATAGTAATGCAGGGTTACCGTCAACATTGCCATTACATAAACTAATAGTAAATTATTATTTATTGTATGGTGATATTATGAAGGAGAAAAAAGCTATAAATATACAAATTGGAAATGAAATAAAGAAGGCACGAGAACGTGCTGGTTTAACGCAAGAACAGTTTGGAGAAATGGTCTCTTTAGGCACAAAAAACGTTTCTGACATTGAACGTGGTGTATCGGGAATAACTGTATCTACTTTAAAAAGAATTTGTGAAAAGCTCCCTGTTTCAAGTGATACTATATTGTTTGGCAAATATGAAGAAAATAACATTGAATATTTAACTGAACAATTAAAAAAATTATCTCCTAAAAAATTTGATATGATTTCTGCATTATTAAATAAAATTTTTGAAATATTTTCCAAACTAAATGATTAATACTTTGATAAATTATCATAGTATTGCCATGTTTATACTTGTAATGCTATGACATAAACTAATTGTATTTAAAACAAGTCAAATTATTGGAGAGTAGAAATATGAGAGATAAAAAAGCCATAAATATACAGATTGGAAATGAAATAAAAGCCGCTCGAGAGCGTGCAGGTCTGACACAAGAAGAATTTGGAGAGCTTGTTTCACTTGGAACAAAAAATGTTTCAGACATAGAGAGAGGCGTTACAGGCATAACTATTTCAACACTTAAAAGAATATGCGAAAAATTATCTATTTCAAGTGATATAATTATATTTGGTGATAGAGATAAAAATAGAGCCGAATATATTGCTGAAAAATTAGAAAATTTACCTCCCGAACAATTTAAAGCCATAGAAGATTTTTTAAACCAAGTTTTTAAAATGTTTGCTGATATG
>CALWRF010000034.1 GCA_944383885.1 uncultured Clostridia bacterium | reverse complement strand
CATAATGATTTTCCATAACAGCGGCGCCGCATGTTGTGTGTGTCCGGTCTTTTGTATCTATACAGTCTTTAAGCAGTATAGGTATTCCGTGAAGAGGTCCCAGCGTTCTGCCTTTTTGCAGCATATTGTCACAGCAGCGCGCCTGTTCCAAAGCGTCAGGATTAAGCTCCCTTACGGCATTAAGCTTCACACCAGATTTATCATACCTTGATATACGCTCAATACAGGAAAGCACAAGCTCCACGCACGTTATTTCTCTTCTGTCCATCATCTGCCTAAGCTCTGTAATTGAGAGGTTAGGCAATTTATAATAAAAACTTTGTTCTAACATTTAAAGGCTCCTCCCTAACAGGATTCAGACGCCTGTTCTTTTTTAATTTTTTCGTTAAAGGCTTTAGCTTCGTCATTTGGCTCAGTTTCATAAAACAGTTTAAAATCAGGATTAACTTTGCCTATTCCAAGATAACGGGCGCGGTAGTCCTTTAAAAGCTCCATAAATTTAGGAGAGAGTATAACAAGACCTATTACATTCCAGAATACCGGAAGAGCTATTATAACATCAACAAAAGCCCAGTAAAGCGTAAAGTCGCTGCCGGAATATACCATTGTTACAACAATGAATATATTCGGAAGCGGGAAAACTATCTTAAATATAAGACTTAATGTTTCTATAACCTTTTTGCTGCATTTTTTAAGCATAAACCTTAAAGCTGCGTCATAGTAAGCAAATGCTGCCGCTGTTGTTGTAAGCCCGAAAAGGCAAAGCATAAGGTTAAGGAAATGTATGCCGAAGTTTCCGAATGATACTTCAAAAGCTGAAAGCGCAAGTGTCATAGATGTTGTTCCGTTTGACCATACGCCTGTGCAGAGAACCGAAAGGGCTGTTATAGAGCATATTATAATTGTATCTATAAAAACTTCCATAATTCCCCAAAGTCCCTGACGCACTGGGTGGACTGTATCAGCCGCAGCATGAATCATAGGCGATGTTCCCATGCCGGCTTCATTTGAATTTATAGCCCTTGATATTCCAGCCTGCATTGCAGTTTTAACCCCAACCCCGGCAAAACCGCCTACTGCCGCCGTGCCTGTAAAAGCGTTTGTAAATATTGACGATATAACAGATGGCATAATGCTTATATTCATTAATATAATAATAATTCCGGCTATAAGGTAAAGTATGCACATAATCGGAACAGCCTTTGAAAGGACTCCCGCTATTCGCGGAACGCCGCGCCATACTATGTACATCATGAATATAGAGTAAGCCAAAACAAAAGGTATCATTGGAACATTATAGCTGGCGTTTAAAGATTCCGCTATAATTGACGCCTGAGAACCTGAAAGGAACATGGCAAAAAAGCCTATTGAAAATCCCCATGCGAGAAGGTATCCTATTTTCCACTTTTTATCACGTCCAATGCCTTCTTCAAGGTAATAATAAGAACCGCCTACATATCCCCCTTTTCCGTCGCTTTTTCTATAATAAGAACCAAGAGTAGCTTCGCAGCATTTTACGGTCATGGCAAAAAAAGCCCACAGCCACATCCAAAAAACAGCTCCCGGTCCGCCAAGGGCAACTGACGCGGCGACGCCGGATATATTGGCTGTTCCAACACAGCCGCCTACAGCCACGCATACAGCCTGAAACGGGGTTATTTTCCCCTTTTCCTCCTTTTGTGTTCCTCCTTTAATTACGGTACCAAGGGTATTTTTCCATACGTGCCCGAAATGACGGAAAACAAATCCTTTACTAACTATAACAAAGATAATACCCGCTCCTATAAGCGTTGCTAAAAAAGGCGTTCCCCAAATTATGCTGTCCAGTGTGGTCATAAATTCAGTCAAAGTCATAATGTCACCCCTCACATGCTAAAACTTTTAATACGCCGACGTTAATAAAAAACATTCTCCAATGGCATCACCCTCCAACTTTTTCTTTAACTGTATAATAGTTCATTTTTAGGCAAATGTCAATATAATATATATTTTCAAACACACTTTATTATAGATTAATTGTATAAAAATCAAAACATTGTTTTATTTTAATGTTATATATTACAAAAATATTTATAATTTTAAGTATATTTTATGTATTTTTAAGATTATATGCTATATAATTATTAATGTAAAAATTGTTTTTGAATAATTAAAATTTCATTTTTTCAATATTCACTACCCTGTTTCTTTAACTGAAGCAGCAATTTATTGCATTCTGCCAAGAAATTACAATAACAAAAATTATGTAATTATTAGTATTCATAATAAAATAACCATACTCACAAACTATATAAACGATAATCGGCTGAAAATATATAATGTGTATATCAATAACATCTTAAGTGCGACAGCTTTTGAAAGTATTGGTTTAAGTATATAATAATGGATTAGCAGCCATGAATAATCAGCATAATATATTGTTAAATAAAATATGATAAATTGTATATGAAACAAAACTGTAAGCTGAAGCGGAAAATTTAAGCAATAACCAAAGAAATATAAAAGAAATTTAATACACAAAATAAAACAATGCCGTAAAACTGATGTAATAACAATAGATTTATTAGTCAGCTTTATTTAGCGCATTGACATTCCTTAAAGATATGAAACATACGGAAACGACAGGCATTACTTTCGCCTGTTAAATTTATGAAACAAAACAAATATGTAAAATATTCCAAAATTACGGCTCAAAAAAAACCAGAATTCTCATTTTAAGAACTCTGGTCCATCTTTAGTCTTATTAAAATAAAAAATACGGAGAGGGTGGGATTCGAACCCACGGTCCCTTTCGGAATCACTGGTTTTCAAGACCAGCTCCTTAAACCACTCGGACACCTCTCCATATAGTATTTAGCTTCGTGCTCGTTTTTCCTGCCGAGCACGTGTTATATAATACTACTACCGCCTTAATTTGTCAACAAAAAATTTAAAAATTTTTTATTATTTTTTTTCTTTATTTTTACATTTTATTTTAGCCGATATTTTGCCACCTAATTTTCCACTT
>CALWRF010000033.1 GCA_944383885.1 uncultured Clostridia bacterium | reverse complement strand
GATTTATTGAATTCCTGCCGAAGCTCTCTTTCAATATCTCTCCGTTCGACTTGCATGTGTTAAGCACGCCGCCAGCGTTCATCCTGAGCCAGGATCAAACTCTCAAATTAAAGTTTGTCTCTCAGTTACTAACTGACTTTTGTTTCCTAAAATTACTTTCGCTCTCTCGAGCTATGTGAATTAACTTTGGGTTTTGGTTTATATGTTATTCTTTTTTCAATGTTCACAGTGCGATATTTATTATACGAAAGGAAACAGGGTTTGTCAACCATTTTTTAAAATTTTTTTGAAAAAATTTTACATTATTTTTTCAAATACTTCACCTATATTCTTATGGATAGCCAAATCAGCCCTGTTATCAAGGTTTGTAGCAGATTTATTAATCAAAACAAGCTTATTTCCGTTATAATAATTAATAAGTCCGGCAGCCGGATAAACTGCAAGGCTTGTTCCGCCTATAATAAGCATGTCGCATGAAGCTATATAATCAACGGCTTTCTGCATTACGCCCATATCAAGGCTCTCTTCATAAAGCACTATATCAGGTCGCACAACACCGCCGCATTTATCGCATTTAGGCACGCCTTCTGAATTAAGCACATAATTAATATCAAACTTTTTGCCGCATTTAACACAGTAATTTTTATAAAGTGTCCCGTGAAGCTCCAGCACATTTCTGCTTCCGGCTTGTTGGTGAAGGTTGTCTATATTCTGGGTAATAACGGCTTTAAGCTTTCCCTGCTTTTCAAGCTCAGCCAAACCATAATGTGCGGCATTTGGCTTCGCGTCCAAAAATATAAGATGCTTTTTGCAGTAATCAAAAAACACTTCTTTGTTATTTTCAAAAAAAGTATGGCTTAAAATAGTTTCTGGATTAACTCCATACTCGCTTATAGTCTGGTAAATTCCTTTTTCGCCCCTGAAATCCGGTATTCCGCTTTCAGTTGAAACTCCAGCCCCTCCAAAAAATACTATATTATTGCTTTCTGCAACCCATTTTTTAAGTTTTTCAATATTATCCACTTTAAAAGCCTCCTTAACCAAGCTGTGACCTTATTAAGTCCTCAAGCGCCTGCATCTGCGGTGTTTTCCATTTGTTTTTGTGATAAAGAATCTGGATATACATTTTAATAGGACATTCTTTTATGTCAAGAATTGAAAGCTCTTTGTCCTCCACACTTTTTTTAACTGTATAGTAAGGAAGAAGGGAAACCCCCATATCCCTTTTTAAAAAGTATATAATTGTTTCGGTATTTCCTATTTCAAGAAACGGTGCAACCTTCTTGTCTATGCTTGAAAGATATTCATCAAAAGGCGCTCTGTAGCTTACGTCTTTTTCTGTAAGCATAAAAGGCTCTTTAAGCAAATCGTCAATAGTCAGATTCTTTTTATTTGAAATTTCATTTTTTGATGAAGATACAAAAACAACTTCATATTCCTTTTCATAGCTTCTTATCCATTCCTGATTATAATACTTTTTATCAAAAATAAAAAGCATGTCCAGCTCATTGTGGTTAAGCATGTCAAAAAGCGGAAATGTGGCGTCTGCCTTAACTACCGTTTCCACCTCAGGATAAAGTTTATGGTAATTATAGAGTATCTCCGGAAAAATTGACATAGCAAGGCTTTCAAGCATGCCTATACGCACTTTTCCAGATGGCTCAGACGGCTTGGCGGCTATTTTTTTTGCTTTCTCGGCTATAGCCACAAGCTCATTGGCATATTCAAAAAATTCAGCGCCTTTTTCTGTTAAGCGTATATTTTTTCCTATTCTGTCAAAAAGCCGTATATTTAGTTCGCTTTCCAGCTGTTTAATCTGCACCGTAACAGTAGATTGATTATATCCCAGCTGTTTTGCCGCTTTTGTAAAGCTTTGCAGCTCTGCAATCCTTAAAAATGTAACTATATTTCTTAATTCCATGCCGTTCACCCATTAAAAAAAATCAATTATATAATTAAATCCATTTATTTTACAAATATATAACCAAATGTTATAATAACAAGCAAATTAAGTCAATACTGTTTAGAAATTTTTTTACTGTTTTTACTAAGGAGAAATATATATGGATAAATCGGCAATCAAATACGCATTTAATAAAACGCTGCCTGTTCTTTTCGGCTATCTGTTTCTTGGTTCGGCTTGCGGTCTTTTGCTGTATAAAGCCGGATATAATTTTATATGGGTATTTTTTATAAGCGTTTTTGTTTATGCCGGTTCAGGGCAGATGCTTTTAGCCAGTCTTTTGACAGCTCAGGCGCCATTTGCAACAGTTGCCGTTTTAACGCTTCTTCTTAACAGCAGGCACATGTTCTATGGTCTTTCATTCATAGAAAGATTTAAAAAAGCAGGCAAAATGTATCCTTATATGATTTTTTCACTTACAGATGAAACTTACTCAATGCTCTGCTCAACTACACTTTCCAAAACAGTAGACGACGGCAAAATAATTAAAGCCATAGCGCTTTTAGACCACTGTTATTGGATTGCAGGCTGTGTTGCCGGTGCTCTTTTAGGTCAGATTTTAAGTTTTGACTTTGCAGGCGTAGATTTTGCTATGACAGCTCTTTTTGTTGTAATATTTGTGGAGCAGTGGAAGAGCTTTAAATCGCACATACCAGTGTATGCCGGGGTTATATGCTCTCTTTTAAGCATATTAATATTTGGAGCCGATAATTTTATACTTCCTTCGCTTATATTAACTGTTGGAACTTTAACGGCGCTGCGCAGCTTTATTGAACGCGATGACCCTAAAAGGGAGGTTGTTAAGGCATGTCAATAACAACATACTCAATTATAGCAATAGCCGTTGCGGCTTTATGCACATTTGCGACACGTCTTGTGCCATTTGTGCTTTTCGGCGGTAAAAAGGAAGTTCCGCAAATAGTAAATTATCTGGGAAAAGTTCTGCCGTCTTCTATAATAGCCATATTAATTATTTACTGCGTACGCTCAGTTGATTTTACCTCAGGCTATCATGGCTGTGCTGAAATATCAGCCATACTTCTTACAGCAGTCCTTCATTTGTGGAAAGGCAATACTTTAATCTCAATAGGCGGCGGAACAGTATTTTATATGTTTCTAATCCAATATATCTTTGTTTAATAATTTAACATATTAAACTTATGTTTTATCCAAATAAAAAAACCGGTTTGCTTTAACCGGTTTTTTATATCTTTTTATATTTAATCATTCTGCTTTAAATGCTGTTTTTTATTCTTCTCCTTCTTATCTTTTTTGCTTATTATATCTTTTTTATCCCTGCTTTCGGTTTGTATAGGCTGTATATTTGTAAACTCATCATCGCTTTTCCGTGCTCTCCTGCCTCTTGAGCGCTTCATGCCTTCTTCAAACTCTATATATTTGCCTGTTCCGAGGGCAACGCATGAAACGGCGTCATCGGCAATTATTGTATTAATATGTGTTCTTTCGGCTATAAGCTTATCAAGACCGTAAAGCAGGCTTCCTCCGCCGGTCATTACAATGCCCCTGTCAGAAATATCAGCCGCAAGCTCAGGCGGTGTTTTTTCAAGTATGGAGTGAACGGCATCTGCTATCATATTAACCGGCTCCGAAAGCGCTTCAAGCATTTCATCGCTTGTTACTGTTATATTCTTAGGCAGACCCGTTATTAAATTTCTTCCCCTTATATCCATTGAAACAGGCATTGTACGCTCATAAGCCGTACCTATATTAATTTTAAGTGCTTCGGCGCTTCTTTCACCAATAAGCAGGTTGTGCTTTTTGCGCATGTGCTTAATTATAGCCTCATCAAAATTATCACCGGCTACTTTTAAAGATGTGCTAACTACATTTCCGCCAAGTGATATAACGGCAATATCAGTTGTGCCGCCGCCTATATCCACAACCATGCTTCCGCAAGCCTTCGATATGTCAATTCCGGCGCCTATAGCTGCCGCAATAGGTTCTTCTATAATATGTACTTTTCTTGCTCCTGCCTGCCTTGTAGCGTCCTCAACAGCACGCCTTTCAACCTCTGTAATGGCGCTTGGCACGCATACGGCTATTGTAGGCTTTGCCAAAGGATGGCTGCCCATCGCCTTTTGTATAAAATATTTAAGCATTCTTTCTGTTGTTTCGTAATCCGAAATAACGCCTTCTTTAAGGGGTCTTATGGCAACAATGCTTCCCGGTGTTTTGCCTATCATCTCCCTTGCTTCCTCACCTACCGCAAGTATTGAATTTGTGTTTTTATCTATAGTAACAACAGACGGCTCCCTGAGGACTATGCCCTTGCCTTTTATATATACTAAAACTGTAGCTGTACCTAAATCAATTCCTATGCTTTCGCCAAAACCAAAAAACCTGTCAAAAAACATTTTGTACCTCCCAACCAAATATAGCGTTTCTGATTAATTATACATCAAAACCATTCAATTACAACACAATTTTTGAAGAATACACAATTTATTCACACAAATATAATCATGTAAAATATATCGGCTAAAGCCGCAAAATAAAAAGCACGAAACTTATATTTTTATATAAATCCGTGCTTTCTGCTTTTAAGTTCTTTTAATTTTTATCTTACTGTGTTTACTATGCCCTCAAAAAGTATATCCCCTGTTTCGCCGTTTCTTATAAAATAATAAAACGGTCTGTCTGCCACAAACTCCAAATTAGACTTATCAGAGCTTCTGTATACAATAATTTCAGATGCCGATGAGGCAACTGTACCTTTTTCATCAATACCTAAAACAGTGTTTTGCAGAATATTTCCCACATAATACCCCGCACCTTCAAGCATAGGTGAAAAATCAGCTGTTTGCGGATTAAATATGTCAGTTACACCCATGTTTTTAAGCATATCAACAGCGTCAAATTTATTTTCAATATAAAATTTAGGAAGCTTAACATCAACATCGGCATTTCTGCCGTTATTGAATATTCTGTTTAAAGTATCGCTGTCAAGTTCTTTATCGGTTAAAACAAAAACCATTTCATAAGGCGTATTTTCTATATAGTTACTTAAAGTCCCATATTCTAAAGCAATAGCCTTAATCCCGTCTTCCTCGTAATATTTAAAGTCCTCACTATATTTAAAAGACCTTCTCATATAGTCAACAGGCAGTTTTGAGCCGTCGGCATTATTGAATATTCCGCTTTCTGTATTGTTTTCATCAAATGAATACTTCCATGTGCCTTTAAAATCAGCGGTATTTAAAAGCATAATCTCAAAATCAGTATTATCAATAACTTTTTCAATTTTTCCATCTGTATTTTCTTTTACCCAGTTGTTTATATCATCAGGGCTTTCGCCGGCGGAAGATATTAAGCCGCTGTATTTATCACTTATTAATTCTTTGTAATCACTTTTTAATATATTGTCCTCACCTTTAACCCAAACAGAGTTAGCCATTTTATAACTTACGGAAGTAAAAGGCGACTGGCTTCTAAGCAAGGCTTTTTCCTTCTGCTGAGAGTTGTATTCTTCCAAATCATCTATATTTAAAGCATTCATAAGCTGGTTTTGTGTTTCGCCTCCTACTCCGTTTGCAGCCATAGCCAAAACGGTTTTAAGGCTGTCAGGCGAAACAGCACTGTTTTCTTCTTTTGAAAGGTTCTTCAAAATATCGGTTTCAAAACTGTAGTTTAAATTCATTTTTTTCTTTTCACCTATAGTCTGATTAATAAGAAGCCCTCTGCCGTCTTCAAGCAGGCTTGATGAAATGCTGATTCTTCTAAGCAAATCCGATGGAATATACATTTTGTCATCTACAATTTCCGGATAATGCTCAATATCAAAATCCACATCAAGACCTTCGTATTTGCAGTCAAATGTAGAAAGTTTAACTGTGTTGTCAAAATTACTTCCTTTCACATATACATAACTGTACGGATAAGAATAGCTTATTTCATACCCGACTTTTTCACAAAGCTCCCTTAAAGGCAGGTATATAACACCGTCTTTTTCATAAGGCGCATTTTCAAACTCCGCAGCTCTGTCACTGCCAAAGTATATTTTTATATCATTTTCAGACGCGAAAGATACAGTCGGTACGCAAAACAGTGCCGAAAGCAATACAGATGATAATTTTTTCCCCATAACTTTCTTCGCAACTTTTTTCATAACCTTCCCCCTTAAAAGCCAAACAATTTGTGAAAAACCATTTACTTATATGCAGATTATACCATTATTTGTGTTGCGGTTTATTACAGCTTTCTTAATATTTTATTAAAAATTACCACAAATAAATACGGAATACTATTTTTAGCAGATTCCGCATTTAGTTAAATATTCTGTTTTTCAGGGTATTCTTTATCTTTCCAATACCACCATTTCAGCTTTTCAGTATCTTTATTTTCATTCTCGGCATAATACACAGCCAAGCGGAAAACATATAGCAGACATCTGTCTTCTTTAAAGCCTTTAATTAAACAGCTTTTGCTGTATAGTTCTTCCGGGTCTTTTCCTATTAAATCGGTTATTTTTTCTATTCCTATGTTAATTAAATCACGCTCAATGCTTTTGCCCACACCGGGTATACTTTTTAAATCACTCATATTCAGTCCAGCCTTTCAATGTTAAATATTGCAAAAGCCGGCTATTCCGGCTCTCCTGTAATAATGTTCTGTACTTACGCCACAAGCAGCATAAAACAGTCTTTTGAACATCTTTTTTCCCTTGTTTAAGGCACAGCCGCTGTTGACCAAAATATTTTTCGCTTTTCATGCAGATATGTTTTGGTAAGCATGCGTATTTTGGTAAATAAATTACGTTACAGCTAAACGCTGTTTTATAATCATAATAACAGCTCCACGAATAAAAGAACACATTATGTATTAAAATTGCTTCCAATTTGCAATGGCAAAAATTATCTGTAAGCTGCATATTACTAAGTTAATAAATAATCAGTTTGCATAATATATAAGATATAAAAAGCACAAAACCAATTATTATATTGGCTTTGCGCTCTTTTTAATTAAAATATTTATTCTTCTTCCTTAATCATAATGTCAAGCTCATCAAGCTGCGCTTTGTCTACTACGTTAGGCGCGTCTGTAAGAAGGCATGATGCGTCTTTTACTTTAGGGAAAGCTATAACGTCCCTTATTGTGCTTGCTCCAGCCATAAGCATTACCATACGGTCAAGACCGAACGCAAGTCCGCCGTGCGGCGGTACACCATATTTAAAGGCTGTAAGAAGGAAGCCGAATTTGTTCTCAGCTTCTTCATCTGTAAAGCCTAAAAGCTCAAATATTTTCTTTTGTATATCCTGCCTGTGAATACGTATGCTTCCGCCGCCAAGCTCAACGCCGTTAAGCACCATATCGTAAGCCTTTGCCCTTACAGCGCCAGGGTTTGTGTCCAAAAGCTCCAAATCCTCATCCATAGGAGAAGTAAACGGGTGATGCTCCGCAACCCATCTGTTTTCTTCCTCGCTGTATTCAAACATAGGGAACTCTGTTATCCAAAGGAAGTTATAATCATCAGGCTTTGTAAGGTCAAGGCGTCTTGCCATTTCCAAACGGAGCGCGCCTAATGAGTCAAATACAATTTTGTCCTTATCAGCACATATAAGTATAAGGTCGCCCGGTTTTGCATCCATAAAAGACACAATCTCAGCCATCTTATCATCTGTAAAGAATTTTGCAATCTGGCTTTTTATGCTGCCGTCTTCGTTTACAGCTATCCACGCAAGACCTTTTGCTTTATAAGTCTTAACAAACTCCACAAGCTGGTCTATCTGTTTTCTTGGCATTTTGCCGCAGCCGTTGGCGTTAATAGCCCTTACAGAGCCGCCTGCTTCAATGGCGTTTTTAAATACGGCAAAATCTGTGCCTTTTACTATGTCCGTAATGTTTTTAAGCTCCATGCCAAAACGCATATCCGGCTTATCGGAACCAAAACGCTCCATGCCCTCTTTCCATGTCATTCTTCTGAAAGGAGTCGGAACATCAACATTAAGCACTTCTTTAAATACTCTCTTAATAAGCCTTTCGTTTATGTCCAGTATATCGTCAATATCAATAAACGAAAGCTCCATGTCTATCTGCGTAAACTCTGGCTGTCTGTCGGCTCTTAAATCCTCATCGCGGAAACACCTTGCAATCTGGAAATATCTGTCCATGCCTGAAACCATAAGAAGCTGCTTAAAAAGCTGAGGCGACTGTGGAAGGGCATAAAAATTGCCCGGATGCACACGGCTTGGAACAAGGTAGTCCCTTGCGCCCTCCGGCGTGCTTCTTGTAAGCATAGGTGTTTCAATTTCCAAAAATCCCTCTTTATCAAGGAAGTCACGCACAACATGCGTCACATTGTGGCGGAGCTTAATATTTCTGAATATATTAGGTCTTCTTAAATCAAGGTATCTGTATTTAAGCCTTAACTCGTCGTTAACAGTAATATTTTCCTCAATCTGGAAAGGTGTTGTTTCACTTTCTGAAAGTATTCTCAAATCCTCGGCTAATATTTCTATTTTGCCTGTTTTCATGTTTTCGTTAATGTTTTCTTCTGTCCTTAAAGCGACAGTGCCTGTAATTGCAACTACAAACTCACTTCTTATAGTTTCAGCTTTTTCAAAAACAGCTTTTTCCGAATTGCCGTCGGCTACAGCCTGAACAATGCCTGTCCTGTCCCTTAAAGCTATAAATATAAGCTGACCTAAGTCCCTTCTTCTCTGAACCCAGCCCATAACAGTAACTTTATTGCCAGCCATTTTTTCGTTTATATCGCCGCACATGTGGCTCCTTTTTAAGCCTGTCATTGATTCTCCCATAATAACTCTCCTTTGAGCAATTTATTTATAAATATAACAATAAAAAAACTCCGCTCACTCAGCAGACCAAAAACAGTTTAGCAGAAAAAACGCAAAACATCAATGTTTTAAGTAAGTTTTGTGCAAGCGCATATTAAAATCACGCTTATTTTAGTCTCAGCAGCATAAATGTATGCAAAGTTTTTAATAATAATTAAGCACGAAACTATACGCAAAAGCGAATAATTCCGTGCTGTTTTAATTTTTACATTAATGTTTAATGCCAAACGCTTTTATTGTTTCTATTAATCAACCTTTGTAATCCAGCCGTATTTGTCCTCAATTTTTCCGCTCTGGATGCCTGTTATTGTATCATATACAAGGTGTGAAACAGGTCCGATTTCGCCGTTGTTGATTGTTATTGTTCTGTCTTCCCAAAGAAGTTCACCTACAGGTGAAATAACGGCGGCTGTGCCTGTGCCGAATATCTCGTTAAGAGTGCCGTTGTCGTAAGCATCAAATACTTCCTGAATAGCAATCTTTCTTTCTGTTACTTTGTAGCCGTTTGCCCTTAAAAGCTCTATAGCGCTTCTTCTTGTAATACCAGGAAGTATGCTGCCGTTAAGAGCCGGTGTAATAACTTCGTTGTTTATAACAAACATAATGTTCATTGTGCCAACTTCTTCAACATATTTCTTTTCAACGCCGTCAAGCCAGAGAACCTGTGTATAGCCTCTTTCCTCAGCTATTTCCTGAGCTATAAGGCTTGCGGCATAGTTGCCGGCTGTCTTTGTAAAGCCCATACCGCCTTTAACAGCTCTGCAGTATTCGTCTTCAACATATATCCTAACAGGATTAATGCCTTCTTCATAGTAAGAGCCAACAGGTGAAAGGACAATCATAAATTTATATGTTTTTGAAGGATGAACACCGATGTGGACATCTGTAGCTATAATAAACGGTCTGATATAAAGACTTGTGCCTTCGCCTGTAGGAATCCAGTCCTTATCAATCTCAACAAGTTTTTTAATAGCCTCAACGCCGTCTTGAACATTGAACTGAGGAATAACAAGCCTTTGGTTAGATGTGTTAAGTCTTTCCATATTAAGCTCAGGTCTGAAAAGTCTTATTTCACCGTCTTTTCCCAAATAAGCTTTAAGACCTTCAAATGTTGACTGACCATAGTGAAGAACCATGCTGCAAGGGCTCATCTCAAGATTGTGGAAAGGAACAATCCTTGGGTCGTGCCAGCCAATGCCTTCTGTGTAATCCCACTCAAACATGTGGTCTGTGTAGTAAACGCCGAAAGGAAGATTTGAATAGTCTGGTTTTTCTTTTTTGTGCTGTGTTAATGTTACTTTGATATCCATAGTTATACCCTCCTGTATTAACCCTAAAAAATTTCGTGTTTTTTAGTTAAATTATTATATATTAGCCACGGTTTTCTGCGCGGTTATTTCAATATTTTACTCATTACATCAACAATATTTTCTATTTCTATTTCTGAAACTTCACTGTTTTCCATATTTTTAAGCTGTGCAGTGCCTTTTGAAATCTCGTCATCTCCAAGTATCATGGAATATAACGCGCCTATTTTGTTTGCGTATTTCATTTGGGCTTTTACGCTTCTGCCAACTGTATCGGCTTCGGCTTTAATACCGGCTTTTCTCAGCTTATAAGCTAAAGTCTGGCTTTTAATAAGACCTTCCTTTCCCATAGAGCCGATAAATATATCCCTGTGCGGCTTAAACTCATATTGCCCGTTTTGCGCCTGAAGCGTAAGTATAAGCCTTTCCATGCCTAAGCCAAACCCTACAGCTCCGGTTTTCGGTCCGCCGCATTCTTCTATAAGATTGTCGTACCTTCCGCCGCCGCATACTGTGCTTTGAGCGCCTATACTTGTTGTAACAAACTCAAAAACTGTTCTTGTGTAGTAGTCAAGACCTCTTACTATCTGCGGGTCTACAACGTATTTAATGCCCATATCGTCAAGTATGCTCTTTAGTGTTTCAAAGTGCTCTTTGCACTCAGGGCCTAATACATCTAATATAGAAGGCGCTCCGGCAATAATTTTTTTACAGCCTTCCTCTTTGCAGTCAAGAACACGCAGCGGATTTTTTTCGTAACGCGCCCTGCATTCTCTACAAAGACCGTCTAAATTGCTGCCTATAAATTCCCTTAAAGCCTTGTTGTATTTTGCCCTGCACTCCGGTCCGCCTAAAGAATTAATCCTCAGCTCTATATCTTTAATATTAAAGCTTTCCATAAGCTGAGCCGCTGCGGAAATAACCTCGGCATCAAGAGCTGGTGAGTAAGAGCCAAACATTTCAATTCCAAACTGGTGGAACTGTCTTTGCCTTCCTGCCTGTGTGTTTTCGTACCTGAATGTAGGTGAAATGTAATAAAGCTTTGTAGGCTGAGGGTTATTGAACATACCGTGCTCAATATAAGCCCTTGCAACGCCTGCTGTGCTTTCCGGCTTTAAAGTAATGCTTCTGCCTGCCTTATCATCAAAGGTATACATTTCTTTCTGCACAATATCTGTTGTATCGCCTACACTTCTTAAAAACAGCTCTGTATGCTCAAAAATTGGTGTACGTATTTCTTCTATGCCAAAGTTTTGGCACAAAGCGCGTATCTTTTCTTCTACACTGTGCCATAAAGGCATTTCATCGCCAAAAATATCTTTTGTTCCCTTTGGTGAGTGGGTCAGCATATTAATTACCTCCAGATATAAATAAAGAGCTTTCGCACAAAGGACGAAAGCTCGCGGTACCACCTTAATTTCTTTAATTATTTAAACTAAAGACTCTTTAAACGCGTATAACGGCGCTGCCCGTCCGAATTTACTTTCAGGCTTAAAGCCTGTTTCAAAACGGAAGCTCCCAAGCTACCTTCACCGGACCATATCGCAAAAGACCTCTCAGCTTACAAATCTTTCTCTCTTTGGGCTGTAACCGGCTACTCCTCTTGTTCAGTGCATTTATCAGTATTAAAAGCAACTATCGAAATGTTGTTTTATATTCTAATAACTCAGTTTTAATTTGTCAATAGTATTTTTAAAATTTTTAACCGAAACAGCTGCGCATTAAATAAAATACAGCCCGAAAAATCATTTTTTTCACCATTTGTTTAAACTAAGTGCTTTTTCTTTACGCTCTATCATTTCATCAAACCGTGATAAATAATCTTCAACGCTTTTTACATTAAACACTCTTACAAGCTGGTTTTTCTCTGGGTTATAAAGTTTTGTGGCTCCGCCTGCCCCGGCAGCTATAATGGACTGCTTTTCTTCCATAATCTCCACATTGTAAATGCTTTCCATTCCTTTTTTGCAGTAACCCACATTCTCAAAATTGCCTATCATAGCCTTCTGCCTGTACATGTAATACGGGGCAAGTCCCATTTTTTCCGCATAATAAGAGGAGATATTAATCATTTTTTCCATTTCCCCGGCAGCCGTTAAGTCGTAAGAAAATATATTTTCTTTAAGCTTTGAGGCTCTTTTAACGGCTAATGTATGTACTGTAAGGCTTTCAGGCGAGAGTTTTTCTATCTCACGCATAGTGTTTTCAACATCTTTAGCGCTTTCTTGTGGAAGCCCCAGTATAATGTCCATGTTTATATTCTTAAAACCTTCTTCTTTAGCCATATAAAAAGCTTTTTTAATGTCGTCCACACTGTGGCGGCGGCCTATTATATCCAGCGTTTTCTGGTTCATAGTCTGCGGATTTACCGATATGCGGTTTACGCCGGCATTTTTCATCGCCGTAAGTTTAGCCTTTGTAATTGTGTCAGGTCGTCCGGCTTCAACTGTAAACTCTTCAATGTTTTGTAAATCAAAAATTTCACTTACAGTTTCCATAAGCTTTTCAAATTGTCCGTCATTTAAAGACGTCGGTGTGCCTCCGCCTATATATACCGACCTTATGCGGCGCCCCTTCAGCCTGCCTGAAACAAATTTAAGCTCCTCCGCAAGTTTATTTATATACTCATCTGCCTTTTTTGAATATTTATCTATAGGATACGATGTAAAAGAGCAGTAAAGGCACCTTGTGGGACAAAAAGGTATGCCTATATAAAGGCTTGCGTCCAAATTGGAATTTGTCAAAAGTATATCCCTTTCGGCTTTGGACACGTTAAGTGCCAGAAGTGCTTTTTGGCGCGATACATAAAACCTGTTTTCAAAATAGTCAAGTATCTCTTTGTCGCTGTATCCAGATTGTGAAAGTTCGCTTGCTGTTTTTGCCGGGCGCACACCTGTAACCATTCCCCATTTAGGCATATATCCCGTAAATGAATAAAGCGCTTTAAAAACAGCTTCTTTTACAATATGTTTTATTTCTTTTTCATCTGCGTTTTCATTGCGCTTAACACAGCTTTGAGCTTCTAACTTACCGTTTTGGTAAAAATATGCCTCAGCGCGGCTCTCTGTAAGCACGCTTTTTACAGCCGCGCCTTCTTTTGGCATTTCTTCTACATCATAGTAGTGCATGTTTGGAAAAAATATCTGTATAGCCGTCTGTACGTCCATTGCGTAAGTGTGGCCCTGTAAAACAAAATTAATCATGTCATCAGCCTTTTACAAAAGGATTAAACTTTTTTTCAAAACCGATTTTGCTCTGCCCGCCGTGTCCAGGCAAAACAATAGTTTCGTCAGGCAGCACAAAAAGCTTGTTTTTTATAGAGCTTAAAAGCCTGCTTGTATTTTCGTATGAAGGATAGCCCATTCCATTTTCCATAGGCGGATTAGGAAAATCGGTCCTTCCAACAGAAGCGTAAAAAAGAGTATCGCCTGAAAAAAGCACACCGTTTTCAGCGTCATAATAACATACTCCGCCTTGGGTATGCCCCGGCGTATGAATTACTTTTAATATACAGTTATTAAATTTAAACTCATCGCCGTCCTCAAAAATTAAATCCGGCTGAACAACCACAGCTTTTGATGTAAGTGCTAAAGAAAAATTAATGCTCTCGTCTTTAAGCACAGGCACCTCCCATTTGTGAGCGCCTACTGGAATATTATATTTTGCCTTTAATTCATTAACAGCGCCTATATGGTCGCTGTGACCGTGGGTAAGAAGTATGGCTTTAACATTAATGCCGTTATCGTCTATTATTTTAGATATAGCCTGCGCCTGCGCGCCAGGGTCTATAATTACGCCTTCTTTTGTGTTTTCATCAAAATATATATATACATTCTGGTCCATGTTTCTTACAACATGTTTGAGTAACTTCATTATATGCCGCCTCCATTAAAATATTTTTGAACTGTCTAAAAGCAGTGTAACAGGTCCGTCATTTAAAAGCTCAACTTTCATGTCAGCCTGAAATATGCCGTAGCCTATCTTTTTAAGCTGAATATCTTTTGTCTTCTCCTTTAAAAGCTCAAACAATTCCCCGGCTCTTTTAGGCTCGGCGGCGTAAGAATACCCCGGCCGCCTGCCATGGCGTGCGTCGCCGTAAAGAGTAAAATTAGGCACAAATATTATACTTCCGCCTATATCTTTAACAGATAAGTTCATTTTGTCATTTTCATCGGTAAATATCCTTAAATTAATTGTTTTATCTATTATATAATCAATATCGTTTTCAGTATCCTGCGGACCGAAACCCACAAGGGCAAGTATGCCCCTGCCTATTTCGGCAACCATTTTTCCGTTCACGTTAACACTGGCATAACCGCAGCGCTGTATAACTGCTCTCATTTTATCCTCCGTCAGCTTGTCGCCCTCTGGATTTCGTCTACACCCGGTATGTTGTTAAATTTAGTGCATAACTTTTCAAGCTGTTCTTTATTTGTAATATCAACAGAAATATCAAGTATTGCAGTGCCGTCTTTAAGGCTTCTGGCGCTAAGCGCCTTAACCCTCATTCCTTCGTCATTGAGAACTTTAGATACGTCAAGCACAAGACCTATTCTGTCATCGCATATAAGTTTTAGCTCGGCTGTGTAAGAAACATTGCCAGTAGTTTCTGAAGAAGTATCCCACTCAGCTTCAATAAGCCTGTGCCGCTCCATCTCATCAAGGTTAATTATGTTCACACAGTCAGTACGATGTATCGACACACCCCTTCCCCTTGTAACAAAACCTATAATTTCATCACCAGGAACAGGGTTGCAGCAGTGTGAAAACCTGACTGATACATCGCCTATGCCTTTAACCACAACACCGCTGCCTTTTTTCTTTTTGCCGCTGTTTTGTGACTTTTGGGCGTTTTCCTGCATGTTTTTAATAACATCTTCAACTGTCTGGTTTTTCTTTTCCTGTTTTTTAACTTCTTCTATAAGCCTGTTTACAACCTGACCTTCTTTAAGCCCGCCAAAGCCTACAGATGAACAAAGGGTATTAAAGTCTTTAGCCGCAAAACGCCTGCATACAATATCAAGCCATTCAGGTTTTAAAAGGTCGTTTAAGTTATAGCCTTTCTTTTTGGCATCAGCTGCTATAAGCTCGCGACCTTTAACAATATTCTCTTCTTTAAGCTCCTTTTTAAACCATTGATTAATTTTGGTTCTTGCCTGTGAGCTTTTAACAAAATTAAGCCAGTCGGTACTCGGACCTTTGGAGTTCTGGCTTGTTAAAATTTCCACCCTGTCGCCGTTTTTAAGCTGATAATCAAAATTAACTATCTTGCCGTTAACCCTTGCGCCTACCATCTTATTGCCTATAGCCGTATGAATCATGTAGGCAAAGTCAACCGGCGTAGAACCGGCTGGAAGATTTATAACATCGCCTTTAGGCGAGAAAACATAAATCCTGTCGTTATATATATTAAGCTCGGTTTTTACTGTGTCCATGAACTCCTTATTGTCACTCATGTTCTGCTGCCACTCAAGTATCTGCCTTAACCAAGCAAGTTTCTTTTCTTCCTGCTGCGTAGTAAGTCCTGTATTGCCTTCTTTGTATTTCCAGTGCGCCGCTATACCGTATTCAGATGTGCGGTGCATCTCAAAAGTCCTAATCTGTATTTCAAAAGGCTCGCCGTTAGGTCCTATAAGTGTATTGTGCAGCGACTGGTACATGTTAGGCTTAGGCATTGCAATATAGTCCTTAAACCTTCCCGGCATAGGCTTATACATATCATGAACAATGCCTAAAACAGCGTAACAGTCACCCACCGTGTTAACAATTGCCCTTACGGCAAAAAGGTCGTAAATCTGGTCAAATGTCTTATGCTGGTTGCGCATTTTTTTGAATATGCTGAACATGTGTTTATTTCTGCCGTAAACCTTGCCTTCAATATTGTTTTCCTTCATTTTTTCTGTAAGGTCTTTTACAATACTGTTAACGTATGTAAGGCATTCTTCTTTTTTCATTTCTATTTTTTCACGAAGGTCCTCATATTCCTGAGGATAAAGATATTTAAAGCACAAGTCTTCCAGCTCAGTTTTGATTTTGGCAATACCAAGCCTGTCGGCTAAAGGCGCGTAAATATCCAGTGTTTCTTTGGCCTTTTCATTCTGTTTGGCAACAGTCATATAATTTAAAGTACGCATATTGTGGAGCCTGTCGGCAAGCTTTATAAGCAGCACTCTTATATCCTTTGCCATAGCCATAAACATTTTGCGGAAATTTTCGGCCTGTATTTCTTCTTTAGAAGCCGAAACAGAATAAGAAAGACGACCCAGCTTTGTAACGCCGTCTACCAAAGTAGCTATTTCTTCACCAAAATACCGTTCAATATCAGCGTAAGTATACGGAGTATCCTCTATAGTATCATGGAGCAGTCCGGCTATAATTGTTTCCATATCCATTTCAAGCTCAGCAAGAATATATGCTACTTTAAGAGGGTGGATTATATACGGTTCACCTGATTTTCTTTTCTGTTCCTTATGCGCACCGCAGGCGAAATTAAAGGCATTTTCAAGCATGCTGAAATCCCTTGTAGGATGATACAGCATAATTCTGTCAGTCAGTTCTTTATATAAATCATTTTCAATAGACATAAACCCAATCCCCCTTTCTGAATTAAAATTCAAAATAAGTTAAATAAACCTTCATATACATTACCCCTTTGGAAAAAAACACGTAATTACAAAGCAGTCTGGCTGTGTTTTTTTCCTTTATTACCAATTATAAAGTATAAAAGTAATTATAATTTACATACAAAACAATTTCAATAGAATAAGTGTAAAATATGCAAAAGCCATAATGGCATGAATAAATTATTTTCCTCTTTTATTTCTCCACTGCAACTCTTTTATAACTTTCTTATATATATTTTATAACTATTTATAACTCATTTATAATAAATAATAAACACTTTTTTGTAAATTGATACAAACACCTGAAAAAAGCGCCCAAAACATTTTTAATTGGATTGTATTTTAAACAGGGATTTTTTAATGTATACTAATAACAGAGAAAAAATTAAATTAAAACGCTTGGAGGAAATATATTAATGAAGCACCAAAGACTTTTAAGCTATGTAAGGCGCGCCGTTGAGGACTATGCTATGATAGAGGAAAACGACAAAATAGCGATAGGTCTTTCCGGAGGAAAAGACAGTATATGCCTGCTTTTGGCTTTAAGCGATTTACGCAGGTTTTATCCTAAAAAGTTTGAAATATGCGCCATAACCGTATCTCTCGGCTTTGAAGGCGCTGATTTTTCCGCTATGAAAGAGCTTTGCAGCAGAATAAATGTAGACTATCATGTTATAAATACTGATATAGGCGAAATTATATTTAATGAGAGAAAGGAAACTAATCCATGCTCATTATGCGCTAAAATGCGCAAAGGCGCATTAAATGACAAAGTTGAAGGGCTTGGCTTTAACAAAATAGCATTAGGTCATAACCGCGACGATATTGTGGAAACATTTATGATGTCGCTTATATTCGAGGCAAGGATAAACACATTTGCCCCTGTCTCGTTTTTGGACAGAAAAAAAATATATTCAATACGCCCTTTAATGTATGTGCCGGAAAAAGAAATAAAGGGCTATATATCCAAAAACAATATATCTATAGTGAAAAATCCATGCCCTGCCAACGGCAATACAAAACGTCAGGAAATAAAAGAGCTTATAGCAGATTTAGGTAAAAAATACGATAATTTAGACGGTAAAATTTTCAGCGCCATAACACGGTCACACATTAAAGGCTGGTACAAGGAGTAATGGAATATGCCAGATAAAAGCTACTACGAAGAACAAAACAACAAAGGTCTTATACATTTAAGAGAACTTATAGACACCCTTCCGCCTTTTACATCGGAGTTTTTCCGCAGTTTAGGTCAAAGGAACACATCAGTGCGTACAAGAATAAACTATGCTTATGACCTGCGGCTGTTTTTCAATTTTTTAACAGACAACAATCCGGTTTTGTGTACTAAAAAAATAAATGATATTGCCGTTGGCGACTTGGATAAAATTGAGACAACCGACATAGACCTTTTTTTGGAATACATAACACTTTACCAAAAAGAAGTTCCGGAAAGCGAAAATTCATTTGTAAGCGTGCAGAACGGCGAAAAAGGCAGAGCAAGAAAACTGGCGGCAATACGCAGCATGTATAAATATTTTGTCAAAACCCAGAAAATAAAATCAAACCCTGCGGCATTAGTAGACACGCCTAAAGTACATGATAAAGAGATAATACGCCTTGAGCCTGACGAAACCGCCAATCTTCTTGACGAGGTTGAAAACGGCAGCGACCTTACAGAAAAACAAAAGCAGTACCATGAAAAATATAAAAACCGTGATTTAGCAATAGTAACGCTTCTTGTAGGCACCGGAATGCGTGTTTCCGAGTGTGTGGGAATAGATATAGACGATATAGACTTTAAATCAGGCAGTGTTAAGGTAACACGCAAAGGCGGAAATGAAACAGTGCTTTATTTCGGTGATGAAGTTCAGGAAGCGCTTTTAAATTATTTTGAGGAACGCAAAGACATACAGCCAAAAACAGGCAGTGAAAAGGCGTTTTTCCTTTCAGCTCAAAAAACACGAATTACAACAAGAGCTGTCCAAAATCTTGTTAAAAAGTACTCAACAGTAAGCGTAAAGCTAAAAAAAATAACACCTCATAAACTGCGGAGCACTTACGGCACAACACTTTATAACGAAACCGGCGATATTTATCTTGTAGCTGATGTTTTAGGTCATGCCGATGTAAACACAACAAAACGGCACTATGCGCGTATGGAGGACCACAACAGACGCAAAGCCGCTAAAATAATTAAACTTAGAAAGGAGTAATTAAATGGATATTACATTTTCCCGTATTAATGAAATATTTAAAAAGCGCACACTAAGTCCCAACGGCGCCCTAAAGCCCGCGGCAGTGCTTTTGCCCCTTTTTGAGGACAACGGCGAAATAAAGCTTCTTATAACCCAGCGTGCCTTAAATTTAGACCGGCAGCCGGGAGATTTCTGCTTTCCGGGAGGTCATGCCGAAAACAACGAGTCACCGGAAGAAACAGCCGTTAGGGAAACATTTGAGGAAACAGGCATTCAGGAAAAAGATATAGACATACTTGGAAGGCTGGATTTTATTATTTCGGCTTTTGGCATTTATATAATACCAATAGCCGCTAAAATTTCGCCTGAGGCTGTTAAAAACATATCTATAAGCCGCATAGAAGTTGAAAAAGTAATATCCGTGCCCCTCAAGTTTTTTATGGAAACAGAACCTGAAAAATATACAATAAATATGATTTATGACTTTCCTGAGGATTTTCCTTTTAACAAAATATTCGGCGGAAAAAACTATCAGTGGTCAAAGCCTGAAATGGTGGAATATTTTTATGAGTATGAGGGCAATGTTATATGGGGCTTAACAGCCGGAATAATACGTAATTTGTGCCTGATACTTAAAAACAGTCAAGACGACCTTAAATTTTAGAAAAAGTTTGAAAAAGTTAAAAATATAAAAAGTACGAAACTCTTTTGAATTTCGTACTTTTATTATGTACTTAAAATTAACGGCTTCCAATAAACTTATTTTTTAATTATGCCGCTGTTTTTAATCGATTCAACAACTTTTTTCATGCCTTCCACATCCTGCACAAGAGCCATGCGCACATAGCCTTCACCCAGACTGCCGAAAACACTGCCCGGAACACAGAATACGCCGGCTTTGTCTATAAGCTCCAGAACAAAATCGTTTGAGTTGGTATATCCTTCAGGAAGCGGAGCCCATGCAAACATTGTGCCTTCTGATACAAGACCTTTCCAGCCTATGCTCTCAAGCCCGTCCCTTAACGCATTTCTGCGGCGTTCGTACTCTTTTCTGTTTCTTTCAACACTGTCCTGAGGACCTAAAAGAGCCGCAACAGCCGCCGCCTGAACAGGTATAAATATACCATAGTCAATCTGTGAACGGAGTTTTTTAAACTCGCTTATAATTTCTTTGTTGCCTAAAGCAAAAGAAATTCTTGCGCCTGTAAGGTTATATGTTTTGGAAAGTGAGTTAAACTCAATTCCTACATCTTTAGCGCCTTCTATTGAAAGAAATGAAATTCCTTTTTTGCCGTCATAAACAATCTCTGAATACGCGTTGTCGTGAAGTACAATTACATTGTATTTTTTAGCCCACGCAACAAGCTCCTCATAAAAGCTTGCAGGCGCCAAACGGCAGATAGGATTTGCCGGATACGACACAATAATAGCTTTTGCCTTTTTAGCCACATCTTCAGGTATGGAGTCAAAATCTATAAGATAGCCGTTTTCTTCCTTAAGCTCATAATACTCAATATTAGCGTCATTAAGCATAGGACCAATAGCAAAAACAGGATATCCCGGATTAGGCACAAGAACTGTATCGCCAACATTGCATATTGTAAGGGCAATACGGCTTATACCTTCCTGAGAGCCGTAAAGGGACATTATCTCGTCTTTTTCAAGCTCTACATTATATCTTCTTTTATACCAAACCTGTACCGCCTCAAGCATTTCGTCTTTATCTGTAATAGCATATTTAAAATTCTCAGGAATTTTGGCGGCTTCTACAAGGGCGTCTACTACATGCTTTTCAGGCAAAAAGTCCGGTGTTCCTACTGAAAGGTCAAAAACCGGTTTGTTTTCTTTTAACCTTTCTTTTTTTATATTGGCCAGCGTAGTAAATATACCTTCTTTAAAGCTGTCCATTCTGTCTGCGAATTTAATTTCCATGTCTATCCCTCCAAAATTGCCGCTTTTAAGCGATTTGTTTATTTTAATAAGAGTAAAAAAATACCCTATACTTTTAACAGTATAAGGGTATTTTTTAATTTAATCAACTGTTATTTTGCGAAATTAGGTGAATACTTAGCCGCAAGAAGTATAGCCTCAGCCATGCTTACTTCGCTTACAATATTCTTTCCGGCAATATCAAACGCTGTTCCGTGGTCTACAGATGTACGGAGTATAGGCATGCCGCCTGTAATAGCTATTGTACGTTCAAAGTCAAGGGTTTTTGTGGCAATATGCCCCTGGTCGTGGTAAAGGCTTAAAACGCTGTTGAATTTGCCTTTAAGGGCAAGATGGAAAACAGAGTCGGCGCCTATAGGACCCGCTACGTCGTAACCCATTTTTTTAAGTTCCTCAACTGCCGGCATAACTTCGTCAACTTCCTCAGTTCCAAAAAGACCGTGCTCACCGCTGTGAGGGTTAAGACCGGCTATTGCCATTGTGCCTTCTGTTACGCCAAGACGTTTTAAAACTTCTTTGCAGCGTATAACATAATCAATAATTCTGTCTTTTTTAACCATGTCGCAAGCCTGTCTTAAAGAAACATGTCTTGTAAGGAAAAATACCCTTAATCCTCTAACTTCAAACATTGTAAGAGGGTCCGGCGTGTTTGTAAGTGCGCCGAAAATTTCTGTATGACCTATAAAGTTAATTCCGCCTGCCCTTAAAGCCTCTTTGTTAATAGGCGTTGTGGCTACAGCGTCTACCTTTCTGTCGTTAGCAAGCTGAACCGATTTTTCTATATATTCATAAGCCGCCTTGCCGCACATACCCTGAACTTTACCAAACTCGAATTTATCCATGTCGATATTGTCAAGGTCTATAACATTAATAATATCTTCTGAATAATCCCCGTTTTCCGGCTCGTCTATTACGTTGACCTTAAGGTTTGCGCCTGTTATTTTAACAGCGTTTTCTATTATTTTTTTGTCGCCTACTGCAACACACCTTGCGGCGTTAAATATTTCTTTAAGTGCTAAAGCCTTAACCGTAATCTCCGGACCTACTCCTGCCGGGTCGCCTATTGGTATGGCTACTAAAGGTTTCATAATTAATTCCTCCAAATTTTCAGTTATTTATTTTTCTAAGCAGATAATTCATGCATGTCTTCATTGCATAGCGGTCGCCTACCATTCCGCCTTTTGTAACTATTTTAAGCCCGTCAAAATCACCGGAAAGCATTTCGCCATGCGCAGCCAAAGGCGCAACATCTTCCACCAGTTTAAGACCGGCTACATTAAGCCTTTTGCATACAGCAACAGTTATGTCCCCTCCTGATGTGTAAAGACCTTTAAATGACTTGTCCCCACGAAGGATTTTTTCTGCTACTTCAGCAAAAGCGTCGTTTATGATACGCGATACCCCCTCAGCCGACGTATTGTAATACTCCATATATGTTTTAAATGAAATTCGTTTAGCCGGGAATATGCCGTCGCCTACAACTGAACACATCTCATAATCTTCACACTTATACAAAATTTCATTTACAAGACGGGCTATTTCCGCCTCTCGTCTTTCAGGGCTTATTAAAAACTCCTCTGTTTCGGCATAAATATTAAGTGTTTTAGGCTGTGTCTCCAAAAATTCCTCCAGCTGTCCCCTCGCTACGGCATTTGTTGTGCCTATAACAGCCAAAACTTTGTTGTTGCTCTTTTTAGCCTTTGTGCTTGGCACGAGCTTGCTTACAACAGTTGCCGTAAATATGCCGGGGTCTACCGCAATAAAGTTTACGCCGCTTTTAATAACCGCATCGGCAACAAGGTTCATATCGTCCTGAGTAAGGCTGTCAAAAATTATAATTCTTTTGCCTTCTTTTTGGTAAAGCTTAATTTTATCCGATATGTAATCAGCGCCATACATCATATCATCTACCATAATGGAGCCAATGTCGTACTTTGACTGCTTTCTGAAAAGCAGCGCCGGCAGCGGAGTATTAATTGATGCCAAAGGGTCGGCTGCGGCTTCAGTTTTATGCAGCGGCACGCCGTTTACAAGCACATAACCGCCTATAATAACCCTGTTTGCCTGCGGAAAACACGGTACAACCATGGCAATAGCTCCGTTGTCAAGAGCGTCAAGCATTGCGTCTGTTTCACTGCCTAAATTTCCTCTTAAAGTTGAGTCGATTCTTTTTGAATATACAACTATATCATCGTTCATAAAGAATTTTGTAGCGTTATAAACCAGCTTGTACGCCGTGTCGGAATTAACCTGACGGCTGTTTGTAGGGTAAACAATACAGTCACACTCCGGCATATTATTAGGGTCAAGACCTTCCATGTTAACAATAGAGTATGTATCGTAACCGTACCCACTTATCATAACCCCGGTGGCGTTTCCGCCTGTAAGGTCATCAGCAATTACAACACACTTGTGCATAAATTATCCCCCTTCAGGTTCCTTTTTTGATTATAAAATGAACTTAATACATTTGTGTAATATGCAATTTATCCACAAAAGAACGTATAAAGCCATATTATTTGTTATTTATAACCAATATTATATTCCAAAGGGTAATAAGTGTCAATGCGGCTTAAATACCAAAACAGCATTAAACCCATGTTTTAAATTCAGCCAAAAGCTTCAAAAACATGGGTTTACGGCATATCTCAAATATAAAAACTACTTGTTATTTAAGTTTTTTATTTTATTAAATTACAGTTAAAAAATCCCATTAAAAAATTATATAAATTTGCATATTCTCTGCATAGAGCATTCGTTAAAGCCGAAAGCCTCAGCCTTTGTAACTTTGCCGTTTGCAACTTCAAGCATTTCGTTGAAAAGGTCCTCGCCTCTCTGGTCAATAGTCTTTTCACCTGTTAAAACAACACTGGCGTCAAAGTCTATGTTGTCCTTCATGTTGGCATAAGTCTTAGCATTGCCTGTTACTTTTATTACAGGCGCTATAATATTTCCTGTAGGTGTTCCGCGGCCTGTTGTAAATATTATAAGCTGGCAGCCGCCGGCAACCATAGCTGTAACAGAAGCCACATCAAAGCCCGGCGTATCCATAATAAGGGCGCCTTTTTTAGTAGGCATCTGGGCATATTCAAGAACTTCCATAATAGGTCTTGTACCGCCTTTATAAATACAGCCGAGAGATTTTTCTTCTATTGTTGAAATACCGCCTTCTTTGTTTCCCGGTGTAGGCTGACCTGTCCTTAAATTCTGGTTTACATTTGCCAAATGGTCCTCAAGGTCCTTGCATATACCTATAATCTGTTTTTTAATTTCAGGTGTTGAAGCTCTTTTGGCAAGTATGTGTTCAGCGCCTATAAACTCTGTTGTTTCGCTCATAACAGCAGAACCGCCGTTATCTACAACCATATCGCTTACCTTTCCTACAACAGGATTTGCGGCAAGTCCGCTTGTAGCGTCGCTTCCGCCGCATTCAAGACCGATAAACAACTCGCTTAAAGGGATTTCCTCTTTTTTAACAAGCGAAGCTTCCTGGACAAATTCTCTTGCCGCCTTAACAGCTTTGTTAATTGCATTTACTGTGCCGCCCTCGTCCTGAATAACTACAACTTCCAATGGTTTATTTGTCTTTTCCCTTATAGCGTCAGCCATTTTTTCAGGGGTGCATCCTTCGCAGCCAAGACCTATAAGAACAGTAGCGTAAATATTAGGGTTAGCGGCAAAGCCAGAATACATATCATAGCAAATTTTAAGATTCTGCTCAACTTCCGAACAGCCTGCCTGATTGCTTACATACACAGAGCCTTCTACCTGGTCGGCTACAATTCTGCATGTTTCGCTTGAACAAACACAAGTCGGCAGAATAAGAACTTTGTTCCTTATGCCTGCTTTTCCGTCAGGCCTTCTGTATCCCATAAAATTCATATTGTGTTTCCTCCTTTAATCAGTAAAATTACAGCTCGTCCTCATAATTCCGCGGAAGTGACATGATGTTTTTATGACTTATCCAGCTTCCTTCTTCTGCATCAGAGGTCATACCGCCTATAATCTGACCGTATTTAATAACATGCTCGCCTTTTTTCATGTCTTTAAGCGCTATTTTGTGGTATGCCGGTATATTTTCTTTAGCAGTTACCGACATTTCAACGCCGTCTTTAACATAGCAGACTTTGTCGCCTTTTTCTACATCTTCAACAACAGTTGCAACAGTGTCAACAGGTCTTAACATAAGAGCTTTTTTATCCATTGATGAACCCCTCCTTTTTATAACATTATAAATCCAAACATGCAATATTTCAATACATCAGGTATTAAAAATACGTTATAATTAATTTAATAGTAATTTTATTACCAAAACTGCTCCTGAAAGCTCTTCTTATGGCAAAAGCGTCGTATTTTAACTTATTTATGCACTTTTTAATTACAATTATATTTCATACAGCAATAACCTCTTTACATAACGACATTTTTTAATTATACTTACATCATATAATAGATTGGAAGTGATAACATGAAAGTAGAAAAGATAAGCGAAAACCAGATAAAACTTATACTTACAAGCGCCGACCTTAAAGAAAACAACCTAAAGCTGGAGGAACTTATCAAGCCTTCCGACAAAACACAGGACCTGTTCAGGGGTCTTATGGAAAAGGCCTTCAGCCAGTGCGGTTTCGAGGTTGACAACACACCTCTTATGGTTGAGGCTACACCTATTTCTGTAGACGGACTTATGATTATAATTACCAAGCTTCCTGACAAAAACTCGCAGAAAGAGAATATGGCTCTTATGTCGCAGAACAAGGACTTGAGGCGGTATAAGAAAAAAGGCGTTTCAGCGCTTAAAAACAAGCCGGTTTCTGAGGATAATATAATTATTTATTCTTTTGTCTGCCTTGATAACGCCTTAGACGCTTCTGTGCGCATAGCCAAAACATTTGCAGGCTTTAGCGAGCTTTATAAATATAACCGTAAATATTTTCTTATTCTGCAAAGCGATAAAAAAGAAAATGACGAAACAATGGAGTTTGTGCTTAACGAATACGGAAACAGATATGCCTCTAACGTGCTGACCAAATATTATTTAATGGAACACGGAAACATATTAATACATAACCCGGCAGTAAAAACAATATATGACAATTTCGCTTAAACCAAAATGCGGCTCATTCCTTTTTGAAAAGGAGTGAGCCATTTTAAATTAATAAAATAAAATCGGAGTCTTCAATGAAAAAAATACTTAAATTTATATTTGCCCTTGCAGTTTTAACTACAGCGCTTTATGCTTATATGCGGTATGTGGAGCCTAAAATGCTGACTGTTAAAACACTTTATGTTTCAACTGAAAAAAATATTGAAAACTGTAAGGCGGTGTTTTTTACCGATACCCATTTCGGCAAATTGTACAGTGTTGAAAACGCGGATAAAATAGCGGATAAAATAAATTCTTTAAATGCGGATATTGTAATATTCGGCGGCGATTTACTGGACAATTACTACCGCGACAGAGAAAAACTGGACTTTCTCCGCCTTAAAAACGCCCTTTCATCTATTGCAGCCAAATACGGCAAGTTTGCAGTATACGGAAACCACGATTACGGCGGCGGCGCCGAAGATATGTACGAAGATTTTATGACTTCCTGCGGCTTTACCGTTTTATCCGATAAGAGCGTTGTACTTGATAAATACAATATAGAAATAATAGGCTTTGACGATATTATGATGTCTTATACAGAGCCTGAGCTTTATACCCTTAAAAGTGATTATTTTAATATTATTGCCGCCCACGAGCCGGAAACAGTTAAATATATTAACAGCGCAAGTGATAACTTTATGTTAACCGGACATACTCATGGCGGACAGGTTTTTATTCCGTTTTTAACAGATAAAATACTTCCTCCCGGCTCCGGCGGATTTAGGAAAGGTCTTTACACTCAGAAAGAGATAAAAACCGATACATCAATAAGTCTTTATGTAAGCAGCGGCGTAGGTCTTACAAAAGTGCCCTTCAGATTTTTTAACGCGCCTGAAATAATAGAAGTTAATTTTAAAAGCAAAGCATAAAACTTTAATAAAAAGCATTTTATGATTTAAAACATAATTTTAAAAAAATAAATATTTTTGTACCTGCAATATTTCTATCCTGTGTTCATATACTTAAACAGAAAAGGAGGTATAAAAAATATGTATTATCCAAACTGCACCTGCCAAAACGGCTCAGCACCTGATAAAGAGCCGGCAAAGCCAGACATGTCATTTATTCGATTTTTAAACGCCATACCAAACAAACCTGAATTAGTAATAGACATATACGTAAACAGAAAGCCTGTGGTTAAAAACCTTAAATATGAGGACTTTACGGAATATATACCGGCTAAGACAGGCGTTTATAATATACAGATTTATCCATCTGGAAACAATACAGAACAGCTTCTTGACATCAGAATAACAACAGAGCCTGACAAAATTTACACAGCGGCGGCTATAGGCACAGTTGACAACGTAGAACTGGAAGTTTTTGAGGATAAACAAATTGAAGACAGCGCCTCAAACGCATTTATGCGCTTTGCGAACCTCTCTCCTGACAGCCCGGGGCTTAATGTGTTTATAGATGATGTTCCTGTTGTTTACGACCTTCAGTATATGGAAGTTACCGACTATCTTAAACTAAGCGACGGAAAACACACAATGAAGGTTGAAAGAGCTGACAACAACGAACGCATCATATCACACCCTAACATGGTGCTTAAAAACGGCTATATTTACACATCATATATGGTTGGACTTGTAAACAGCGAGCCTTATATACAAGTCCTTATCCCCCTTGACGGCTCGAGCTATATTAAAACAAACAACCAGGATTGATATTTTTAAAACAATCAATATCTCAAACCGGCACAGTCAGCACTGTGTCGGTTTTATTGTATCAAGAAAACCACGCGATAGTCGCGTGGTTCAAAAGAGCCTTATGGCGATGAGGCAGACATAAAAACTCCCTTCGATTATAATAAAAATGCGGTCTGCCAACTGCATAAATAATCGAAGGGAGGACATTAAGAAATGAGTCTTAATGATATAAATAAATTATCACATACA
>CALWRF010000032.1 GCA_944383885.1 uncultured Clostridia bacterium | reverse complement strand
TCATGTCAGAGGTTAGAGTAAAAGAAAATGAATCCTTGGATAGTGCTCTTCGTCGCTTTAAAAGAAACTGTGCCAGAGATGGTATAATGGGTGAAGTTCGTAAGAGAGAACATTATGACAAGCCAAGCGTTAAGCGCAAAAAGAAATCAGAGGCTGCAAGAAAGCGTAAATTCAAATAATTGAAGGCTGAGATGGTAAATATGTCTTTAAAAGACAAACTTATGCTTGATTTGAAAGAAGCTATGAAGGATAAAGACACTATACGGAAGAATACTGTACAGCTTGTCCGTTCTGCTGTGCTTCAAATCGAGAAAGATAAAAAAATTGAGCTTGACGATGAAGGCGTACTTGATGTAATAACAAAAGAACTTAAAAAACGCCGTGATTCCATGCCTGACTATGTTAAAAGCGGACGTCAGGATCTTATCGACAATCTCAACAAAGAAATTGAAGTTTTACTTACTTACCTTCCTAAACAGTTGACTGAAGATGAAATCAGGGTAATTGTGGAAGAAGCTGTTAAGGAAACAGGCGCAGCTACTATGAAGGATATGGGCAAGGTTATGGCTAATGTAACACCAAAGGTTAAAGGACGAGCCGATAATAAAGTAGTAAGCGGACTGGTAAAACAAATGCTTCAGTAAAGCAAACGACCGTTGCAAACGCAGCGGTCTTTTTTGCGCTTTATATAAAATTAATGTTTGTCTGTAATAAAATGAAAATTATAGTAAAAAACATCAGTTAAATTATATATTAGTTTAACTGATGTTTAATATGTATTGTTTCATTCTGTTTCCGCTTTTTTTTCTTTAATTATTTTATTATTAATTATTTTGTTATTAGTTATATTAGTCAAATATTTTTTAGCCGTAAGAAGCGCAACTATAGAAACTACTCCTAAAAGCATTTGAAATGTATCAAGGTGTTCAACAACCATTTGCCTTGATATGGCAAGCATTAAAACTTCTATAAGGTTTTCAGGTGTATGCTGGCACAAGAGCTTGACAAATTCAAGACCTACTACAAGAGATAAAGCTGATGCGAGAAAGGTTGAAAAATCAGAAGATGACATTTGGAATATATCATTATTTATAATTTGTGAAACAAGGTTATACAGCATAAATATAATTACCGTTGTTATAAATATTGCTACTATTAACTCAAAAATCTGAATAATTTTGAACATTAAATTGCTGAATTTTTCTTTGAAAGTTATAAAGTCCATCAAACTACCTCCTGTTTTTAATCTTTCTAATTATATTTTATATACGGTAATGGCACAAGTCAAGAAATATAAAAACGCAAGGTTTTGGGAATTGTATGAAATATTTATAGTAATTATTAAAAATTATGCATAATGAGGAAAAGAAAAGGGGTTTTATATTTTATTAATATAACTTTTATATAATTTTGCATTAAATTAAGTAATTAAATATTTTAAACGCACTAAATATTTTAATATATTATTAATCAACTGAATAAATTCAAAAATCGGCATATTATTTATTGGTTAAACTAATGCGTGCGGCGAGCTGAAAAGCAGAAAAATATAAAAGAATAATCGGTATTTTTGAAATAGAAGAATAGCCTGTACGGATATTTGATTAAAAAAGATGTGTCGTTTATATGAGCGGTTAAGTAATGTTATTTTTGTATTAAAGGCATATCGTTGCTCTCTAACTGAGTATTTTTATATTTTAGCTGTTCTTTCAGTTTTGATTTTTTTGTGCTAATGCTTTTGTATTTTCACTTATATTGTTTGTTAAAAAACTGCCCATAGTTGAAAATACATATTTAAACACTTTTACAATAGTAAAACCTGCTTTTCTCCCGTCCATGCTAAATTGAACAGAAATACAAGCATAAAAATTAATATCTTTTATTTATTTTTAATCAAGAAATACAGAAAGACAGATTTCATAATAATAAAAAACTTAATTTTAATTTAATGATTTTTTACTTTGCTTAAAAATATGAAATATAATTTTTAAGTATTTTTATTAATTGAATTTCATATATATTGAAATTCATAAAATGTCGAATAATTAAATACGATTGAAGAACTTGTTTTCAGAACTATGGTTTAAAACTAAATGTTGATTTGTTAATATACGCTTTAAGATTAAGTTTATTTTAATTCTTTTAAATTTTCGTATAACGAACAATTAATAAAGAAACAATTAAAAATAGGTGGTTTGTTATTATTTTACAAATAAAATATCAAGCTAAAATAATGTATTTTTTTATTATTAAAAAAGCCGCAGCTCAAGTATTAATTTTAATATTTGTGTTTTAATTGCTTATAATTTTTATTGGATTTATGTTGTAAATCGTGTACTTTATTTTTTATTAAATTTTTTGTATTTAAGCCTAAATGTTTATATAAAAAAGCATTATATTTTTGTTAAATATTTAATCTATAACATTTTGTTATAGATTTTTGTATATAAAGTGATAATTGTTAGCAATATTTAACAGCTATATAATAATTTTAAGCTTAAGCAAAATTAAAAAGCGCTTTCTAAATTAATAAAATATTGGGGAGGTGCAGCAGCATAAATAACAATAATTTAGCTTTTTATGATGTTTATAAAAGGCGTTATACAACAGATTTTTATTTATTTTTATTATAAACAGAAATAGTAAAACCAAAAAAGCATAACTTTTTTGATTGATATTATTTAAAGCAAATAAAGTAATACAATATTTTTACAATGGAATTTAATTGTTTATAATTCAAAATTGAGTTTGATATTTAATATTTTTAATTTAAAATAAGTTTCGATTAGAATATTTGCTTAAATTAAATCCCTAAACAAATATTAAATACCTGTATTCCAGCCCAAAGTTTTATAATATGCAAAAAATTTATTTTAGATTTAAAATACAGTATTTTATTGCACAAAGGCTTACATAATTATTCTGCATATTGATATTTTAGCAATAAAAAATATTTAATGATAAGGAGGGTCTTTTATGGCTGAATTTTTAGACGCTGTTGATGGTTTTCTGTGGGGTATGCCATTTATTATATTTGTACTTGTAATAGGTCTTTATTACACTTTGCGCTCAGGCTTTTTTTCAATTGTACATCTGCCGTACATAATGAAAAACACTATTGGAAACAAAAAGGATAGTGAAAAAACGGGTTCAGACGGCACTATATCATCATTTGCGGCTGTTGCCATAGCTATTGGCGGCACAGTGGGAGCCGGCAACCTTGCCGGTGTAGCTACAGCTGTTGCTACAGGCGGACCCGGCGCAGTTTTTTGGATGCTTGTATGGGCATTTTTCGGAATGATGATTAAAGTTGTAGAAGTTACACTTGGCTGTTATTACAGAAATAAAGATGATGATGGAAATTATTACGGCGGAGCCACATTTATGATTGAAAAAGGCATTGACTGGGATAAAGGCAAGAAATATGGCGTTTTCCTTGCAATGGGATTTTCAATTTCACTTTTCATTTCGTGGCTTGCAGGTTCTCAGGCATATACAATTTCTGAATCTTTGCATGTAGCTTTTGGAATTAATCCTATTGTATTTGTTTTTCTTTATTCTATTTTCATTTTTTACGTTACTTGCCGAGGAACAACCCGAATAGGCAAGTTTGCCGAAAAATTAGTGCCTTTTATGTGTATTGCTTTTATAGTTGGCGGTATTTTGCTTATAATCATGAATATTAGCAGCCTTCCAGGCGTTATTAAAGCTATATTCCACGATGCATTTACAGGCTCAGCTGCGACAGGCGGTTTTATTGGTTCTACAGTGTCAGTAGCAATGCGTTCAGGTATTTCCCGTTCAATGAACTCAAATGAAGCAGGGCAGGGCACATCACCTTTTGTTCATGGCTCAGCCCATGTTGACCACCCTATGAAACAGGGTCTTTGGGGTGCTTTTGAAGTATTTATTGATACAGTTATAATCTGTACAATTACTGCTTTAGCTGTTCTTTGTACTGGTGTTTGGAGCAATGGCGAAGCAGGCGCTACACTTACTATGTCAGCTTATACACAGACATTTGGTAAGGTTGGAACATGGTTCCTTGGTTTAATTGCGCTCCTTTTTGGTTTAACAACAACATCAGCATGGTATGCATACGATATAGTTAATATCCGTTATATGCTCCGTAATCACCCTGTTTTAAGGGATAAACTTGTTAATGCATGGAAATTCCTTTTCCCTATACCTAACATTGTAATTGTAACAACACTTACGCTTCATAATTATGACGCTACAGTATTCTGGGCTATAACTGATATAGCTTTGGTTCTTCCTGTATTCTTTAACTTATTCTCATTATTTGTATTACGAGATAAATTCTGGGAGATATTTAAAGATTATAAGGCTCGTTATATGGGCATAGGCAAAGTTGACCCGAATTTCCCTATATTCTTTGAAAATGTTAAAGGTGTAGCCGAAAGGGAAAAAGAGATAAATGTTAAACATAAAGAAATGCTGAAGGGGTAAAACTTAACAGTGTTATAAGCGGAAAAGCCCGGGGATAAATTCCCGGGCTTTTCTATGGTTTTTTTAATGAAGGGGCGTATTTATAATTAAATTATTTTGTTATTTCAAATTCCTGATAGCCCATATATCCAGGCGCTATTTCGTATTTGGCAAAAACAATAACGGGATTGCCTTTTTCGTTAATATAAAACGGTGTTTCAGCAGTTATTGTTTTAAAACCGGCATCATTCATTGAATCATCAGTGCTATTGCCATAGCCGAAATAAATATTATTTTCGTCTTCGGCTATACGCTGTTCAATCTGTTTTTTAATGCTTTCGTTGCAGATGTTAATATAATCATCGCCAAGCAGGTCTTTAAGAGTTATTTCTTTATCAGTATCAAGGTTAAGATTGTAGTAATGGCGTTCCTCATTTGATGCTACCCAGCTTTTTGATGTTATAAGCTCAAGAGAAAGTATATTGCCGTTTTGTGATTTAATATCGTAGTTTATTATTATATCCATTTTGCGGTCGTTCCATTCTTCTTCAGTACCGCCGGTTTCAAAAAATGCCTTTTTATATTCCTCAAAATCTTTTTCAGCCTGAGCGCGGTAGTCGTTAACTATTTTTTCTATTTCTGTGTTTATTTTATCAGTAAAATCTGTATTTGTTTCTTTTCCGCTGCTGTCGATTACAATGTTTGGAACATCCATGTCTACATTATACATGTTTTCTTCAACACCATGGAATGAACGTACTGTAAGAACTTTTGCAATAGTGCCTATAACCGGAAGTTTTGCCATTTCAGTAGCAAATGCAGGTATTGTATTAAGCGCTACAGTTGTGCATACTATTAAACCGGCTGCTGTAACTGTTAAGCCTTTAAATGTTTTTTTCATAAGCGTTTTCCTCCTTATATATACAGCTTTTTTCCTGCTGCTTTTAGCAATAGCATTTTTTACTACTGTATTAAGCTCAGGGGGTATTTCTATTGAATCATATATTTTTTTACTGTCTTCAATTTTCATGCTAAGGCCTCCTTTGATAACTTGTTTTCTAATTTGCTAAGCCCGCTGTAAAGCCTTGTTTTTACTGTGCTGGGGTTAGTATTTGTTATTTCGGCTATCTGTTTAATTGTAAGGTCCTCGTAATAATGCAGTATAATTACTGTCCTTACGGGTTCGCTTAAATTCTGTACTGCCTCATAAACCTCCCTGTTTTTATCAAAATATGGTTCATTATAGGACTGTTCAGGCAGTGTTTGGTCAGAAAGGGACTCTTTTTTGGAAGCCTTAATATGCCGCAATGCCTCATTAACTATTATTTTATAAAGCCAAGTCTTTATGGCTTGTGGGTTTTTTATTGTATAGCATTTTTCAAGTGCTGTGCAGATTGAGTTCTGCACAATGTCCAAAGCGCTTTCTTTATTACGTACGTAGCTGTATGCCAGCCTGTAAAATTTTTCCTGAGACTCAAGTATATAACTTACTGTCAGGTCGTATAAATCATTTTCCATGGTTGCCTCCTGTTTTGTATGTTTCACATACTTCTTACCGCGGTGGTTTTTACTGCTTTTACTATATAGATAATTAAGAGGTGTAAAAAGTTTGGATTTTTTGAAAAAATTTTGAGTTTATTTTTTTACGAAAAAAAATTCTACTTGCAATATACAGATTATATGATATAATGTTTTCCATAGCAAAAAGGCAGTATGCCTATATAATTTATAAGCTTATCAAGAGTGGTCGAGGGACAGGGCCCTGTGACACCCAGCAACCGGCTTTATGCACGGTGCTAATTCCCACACATATTTTTATGTGTAAGATGAGCTTTTATTTAGCCCTGACGGGCTTTTTTTTATACTATTTATTTTTAAAAGGAGGAGTTATAAATGTCAAGAAGACTTTTTACTTCAGAGTCTGTTACAGAAGGACATCCGGATAAAATATGCGACCAGATATCTGACGCTGTTCTTGATTCTATACTTGCTAAAGACCCTATGGCAAGAGTTGCCTGCGAAACAACAGCTACTACAGGCATGATTTTTGTTATGGGCGAAGTTACGACAAACTGCTATGTTGATATTGAGGAAATTGTAAGAGATACTGTTAGGGAAATTGGCTATACAAGAGCTAAATACGGTTTTGACGCTGATTCCTGCGCTGTAATTACATCGCTTAAAGGTCAATCGCCTGACATTGCTATGGGTGTTGATAACGAAGGAGCCGGCGACCAGGGCATGATGTTTGGTTTTGCGTGCAATGAAACAGATGAATATATGCCAATGCCAATTTACCTTGCCCACAAGCTTGCAAGGCGGCTTACAGAAGCAAGAAAGACAGGTGTTCTTTCTTATCTCAGACCAGATGGAAAATCTCAGGTAACAGTTGAGTACGAAGATGATAAGCCGGTTAGGGTAGACACAGTAGTTATTTCAACTCAGCATGCGCCTGAAGTTGACCATGATACTATTGAAAAAGACATAATTGAAAAAGTTATTAAGGAAGTAATACCAGCTGAGCTTTTAGATGAAAATACAAAGTATTTCATTAACCCTACAGGTCGTTTTGTAATCGGCGGACCGCAAGGTGACAGCGGGCTGACAGGCAGAAAGATTATAGTTGACACATATGGCGGATACGCGCGTCATGGCGGCGGTGCTTTTTCTGGCAAAGACCCTACAAAGGTTGACAGGAGTGCATGCTATGCAGCAAGACATGTTGCTAAAAATATTGTAGCAAGCGGAGCAGCTGAAAAGTGCGAAATTCAGCTTGCTTATGCCATAGGCGTTGCACAGCCTGTATCAGTACTTGTAAATACATTCGGCACAGGCAAAATTGCTGATGAAAAACTTGAGGAGTTAGTTCAGAAGAATTTTGACCTTACACCTAAGGGCATTATAAACAGATTCGACCTTAGAAGACCTATTTATAAACAGACAGCAGCTTATGGTCACTTTGGAAGAAACGACCTTGACTTGCCATGGGAAAAGCTTGACATGGTAGATGTTTTTAAACAGTAATAAGATATTTAGATAAATTAAAAATTAAAGCACGGAATCCTTCTGGAAGCCGTGCTTTTTGCATATATGCTTAGTTGCAAATATGCGTAAAAAAACATGAGTTATGGCAAACAGGATAATATTAATAAGTTTTGGTTTTAATTAAATAATTTAAGTAAATTATAAATAAACACAAAAAACACGCTCTTTAAATTAAGCGTGCTTTTAAATAAACTATAATTAAATTCTGTGAACAGGTATATCGCCAAATGAAACACCCAAGTCACGTGCAACATGAACAAGCTCATCTGTTTCAGGGTCAATTTGTTTTTGAGAGCCGACGACTTCTTCAAGGGGAACATAGCTTATTTCGCCATGTTTAAGGCAGACCATATTGCCGTATTTTTCTTCATGTATAAGTTTTGCGGCATAAGAACCATATCTTGCTGAAAGTATTCTGTCATAAGGTGATGTTTCTCCGCCTCTTTGTGTATGCCCAAGCACAACAGGACGTATTTCATGTTCTTCGCCTATAAGCTGTTCAAGCTGGTATGTAAGCTTATTGGCAATACCGCCAAGACGTATAGGGTCAGGGCTGTCTTTAACAACTTTATTAACTGTTACTGTGCCGCCAAGTTCCATAGCGCCTTCTGATACTACAATAATTGTAAAAAGTTTGCCTCTTGCATCTCTTTCATGTATTTTCTGGACTATGTTGTCAAGGGTATATGGTATTTCAGGTATTAGTATAATATCGGCTGAGCCGGCAATTCCGCCATGAAGAGCTATCCAGCCGGCGTTTCTGCCCATTACCTCTACAACTATTATTCTGTGATGGCTCTCGGCTGTGGTATGAAGCCTTCCGAGCGCTTCAGTAACAATATTAACAGCTGTGTTAAAGCCGAATGTAACATCTGTTGATTTAAGGTCGTTGTCTATTGTTTTAGGAACTCCTATAATATTAACGCCTTTGCGCGCGAAGTCACGGGCACTTGTAAGAGTTCCGTCGCCGCCGAGTATAACAAGACATTCCACACCTTCATTTTTAAGGTTCTGTATTGCCACATCAGAAACATCTTTTCTTACGGCAACGCCGTTTTCAATAACTTTATAGTCAAAGAGGTTATCTTTATTGGAGCTGTATAAAATCGAGCCGCCTTTGTGAAGTATACCTGTTGTGTTTTCAAGCGTAAGGGGCATAAAATCGTTAGTATATAATCCCCTGTAACCAGACTTGTAACCAATAAGCTCATATCCGTATTTCAATATACATGTTTTAGTAAGTGTATATATTACCGCGTTAAGTCCAGGCGCATCTCCTCCGCCTGTTAAAACAGCTATTTTCTTTTTAGACATCAACATACCTCCTAAAGGTTTATATAATTAATTTATGTTAAAAATATAGAATAATCAGAAGCAAAATAATTACTTGATATTTAGACTAAAGTTATAAAAAACTGATTTGAAAATATTAAATACTTAAAAATTATGCATTATAATTATTTTTTATTAGTGCTTTCCTCAAGAGAAGCTATTCTTTTTTCAAGTTTACGGATTTTTTCCTGCTGTTCAGCGAAGGCGTAAATTACAACTGAAATTAAAAACGCCACAGCGGCAGTTGCCGTAAAAAAGCGCTTAGAAAAATCAAAGAGCATATATCCGCCAAAAAACATAAAGCATTCAGCGGTTATTATAGTAATGAATATTATCTGAATGAACTTTTTCATAAAATCATCTCCTGATAAAACACACTGAATTTAATTTATGGTTTAAATCTATAATTTAAGTATATCACGGCGGAGGTTTATTTTCAATTAATAAGGACACGCCTGCCCTGCGGCAGATGGCATGTCCTTAAAATTACATATTATACTGTTCTGAGCATTGGTATTGAATTATTAATTCCTTTTGACATAAGTATCTGATGAAGGTCTATAATGCCGTTATTAAATGTAGCGGCGCATGATGCGAGGTAAAGGTCCCACATTCTTGTAAACTCTATACCCATCATTTTTTCAATTTCTTCACGATGGTTATTAAAGTTTTCTCTCCAGCAGAGGAGGGTGCGGTTATAGTGTCTTCTTAAACTTTCAATATCAAGGGTATAGAAGTTGTAATCCGGCATTATGTTTACAATTTCCCTCAGACTTGGTATCATACCGCCTGGGAAAATGTATTTTTTAATCCATGCATCTCCCGGATGTTCTTTAAGAGCGCTGATAAAGTGGAGAAGGAACAAACCGCTGTCTTTTAACACAGAATGAACGCATTTAAGGAATAAGTCATAGTTTTTCCTGCCTACATGTTCAAGCATTCCAACACTTACAACTCTGTCAAATGTCATTCCGCTTTCAGGCAAATCCCTGTAGTCCATAATTTTAACTGTAAGCATGTCCTCAAGACCTTCTGCTTTGATTTTTTCAGAAAAGCCTTTCTCCTGTTCAGAACTTAATGTAATTCCGCAGCCTTTTACTTTATATTTTTTAGCTGCTCTTAAAAGAAGTGCGCCCCAGCCGCAGCCTATATCAAGAAGTGTCATGCCTTCTTCTAACTGAAGTTTTGCAAGTATATGGTCAAGTTTGTCTTCCTGGGCTTCGTCGAGAGTTTTTGTATCGTCTTTGAAATATGCGCATGAATAGTTCATGTCTTTATCAAGCCAAAGTTTATAAAAATCGTTTCCTATATCATAGTGGGACGAAACCTCTTTTTTCTGATTGGCTTTTGATACAGATGTTTTTATTATGTTTTTAAGAGCGCTTTCATTTGTGCTGAACTTTGACATATTGCCTAAAAACAGATTTAAAACATAATAAAGGTCTTTATCAAGTTCTATATCTCCGCGCATATAGGCTTCCCCAAGGGCAAGAGATGTGCTTGTAAGGAGTTCTGTTTTTTTAAGAGGTTTATTTATTTTTACATTAAATAAAGGTTCTCCGTCACCGATTTTTGTCTTTGTTCCGTCGCTTTCTATTGTAAAGCATACGGATATGAATTTGCTTAAATAGTCTGCTAAAAAGTTTTCTTTCATTTTTTAGTGCCTCCTGAGCTTTTTGACATAGAAAGTGTTAGCAATATTAACTGCAAATATACTTATATATCTGTAATATTGTTTTTTAATTATCAAATAGTATATCATTTAATTAAAAAATTTCAATAATATTTAATTTATATTCTTAATTTTATTTTACACATAATAAAAAAGGACGGAACAAACCGCCCTTTTTGTATCATAATGTTTTAAGTAATCTAATTGATAATTAAATCTCCGGCTCTATTAAACCGTAATTGCCGTTTTTGCGCTTGTAAACAACATTTATTGTTTCTGTTGATGTATTAAGGAAAACGAAAAAGTCGTGTCCAAGAAGTTCCATCTGCATAACAGCTTCTTCTGTATCCATAGGGAGAACTTCAAATTTTTTGTTTCTCTCTATAATAGGGGAGCTTTCATCGTGCAAAGCTTCACTTTCTGTTTCAATATTATTTGTTTCAACAATTTTCCTTTTAGCTACTTTTCTTCCTTTAGCTTTTAAAAGCTGTTTTTCAAGGTTTTCAACAGCTTTATCAACTGAAACCATCATGTCCTCGTCTTCTTTTTCTGAACGGACAATTAATTTACCGCTTTTAAGGGTTATATCTGTTTTATAGGTAAGTTTACTTCTGTTTACAGCTACGTTAACGAAAGAGTCAGGAGGCATAATTTTTTCAATTCTGGATATTACCGCCTCAATTTTTTCTTTTGTTCTATCGCCGATGTCAAAGTTCTTTCCTCTAATGAGATATGTCATAAATAACAGCTCCTTTCAATTATTGCTGCAGGAAAAGTTTACACTTTTCTTATAAATACTTATTCGACGTTTATTTTAAAATTCCTTTTTTAATGAGTATAAAATTTCTAATTCGATTAAATAATTTATTTAAGTATAAAATGGTTTATAGCAGATGAAGTAAATTATAAAAAAAGCGGTTTTTATGAAAAAGCTGTTGTTTACATTTTTAATTAAATTTATGTTAATAAAAATACCAACATAATTGTGGATAAAGTGGATAAGTCGGTGTATAACTGATTTTAAAAGGTTTTTTATGTGCAGAAGTATAATTAAAAACCTGTATAACTTATTTTTTGTTAACAAATATTGATAAGAGTGTTTACATAATTTAATTATGACATAATGAACTATATTTTATGTGTTTAAAAATTTGAGCTTAAAAATCATTGATTGCTGTCAATTTTGAATTTAAAGCCGGTTGTAAATAAGTGTTAAAAATATTTTCTTACAAAAAACAGTGCGTTTGTAAAAAGCAATTACAACAGCAAATATAAAGCATATTTAAAACTAACTGCATGGATTATAAAATAAAAAAGTCCTTTGTTTTTGGCAAAGGACTTTAATTTTACTGAGTGTTGTATTGTTTTAAGGCGGTTTTATAAGCTTTCTGAGTTACTTCGTCAAAGCAGACAATGGTAACTTTTTCAAAATCACTGTGTTCGGCAAGAAAAGCCGAAATTTCCCTAATAGCTATTTTAGCAGCTTCATCAACCGGAAACCTGTATACCCCGGTGCTAATGGAAGGAAAAGCTATTGAACGTATACCGTTTTCATAAGCCAGTTTTAAAGAGTTCCTGTAGCAGTTTGCCAAAAGAGCCGGCTCGCCTTTATTGCCTCCGCGCCATATTGGTCCCGGAGTATGTATAACATATTTTGCGCTTAATTTGAATCCCGGTGTTATACGTGCCTCTCCCGTAGGGCAGCCGTTAAATTTTTTGCATTCTTCAAGAAGCATAGGACCTGCCGCTTTATGGATGGCGCCGTCAACTCCGCCGCCGCCCAAAAGAGATGTATTAGCCGCATTGACTATAGCGTCTGTCTTAGCTTTTACAATATCGCCTTTTACAATAGTCAGTCTGTCCATAGCATTCACTCCCTTCAAAGCTATTTTATATTATTTTAAAAAAAAGGTAAACACTTATGCACTAAATTTTATTATTTTGTATTATTTTTAATAAATAATATAAATAAGAGCACTGCTTTTATAAGGTATAAAAGTACACAAAATTCAGCGTTGCTTTATCGCTTTAAATTTTTGCAGTTAAACGCTTTAAAAAGACATAATAGATTGACAATAAATTGAAAAAGTATTATTATTACTTCTAAGCAACAGATGATATGAATTTAAGTGAGGGGAGTAAATATTATGGTAAAAAAGTTTAAAATTGCCGCTTCAGCGGCTTTGGCATTTGTAATGGCATGCGCTATGGCTGGCTGCTCAAGTTCTTCCGGTGAGTCTTCTGCCTCCGGTTCAGCTTCCGCTTCCGGCGAAACAGCGTCAAATGGTGTTATTAAAATTGGTATTATTCAGCTTTTAGAGCATGATGCCCTTGATTCAGCGAGAGAAGGCTTTATACAGACGTTGAAAGATAATGGATATGTTGACGGGGAAAACATTGTAATTGATTATCAAAATGCTCAGAATGACCAGTCAAACCTTAAAACTATAAGCCAGAGATTTGTTCAGGAAGGCGACGACCTTATTTTGGCTATAGCTACCGGTGCTGCCCAGTCAGTTGCGGCTGAAACAAGTGAAATACCTATACTTGGTACTGCGATTACCGATTATGAGGCTGCTCAGCTTGTAGAAAGCAACGATGCCCCGGGAGGAAATGTTTCCGGTACAACAGACCTTAACCCTGTTGATAAACAGCTTGACCTTCTTAAAGAAATGCTTCCTGATGCTAAAACACTTGGCATACTTTATAACTCAAGCGAGGTAAACTCAGAAATCCAGGCTCAGATGGCAGAAGAAGCAGCTCAGGCTCTTGGTCTTGAATGCAAGACAGCAACTGTTACAAACACAAACGATATTGCTCAGGTTATGGAGTCCATTGCTTCTGATGTTGACGCTATTTATATACCAACAGATAATACTTTTGCTTCAGCTATGGCAACAGTTGCTAAAGTAGCGGAACAGTATAAGGTTCCTACTATTTGCGGCGAAAGCGGAATGGTTCAAAACGGCGGACTTGCAACAGTAGGTATTGATTACTATAAACTTGGCTGCCAAACAGGTGAAATGGCAGTTCGCATATTAAAAGACGGAGCTAATGTTGCTGAAATGCCTATAGAAGGTCTTGAAGATGCTAATGTATGCATTAACCTTGATGAAGCTGCTGCTATAGGCTATGAATTCCCGCAGTCAATTATTGACAGGGCAAACATTATAGTCCAAGATGGAGAAGTTATTGAAAACTGATAAAAAACATACTAAATAATGATGTGTTAGACTTATGGCCGAACTGTTAAAGTTCGGCATAAGTTATATTTAAAAGTATTAATAGTGAATGGGTGAATACAAATGCGTTTAAGTATATTAATGGGTGCGGTGTCCCAAGGCCTTCTATGGTCAATACTTGCAATAGGAGTTTATATTACATATAAAATTTTAGATTACGCCGATTTAACAACAGAAGGAAGCTATCCTTTAGGCGCAGCGGTTGCTGCGCAGATGATACTAAGCGGATATAATCCCTTTGTGGCTACTTTTGTTTCAATGATAGCCGGCATGGCGGCGGGATTTGTTACAGGATTTTTAAATACAAAGCTTAAAATTCCTTCTCTTTTAAGCGGCATACTTTCAATGACAGGATTATATTCGGTAAACCTCAGGATAATGGGCAAAGCCAATCTGCCTCTTTTAAAACAGGACACAGTTATTTCTGTTTTGTCTGACAGGGGAATAGAAACCTCAACAGCTGTTTTAATTGTCGGAATAATTTCCGTACTTGTGGTAATAGCTATTTTATGGTGGTTTTTTGGAACTGAAAAAGGTTTTGCAATAAGGGCAACCGGCGATAACTCTGCCATGATTAGGGCATTAGGTGTTAATACAAATTCCATGGTTATCCTGGGTCTTGTAATAAGCAATGGTTTAATAGCTCTTTCAGGCGGTATAATGGCTCAGTACAACGGTTATGCTGATGTTGGCATGGGTACCGGAACAATCGTTATAGGTCTTGCGTCAGTTATTATAGGTGAAGTACTTTTTGGTCATTCATCAATACTTAGAAGCCTTTTTGCCGTAGTTCTTGGCTCTATACTTTACAGGATTATAATAGCTTTTGTGCTTTCAAAAGGTCTTGTCCCTACAGACCTTAAACTTCTTTCATCGGTGCTCTTGGCTGTATGCCTTTCATTACCGCTTATTAAAGAAAAGCTTTATAATTTTGTAGAAAAAATTCATGGCAATAAACAAAAGGAGGGCGAAGTTAATGCTTAAGCTCCAAAACGTGAGAAAAGTATTCGGAAAAGGCACTGCTAATGAAAAAGTAGCCCTTGACAAAGTTAGCTTTACAATGAATCCTGGAGATTTTATAACTGTTATCGGCGGCAACGGCGCCGGAAAATCTACAACACTTAACGCAATTGCAGGTTTATTTTTTATAGACGACGGTTATATAGAAATAGACGGAAACGATGTAACAAAGCTGCCTGAACATAAAAGAGCAAAATATATAGGCAGGGTATTTCAGGACCCGAGAATGGGCACTGCCACAAATATGAGCATAGAAGAAAATCTTGCCATGGCTTTAAGGCGCGGAAAGAAAAGAGGACTTCATAAAGGCATAACAAGAGAGGAAAAATCTAAATTCAGGGAATACCTTGAAATGCTTGACTTGGGTCTTGAAAACCGCATGAGCACTAAAACAGGGCTTCTATCCGGCGGTCAAAGACAGGCTATAACTCTTCTTATGGCTACAATGACTAAACCGCAGCTGCTGCTTCTTGATGAGCATACAGCGGCTCTTGACCCTAAGACTGCCAAAAAAGTTCTTGAGCTTACTGAAAAAATAATTGCGGAAGACAAGCTGACTGCTCTTATGGTTACCCATAACATGAGAGATGCCATTAAGCTTGGCAACAGGCTTATTATGATGCATAAGGGCAATGTGCTTATTGATGTTTGTGAAGAAGATAAAAAATATCTGCAGGTTGCCGATTTGCTTAAAATGTTTGAAAAAGCCAGCGGCGGACAAAATGTGGACAATGACAGAATGCTCCTGAATTAATTAAAAACCCGGATAATAATATCCGGGTTTTTGTGGATTTATTTGACCGTTTGCTTTTAATGATATATACTCTTTAACTGGGATTATAAATATTTGAGGAGTGTTTATAAATGGAAAATATAAATGTTGTTATACTTGCCGCAGGCGAGGGCACAAGAATGAAATCCAAAATGCCTAAAGTACTGCATGAGGTAATGGGCAAACCTATGATTAAGCGCGTTATAGATACTGCTTATGAATTAGGCGCACAAAATATATGTGTTGTAACAGGTCATAAGGCAGAAGATGTTCAGGAAGCCTTAAAAGATGAAAATGTAACATTTGCCGTACAGGAAAAACAGCTTGGTACAGGTCATGCCGTTATGCAGGCTGAGAAATATATTAATGATGGCGATGATGTGCTTATTCTTTATGGCGACACACCTTTAATTAAAGCTGAAACACTTCAGAAATTAATAGAATATCACAGAAGTGAGAATAATGGTGTTTCCATTATTTCAGCTGTTGTAGAAAATCCGGAAGGATATGGTCATATTATAAGGGATAAAAACGGCAGTTTCGTTAAAAACGTGGAGCATAAAGATGCCTCAGAAGAAGAAAAGCTTGTAAATGAAATTAATTCCGGCATTTACTGCTTTAAAGGCTCAAGCCTTAAAAAAGCTCTTAAACTTATTACAAACGATAATGTTCAGGGCGAATATTACCTTCCGGACACGCTTGAGGTTATACTTGCAAATGGTGAGAAAGCTAACGCTGTTTCAATAGGTGACGTGACGGAATTTTTTGGCGTGAACAACCGCATACAGCTTGCAGAAGCAAACAGGATTATGCAGAAAAGAATTAATGAAAAGCTCATGATAAATGGCGTAACTATTATTTCGCCGGAAAGCACATATATATCAGATGATGCAGAAATAGGCTGTGATACAATAATTTATCCCGGCTGCGTAATCGAAGGCAGAACAGTTATAGGTGAAGACTGCAAAGTTGGACCTGATACAAGGCTTACTGACATGAAATTAAGTGATAATGTAACAATTCAGTACACTGTTGCTATGGAAAGCGAGGTAGGCAGCGGTACAAAGGTTGGTCCTTTTGCTTATATAAGACCAAACTCAAAAATAGGCGAAAACATAAAAATAGGAGACTTTGTAGAGGTTAAAAATTCAGTAATAGGCAATGGCACAAAGGTTTCTCACCTTACTTATATAGGTGATTCCGATGTTGGTGAGAGAATTAATTTCGGCTGCGGTACAATAACTGTAAACTACGACGGGCACAAAAAATTCAGGACAACTATAGAAGATGATGTATTTATTGGCTGCAACGCTAATCTTGTTGCGCCTGTAACACTTAAAAAAGGCTCTTATGTTGCTGCCGGTTCTACAATTACAAAAGATGTGCCTGAAAAAGCCCTTGCTATAGCAAGAAACCGCCAGCAGAATATAGAAGGCTGGACGAAAAAATAAAATTTTTGTCAAATAGTATTGAATTTTGTCCTTTCGAGGTGTAACATAATCATGTATGTGGTTAATTATTGAATGTTTGTAGGGAGGATAACTTTAATGATGTATTCAGGCAGAAGCAATATAAAAATCTTTTCTTGCAATGCCAACAGGGAATTGGCCGAAGAAATGGCACAGTGCCTTGGACTTAAACTTGGTCAGGCTGAGGTAAGCCATTTCAGTGATGGCGAGATTTCTGTTAAAATTGATGAAACTATCAGAGGCGCAGATGTTTATATTGTGCAGTCAACGTCGTATCCGGTAAATGACAACCTTATGGAGCTTCTTATAATGATTGACGCTATGAAGAGAGCTTCAGCAGGCAGAATTACAGCTGTTATTCCATATTACGGCTATGCGCGTCAGGACAGAAAAGCAAGAGCGAGAGATCCTATCAGTGCTAAGCTTGTAGCTAATATTCTTACAGTAGCAGGAGCGGACAGAGTTCTTACAATGGATCTTCACTGTGCTCAGATACAGGGATTTTTTGATATTCCAGTAGACCACCTTGTGGGTGCGCCGCTTCTTACAAACTATTATCACGATAAATACGGTGATGCTATTCATGAGTTTGTAGCAGTATCCCCTGACCTTGGAAGTGTAGGCAGGACAAGAAGTTTTGCGACAAGGCTTGAGATTCCTTTGGCTATTATTGATAAAAGAAGACCTAAAGCCAATGTGAGTGAGATTATGAATATCATAGGCAATGTTGAGGGCAAGAGAGTAATACTTGTAGACGATATGATTGATACAGCAGGCACTATAACAAATGCCGCTAATGCTCTTAAAGAAAGGGGCGCTATAGAGGTAGATGCATGCTGCACACATGCGGTTCTTTCAGGTCCGGCTATAGAGAGGATAGAAAAATCAGCTATAAGCGAGCTTCTTGTGCTTAATACTATTAAGCTGCCTAATGATAAATGCATACCTAAAATTAAAGTGCTTTCTGTTGCTAAGATATTTGCAGAGGCTATAAACCGTATACATGAGGGTATGTCTGTATCAAAATTATTTGAGTAATAGCTTAAAAAGACCAGTTTTAATGCTGGTCTTTTTTTGCGCATAAAATAAATATGAAATTAATTAGCTGATTTTACTAATTTATTATTATAACGATATAAATTTATCAAAAATATTAACCAAATAAATTATAATACTGGTATAGCGGTCTAACCGCAAAGGGGCTGAATTTGCCATTAATTTCATAATTTCAGCAGTATTTATATACAATATACAAAATATGCGTTAAATATTGTCAAAAAATTCACAGTTGATTTTATAGTTTAAGTTTGATACAATGTTAACAAATATTGGCACCGGCATTAATTTCAGCTGCAATTTTTTTAAAATCTATGTGTGGTTTTGTATTAATTTTAAATTTCTGCTAATAATTATAGCGGAGCGTATTTTAAGGAGAGGATAAAAAGTATGAAAATCGCATTTTTTGATACCAAGGATTATGACAGAATATGGTTTGAAAAACTGGCACCTGAATATGGATATGAATTTATTTTTTATGATACAAGATGTACGGAAGACACAGCTATACTTGCAAGCGGCTGTGATGCGGTATGTGTTTTTGTTAACTGCGTTTTAAACAAAAAGACTATAGATAAATTATATGAACTGGGAATAAAAGCAATTCTTTTAAGATGTGCGGGATATGACAATGTAGACCTTGAGGCGTGCAAAGGGCGCATACCTGTTTTAAGAGTGCCGAGCTACTCACCAACAGCTGTTGCAGAATATGCCGCTGCTTTATTCCTTACATTAAACAGAAAAATCCATAAGGCGTATACAAGAACAAGGGAGTTTAATTTTAAAATTTCCGGTCTTATGGGCATTACTTTAAGAGGCAAAACAGCCGGCGTAATAGGTACGGGAAAAATAGGCAAAGTAATGATTGAAATACTTAAAGGCTTTGGCATGAATATTTTGGCTTATGACCTTTTCCCTGATACAAGCCTTGATGTTGAGTATACAACTATAGATAATCTTTTTAAACACAGCGATGTTATAACGCTTCACTGCCCGCTTACAGACGATTCCAAATATATAATCAATAAAAACAGCATTTCAAAAATGAAAGACGGAGTTATACTTGTAAATACATCAAGAGGCGCCCTTGTAGATACAGCCGCGCTTATAGATGGTCTTAGGGCAAAAAAATTCAGAGGTGTGGCTCTTGATGTTTATGAAGAAGAGGACGAGTATTTCTTTGAGGACCGTTCAGGTGAAATTATAAACGATGATGAGCTTATTAAGCTTATGTCATTCCCTAACGTGCTTATAACAAGCCATCAGGCTTTCTTTACAGAAGAATCTCTTGAAGCAATTGCAACTGTAACTTGCGAAAACCTTAAAAGCGTTATGGAAGGCAAAGAGCTTGAAAACGAGGTAACACGCTGATAATATAATTTAATGCATGCAGAAAAAGAGCCGGCGGCATGCTGTTAAAAGCTTATTTATTTGGAAGCCTTTGATGGACAAAAACAAATATAAGCCAAAGATTGCTATTCTTAATGTCGCTGAAACTTAGAATTTTACTCATTGGGAATAAATTCCGGCTTTTGATTTAAGCTGGAAAAATATATTTTTTTACAATCTAAATTAAATATAACTCAATATTTTTATTAGAATTTTATTAAATATATGTATTTAAGACCGAATCTACCAACAGATTCGGTTTTTTTAATGTACTTTTTATTAAAAATATTGTAAAATTATGTCATAAATAATTATTTATTATTTTATAACAAGGGGTTTTGGGGAATGAGAAAGTATCAGGCTTTTTTGAAAGTTGTTGAGTGCGGAAGTTTTACAGGGGCAGCCGATGAACTTAATTATACGCAATCGGCTGTTAGCCAAATGATAATTTCACTTGAAAAAGAATTAAATATAACTTTGTTTATACGTTCAAAGTATGGTTTGCAGCTTACATACGAAGGCGAACAAATGCTGCCGTTTATTGCTGAATTAGTAGATTCTTTTAAAAATATGAATGAAAAAGCTCAGGCATTAAACGGCTTGCAGACTGGAATAATTAGAATAGCCACATTTGGTACTTTTGCATGTGCCGTATTGCCGCATGTGCTCAAAAAATTCAGCAGTGATTATCCAAACATAATACTCGAAACACGTCAGGGACATTACCGCGAAATAGAGCATTGGGTAGGAAAAGATATAGTTGATTTTGGAATTACAAACACTAAAGATATAAAGAATTTTCAGTCAATGCCTCTTTTTTTGGACCCGTTTTTTGTTATAACGTCTGAAAACCATGAATTCAGCAATATGGAATATCTTAAACCTGAGCAGATTAAAACTGAACCTTTTGTATCCCTTGATGAAGACAGGGATATGGAGTTTTTAAATGTACTGCGTTCAATGAATGTTGACTTAAATGTGATTTGCCGTTTAGCGGATTACAACAGTGTGCAGGCAATGGTTGAAAACGGGCTTGGCATATCAATTGTGCCTAAATTAGCATCTGTAGCCGGAAGGTTTAATATAAAAAAAATACATCTCAGCCCTCCGATTTCAAGGGAAATAGGTCTTATTTATAAAAATAAGAACCAGCTTTCAACGCCAAGCCAGATATTTATTAACTACCTTGTTGAGCATACTAAAAACTATTCTTTGGATATATAATATTTTTATGGACAAAGAGTATTTTTTGGATTAAAATTGAATAAAATTATTACATGCGCCCTAAGTTAAATCTTAGGGCTTATTGCTGTTTGTTTGGAGGAAAAATATGAAACTTATAGCCGGTCTTGGAAACCCAGGAAAAGAATACAGCGGCACACGGCATAATATAGGATTTGCCGTAATAGACGCTTTAAGTGATAAATACAATATTGACGTAAGCAAAATAAAATTTAATGGCTTAATAGGCGAAGGAAGAATAGGCAGTGAAAAAATACTGCTTTTAAAACCCCTTACTTATATGAATTTAAGCGGCGAAAGCGTAAAAGCCGCAAGAGATTTTTATAAGCTTGCCTTAGAGGACATTATAATAATTTACGACGACATAAGCCTGCCTGTAGGCGGACTTAGGATACGTGAAAAAGGCAGCGCCGGAGGGCATAACGGAATTAAAAGTATAATTGCCCACTTAAAGTCAGACGAGTTTACCCGTATTAAAATAGGCGTAGGCGATAAGCCTAAAGGCGGAGATTTGGTAAATCACGTGCTTGGGCATTTTTCAAAAGAGGACAGCGCTTTAATTAACGACGCGGTAAAAAGAGGCGCTGATGCGGCAGCGGCTATTGTTTTAAAAGGCGCTAAAGAGGCAATGAATGAGTATAACTTTATTCCTAAAAGAGAAAAGGATAAGGAAGTGCAGTAATGAGAAATATTACAGGGGTGCTTTCGCCGCTTTCAAGTTATAAAATGCTTAAAGACAGCATATTAGAAGGGATTTCGCCTATTCAGGTAACTGGAGTTATAGACAGCCAAAATGTTCATCTTATGGCAGCTGTAGCTGAAGAAACAAACAGACCGCTTCTTATTGTAGCTGAAAACGACATTAAAGCAAGGCAAATATATGAAAACATGTATTTCTTTAATAAAAATACAGCTGTTTTTGAATCAAGAGACCTTATTTTTTACAGTGCCGATGTCCACAGCCGTGAAACTGACACAAAAAGGCTTGATGTGTTAAAAAAACTTATTAATAATGAGATACAAATTGTGATTGTTCCATGTGACGCGTATTTTGATAAAATTATACCGCCGGAAATATTAAAAGAAAGTGTCCTGACTATAGCCGAAGGAAGTTCTTATAATATAGACAGCATTATAAACCAACTTATTTATATGGGATACGAAAGGACAGAATCTGCTGAAAGTCCGGCACAGTTTTCGCTTAGAGGCGGGATATTGGATATTTATCCTACAATATCGGATACGGCCTTTAGGGTTGAGTTTTGGGACGATGAGGTTGATTCAATAAGGACAATGGACCCGTTAACCCAGAGGTCTGTAGAGAGAATTAATTCTTTTGATATTTATCCTGTAAGCGAGTTTTTCTCCAACTCTCAAAGGCTTGAAAAAGCAGTGGAAAGCATGGAAAAATCGTATAATAAAGTTAAAAACACTTTTGATAAAAAAGGCATGACTGATGAAGAAGAAAATATTAAAAACCATGTGGGAGAGTTGATAGAAAGGCTTAAAAATAAAGAAGGCATTGTTTCATCTATAGGATGCATAAATTATTTTTACAGCCAAACTGTTAATATTTTAGGCTATATGCCGCAAAATACAATAGTCTTTTTTTGTGAAATGCAGAGGATAAAACAAAGGGCTGAGAACTTATTTAAAGAGTTTTCTGAAAGCATTAAAAGCAGACTTGAAAAAGGCTATATACTGCCGGAAATGGCAAATGTAATTTATAACTATTCTTCGGCAGTAAAAATGGCAGAAAGCTATTGCGAGGTAATAATGTCTTCCATAGCAGGAGCGCTGCCTGATTTTAGTGTAAAAAGCGTTGTGGATTTTTCTGTAAGAAGCACGGAGTCTTTTAACAATAGAATTGAGTATTTTGCGCAAGAGGTTAAAAGGCTTAAAGAATCGGGATACTGCGTACTTATTTTATCCTCAGCAGAAAGCCGCGGTGAAAGGCTTGTGCGTGAACTTTATGACTTTGGCTTGGAAGCGGCGTTTGTGCTTAATCCTTGGGAAGCTGATTTAAAAGCAGGTACAATTACTGTATCAAGAGGCAGTTTGGGAAAAGGATTTATATATAACGACATAAAATTTGTTATATTCAGCGACAGCGAGTTTTTTGACGGGAAGAACGATAAAAAGACCAGAAAAAGAAAGAAGAATACAAAGACAATAGAAAGTTTTTCTGATTTAAAGCCGGGAGATTATGTTGTCCATTCAAGTCATGGCATAGGTGTATACAGAGGCATTGAAAAGATAACAGTTGATGGTGTTAATAAAGATTATGTAAAAGTAAGTTACGCAGACGGAGGAAATTTATTTATACCGGCTGGACAAATGGACTGCATACAGAAATATATAGGTTCCGACGGCATTAAGGTAAAACTTAATAAACTTGGAGGTCAGGACTGGAGCAAAACAAAGGCAAAAGTAAGAAAGTCTGTAGAGATATTAGCTGAAGACCTTGTTAAGCTTTATGCCAAAAGGCAGGCGGCAAAAGGCTTTGTATATTCTCCTGACAACGTATGGCAGAGAGAGTTTGAGGAGATGTTCCCTTATGAAGAAACTGATGACCAGTTAAATGCTATAGATGAAGTTAAGCATGATATGGAAACCGGTCGTGTTATGGATAGGCTTATATGCGGCGATGTGGGGTACGGAAAAACTGAAGTTGCAATAAGGGCTGCTTTTAAAGCAGTTCAAGACTCAAAGCAGGTGGCATATCTTGTGCCTACAACTATTCTTGCTCAGCAGCACTATAATACATTTGTGCAGAGAATGAAGGATTACCCCGTAAAAATTGAGCTTCTTTCCAGATTCAGGACAAGAAAACAGCAGACAGAATCTATAAAAAGGCTTGAAACCGGAATGAGCGATATAGTTATAGGCACTCACAGAATACTTTCAAAAGATGTTAAATTTAAGGACTTAGGTCTTGTTATAATAGATGAGGAGCAGCGTTTTGGTGTTGCCCATAAAGAAAAACTCAAAAACTTAAAAGAAAATCTTGATGTTCTTACTTTAACGGCTACGCCTATACCAAGGACTCTTCACATGAGCCTTTCAGGCATAAGGGATATGAGTATTCTTGAAGAACCGCCGAGAGAACGACGCCCGGTGCAGACTTATGTTATGGAAAATGACAGCGAGCTTATAAAAGATGCCATAAACAGGGAGCTTGCCAGAAACGGACAGGTATACTATCTTTATAACAGAGTTGAGAGTATATCTCAAGAAACAATGAGGATACAAAACCTCGTTCCAGATGCCGTTGTGTCATTTGCCCACGGACAAATGACGGAGCGTGAACTTGAAATAATAATGAAGGACTTTATTGAAGGCGAAATTGATGTGCTTGTATGCACAACTATTATTGAAACAGGTCTTGATATAGGCAATGTTAACACCATGATTATACAAGACGCTGATAAAATGGGACTTTCCCAGCTTTATCAGTTAAGGGGCAGGGTAGGCAGAACAAATAAAACCGCCTATGCATACTTAATGTATAAAAGGGATAAAGTATTAAATGAAGTATCGGAAAAACGCCTTCAGACAATAAAAGAGTTTACAGAGTTTGGCTCAGGGTTTAAAATAGCTATGAGGGACTTGGAAATAAGAGGCGCGGGAAACATACTTGGCGCTCAGCAGCACGGACACATGGACTCTGTAGGGTATGAAATGTACTGCCGCCTTTTAGACGAAGCTGTTAAAAAGCTTCGAGGTGAAAAGGTTCAGGACGATTTTGAAACTTTAATTGATGTAAACCTTGACGCTTATATTCCATCGTTTTACATTAAAAATGAGGAGCAGAAGCTTGAGATTTATAAAAAAATAGCAAATATTTCAGGAAATGACGATTACTACGATATTCAGGAAGAAATAGAGGACAGGTATGGAAATATACCAAAAAGCGTGCAGTATCTTCTTGAAATAGCGCTGCTTAAAAACAGAGCGCATAACCTTGATATTATTTCAGTAGTGCAAAAGCCTAAGTCGGTGCTTATAAGTTTTAGGGGCGATGCGGCTATTGACCCGGCTAAGATTACGGCGGCGGTAATTAAAAAGCCGCTTAAATACATGTTTACAGCAGCCACAAACCCATATATTACAGTTAAAATAAGTGAAAGTGATAAAAAAGAAGTGCTCAAAATAATAGATGAGGCTTTAAGCGATATTGAAAACGCACAATGAAAAGCGGTGATATATTTGTCTAAATTTAAGTTAATATTTATAGCTGTTGTTTCTTTTATACTGTGTTTTGCCGCTTTTACTGGCTGTTCCCAAAATACCGGTTTAAAAAGTGATTCTTTAATGACTATAGGCACAGAAGAGATAAGCAAAGATGAATACTTGGTTTATCTTAATGAGGCTGTAAAAAATTTTGAGGAAATAGGCGGACCTGATATTTGGGATACTGATTTTGACGGAAAATCTGCTTTTGATACTGCCAAAGCAAATGCCCTAAGCTCCTTAAAAATGGTTAAACTTACTGTTATGCGGTCAGAAAGAAATGGCGTAAGTCTTAATGAAGAAGAAATACTGTCTTCTGAAAAAGAAGCTCAGAGTTATTTTGAACAGTATGACGGTTTTGTGTCATTAGATGTAATTAAGCAGGTAATGGAGGAAAAAGCTCTTTATAATAAGACAAAGGAGAAAATATTAAGCGAATATACTGTAGGAATGTCGGGCTTTGATGAGTTTTTAAAAGAGTATAAAGCTGAATTTACTAAAATAACTTATTCAATTATTTACACTCAAAGCATGGAAACAGCTCAGGAAGTTTTAAACAAAGCTAATCAGGGCATTGATTTTAATTCACTGCTTGAGGAATATAAATCAGATAACAACATTTACAGTTTAACCGACGAACTTTCCAATATAAGCGATGTATTTACTGATGAAGAAAATATCCAAACAGGTACAACAGCCGGACCAATTGAAACTGATAAAGGATATGCCGTTTATTATGTGGAAGAAATAGAAACAATTAATGATGATATCATGCGCCAAAATGCCCAGGAAGTATACGAGGAGAGAGAAAAAAACAAAGTTTTTGAAAATCTTCTGTCGACTTGGGAAAAAGAAACTAAAACAGAAGTAAACGGCAGTGTGTGGAACAGTATAACAAAAGATGATATTGACACAAAATAATTTTTGGTATAAAATGAAAGTCGGTTAAATTAAACAGCATTTTATTATATGGGGCACACCACCGCGGGTGTGACCCCTTTTTGCTTTTAATCAGGCAATTTACCGCTTTTTATTATTTTTAAGCGGTTTTGGCAATAATATATTTTATTTTTATGGAGGGGTTTTTAATGAAAATCAGTACTAAAAAACTTGTCTTAACGGCGGTATGGGCTGCTGTTGGCTATGTGCTTACGCCTATATTCAGAATACCAGGCTGGGCAGCGCCTATGCAGCACCTTATTAATGTTTCAGGTGTTGTAATACTTGGTCCTGTTTACGGCTTCGCATGCTCAACATTATTAACAGTTATGAAACTTGTGCTTATGGGCGAGGATTTATTTTCTATTCCAGGCGGGTTAATAGGCGCTTTCCTTGCTGCTGTTATGTTTGCCAAAACTAAAAACATGTATCTTGCAGCTGTTGGCGAAGTATTTGGAACTGGCATTTTAGGGGCTATGTGCTCTTATCCGCTTTCAGCTTTTTATTACGGCAATGCCGGAGTTTCGCTTTTTACATATATACCGGCATTTCTTATAAGCACATGTTTTGGAACAGCCTGCGCCCTTATTCTTCTTAAATTTATGGCAAAAAGCGGACTGCTCTCTAAATTGCAGGAGGAGGCAAAATAAATGACAATTTTTGAAAAAGCATATAAAATATTTGAAAATAACAATAAAATAGCGCCTGTCATGCACAATATATCAAATATTGTTACAGCTAACGACTGTGCCAATATAACCCTTGCCTGCGGCGGTTCCCCTACAATGGCACAGCACCCAGATGAGGTGGAAGAAATAACAAGCGCATGCAGCGGTTTTGTTATCAACATGGGAAATATTGAAGAAAACCTTGTAGAAGCCATGTTAAGAGCCGGAAAACGCAGTAATGAGTTAAATCATCCTGTTGTATTGGACCCTGTAGGCGCCGGAGCCGCAAAAATAAGAAATGATGTGCTTTTTAAGCTTTTGGACAATATTAAGTTTTCGGTAATAAGAGGAAATATTTCAGAAATTAAATTTCTGGCAACAGGAAGCGGCTCCGCAAAGGGCGTAGATGCAGACGAAGCTGACAAGGTTACAGGCGGCAATATAGATTCTGTTATAGATTTCAGCAAAAAATTAAGCGCTAAAACAGGGGCGGTTATTGCCATAAGCGGTGAAATTGATATAATATCAGATAAGGACACTGCTTATATAATTAAAAACGGACATGCTGTAATGTCTAAGGTTACAGGTACCGGTTGTATGCTCTCAAGTGTACTGGGCGTATTTTCAGCCGCTAACCCTGATAATATACTTGATGCCTGCGCTGTTGCTGTTGCGTCATACGGCTATGCCGGAGAGCTTGCCTATAAAAAAATGGTTGAAAACAACGCCGGAACATCATCTTTCCGCATGTACCTTATTGATTATATGAGCAATATGACTGCTGATATATTTAAGGAGGGTGCTAAAATTGAAGTTAGATAAATCATCAATGCTGCTTTATGCCGTTACAGACAGTTCTTGGCTAAACGGCAGAAGCCTTGCCCAGGATGTTGAGGACGTATTAAAGGCGGGGGCTACTTTTATACAGCTTAGAGAAAAAAATGCCGATTATGAGCATATATTAAAGCTTGCCAAAGAAATAAAGGCTCTTACTGATAAATACGATGTGCCTTTTGTAATTGATGATAATATTGATGTTGCCGTTGCTGTAGACGCTGACGGTGTGCATGTAGGTCAAAGCGATACTGAAGCCAAAAAGGCTAGGGAAATACTTGGCGAAAACAAAATAGTAGGTGTTTCTGCCGGTAATCTTAAAGAAGCTCTTGAGGCTGAGAAAAACGGAGCAGACTATATAGGCATAGGTGCTATGTTCCATACAGACACCAAAAAAGACCATACAAATATTACATTTGAAGAGGCTAAAAAGATAACAGAAGCGGTTAATATTCCTGTTGTTGCCATAGGCGGAATTAATAAAAACAACATTCTTGAGCTTAAAGGAACCGGCGTAGACGGAGTTGCCGTTATTTCTGCCATATTTGCACAAGATGACAGATATAAAGCCGCCAAAGAGCTTTTAGCTCTTTCAAGGGAAATAGTAAAATGAGAGATTTAATGGAATTTGAAAATTATATTTTTGATTTAGACGGGACTCTTATTGATTCCATGCCGGTTTGGGATAACATAGGATATGATTTTCTTTTGTCTAAAGGCATTAATCCGCCAGATAATTTAAGCGAAAGACTTAAAACTATGTCTTTTGAAGAAGCTGCTTTATACTTTATAAATGAGCTTAAACTTAATATGTCCGTACCTGATATAATTAAAGGTGTTACGGAAACATCAGCTGATAAGTACCGTTATGATATACCTCTTAAAAAGTATGTTTTTGAATTTTTAAAAAAAAGCGCAGATGAAAATAAAAGAATGTGCATTTTAACGGCTTCTGAGGAATATTATGTTATACCGCTTTTAAAAAGACTCAATATAGATAAATATTTTAAAAAGCTTATTACATGTACAAGTATTTCAATGAGCAAAAGCTCTTTTGAAATATATCAAAAAGCGGCGGATATTATGGGCTTTGAAAAAGAAAAAACAGCTGTTTTTGAAGACGCGTATCATGGTATAATCAATTCAAAAAAAGCCGGTTTTTATACAGTTGGTGTTTATGACAGCAATGAAAAAGAAAACATGGACGAAATAAAAAAAATATCTGATAAATTTATAATGTCTTTTAAAGAATTACTTTAATAATAAAAAATACCCTGTATTGGAAATTAATCCAAACAGGGTATTTTTTATTAAAATTTGTGTATGAATAATCCGCTTCTGAGCTTTGGCTCAAACCATGTTGATTTAGGCGGCATTATTTTGTTTTCATCAGCTACAGCAAAAAGCTGATTTATAGAAGTAGGGTAAAGCGCGAAAGCAACCTTTGCCTGACCTGTTATAACAAGTCTTTCAAGCTCTGATATGCTGTTTATTCCGCCGCAGAAACTTATGCGTCTGTCTGTACGCATGTTTTTTATACCCAGCACAGGCGAGAGAAGGTTATTATATAATACGGACACATTAAGGCTTTCTACAATATCATCAGGCACAGTGCCTTCCGCAGGTGTAAGAATATACCAGCGGTTGTTGTAAAACATTCCAAACTGTCCCTGCATAAAAGGTGTAAAAGAGCCTTCTTTTGTATAAGGCATTATATAAAATTTTTCTGACAGTTTTTCAAAAAACTCATTTTCGCTTAAATTGTTTAAATCTTTAATTACACGGTGATATCCAAGTATAGTGAGTTCATCGTCAGGAAAAAGCACTGAAAGATAGCGGGATAAGCCTTCTGCTGCTGTGCCGTTTTCTTTCATTTCGTTATAAACATCAGCGGCTGCGGCATTTCTGTGATGCCCGTCGGCTATATAAAGATTAGGCACATCTGCAAAAGCGGACTGCAAAAGAGCTATTGTATTTTCGTCTTTAATTACCCAGACAGTATTATGAACATTATCGCTTGATGTAAAATCATATAAAGGAGTTTTTTTTATCTCTTTTTCTATTATTTGGCTGATTTTATCATTATGTCTATAAGCCATAAATATAGGACTTGTGTGTGCGCTGCATGCTTTAATGTGTTCGGCACGGTCTTTTTCTTTTTCCGGTCGTGTAAGCTCATGTTTTTTTATTGTTCCGTTTAAATACTCTTCAATAAGTGTGCAGCAGACAACTCCTGTTTGAGAGTGTTCGTTTGATGTTAAGCGATATATATATAGATAAGGCATTTTATCTTGAATAATATATCCTTTCTCTATCATATTATTCAAGTTATCAGCAGATTTCTTGTAAACTTTAGGGGAATAAATATCCTCTGGAGTTTCTGTATCTATTTCAGCTCTATCTATATGAAGAAAAGAGTAAGGGTTATCTTTTGTTAAAGCTTTTGCTTCTTCTGAGCTTAATACGTCATAAGGTGGTGCGGCTACAAGGCTTTCTTTGCCTTTAGATGGTCTGAACGCTTTAAAAGGCAGTATAGTTGCCATTATTAATTACCTCCGTTTAAAATAACAGCGCGGATAATAAGTCCGCGCCATTTAGTTTTTATTTGTACTACATCAACTTGAGTTTATTATTTTTCTCTAACTATTCTTGATTTAACAACGCCTTTTAATCCTTTAAGTTCTTTAAGAAGGCTGTCATGTTTATCGCCGAGCGAATCAAAATCTATAATAGTATATGCCCAGTTTCCTTTGCTCTTATTAATCATGTTATCAATGTTAAGATTTTCTTTGGCGAATATAGCTGTTATTGAGCCTACCATGTTAGGTATGTTTTTATGAGCTATTGTAACCCTTGCTTTGCCTGTATAAGGAGCTTCGCAGTTAGGGAAGTTAACTGAGTTTTTAATATTGCCGTATTCAATGTATTCTTTAAGCTCAAGAGATGCCATAACAGCACAGTTTTCTTCTGACTCCGGTGTTGAAGCGCCAAGGTGAGGAAGCGTAATTACATTTTCCTTTCCAAGAAGCTCTTCGGCAGCAAAGTCTGTAACGTATTTGCTTAAAACGCCTTCATCAAGAGCGGCAGCTACAGCAGCAGGGTCTACAAGTCCGCCGCGGGCAAGATTTATAAGACGTGCGCCTTTTTTGAATTTTTTAAGAAGCTCAGCGTTAATCATATTTTTTGTTGAGTCATTTTGTGGAACGTGGATTGTTACGTAATCGCTCTGTGTAACAACTTCTTCAACACTTTTTGCCAGTTCAACCTGACCTGATATATGCCATGCTGAACGAACGGAGAGGAATGGGTCAAATCCTATTACTTCCATACCAAGGGCAAGGGCAGCGTTTGCTACAAGTACTCCTATAGCGCCAAGACCGATTACACCTAATTTTTTGCCTGTAATTTCAGGACCTGCAAATTTCTTTTTGCCGCCTTCAACAAGCTTATCCATATCTGGCTGACCTTTGAGTGTTTTTGTCCACTCAGCCGCTTCTGTTATTTTTCTTGATGAAATAAGAAGGGCAGCTATAACAAGTTCTTTAACAGCGTTTGCATTTGCACCAGGTGTATTAAATACTACAACGCCTTTTTCTGCACATTTATCAACTGGGATATTATTCGTGCCAGCGCCTGCTCTTGCTATACATAAAAGTGATTCTGGAATGTTGTAATCGTGCATATCTGCACTTCTTACTATGATTCCGTCTGGATTTTCAAAGTCCGATGATACTTTAAACTCCTCTGGCGGAAGTTTGGCTAAGCCTTTTGGTGAAATGGCATTAAGTGTTAATATATTATACATTTTATTTACTCTCCTTTGCTTTTATTTTTTATATTCAAAAACTATATAATTTTTGCAGTAAGACAGATGTTATTTATTTTCAACCTCAAACTTACCCATAAACTCAACAAGCTTTTTAATTCCTTCAACCGGCATGGCGTTATATATAGATGCCCTCATGCCGCCTACTGTTCTGTGACCTTTAAGGTTTACAAAGCCGTTTGACTTTGCTTCTGCTATAAATTTAGCGTTAAGTTCTTCTGTAGGAAGTATAAAAGGCACGTTCATAAGTGAACGGTCCTGAGGTCTTACTGTACCTTTGAAAAGCTTTGAATTATCAAGGAAATCATAAAGTATGGCAGCTTTTTCGCGGTTTATTTTCTCCATAGCGTCTACGCCGCCCATTTTTTTAACCCACTTAAATACAAGCCCGGCAAAGTAAATCGAATATGTAGGAGGTGTATTATAAAGTGATTTTTCTTTAGCGTGTGTAGCATAGTTAAGCATTGTAGGAGTAAAGTCCATTGCGTTGCCTATAAGGTCGTTTCTTATAATAACAACTGTAACTCCGGCTGGACCAAGATTTTTCTGAGCCCCGGCAAATATAAGACCAAATTTTGAAATATCATATCTTTCAGCAAGTATGTTTGAACTCATATCGCCAACTTTTGGAACATTGCCTGTGTCAGGTATCATGCTGTCTGGAATATGAGTACCGTAAATTGTGTTGTTAAGCGTCATGTAGAAGTAATCTGCGTCTTTATCGAACTTAGCTGGGTCAAGTTCTGGTATGTATGAAAATGTTTTATCTTCTGAAGAAGCTACAACATTTACAGTGCCGTATCTTTGTGCCTCTGCAATTGCTTTTTTAGACCATTGACCGGTTTTAACATAGTCAGCTTTGTTATTTTTATTCATAAGGTTCAATGGAATCATGGCAAACTGTGTTGAACCGCCGCCCTGAAGGAAAAGTATAGTATAATTATCTGGTACGTTCATAAGGTCTCTTAAATCAGCCTCAGCACCGAAAATTATGTTTTCGAAATCTTTAGAACGGTGGCTCATCTCCATTACTGACATGCCTGTATCGCCATAGCAAACAAATTCTTTCTGTGCTTGTTCAAGAACTTCCAAAGGAAGCATGGAAGGACCGGCTGAAAAATTATAAACTCTGTTCATTGACATAATAAAAATCCCCCTTAGTTTATTTATCTCTTTTTTATCAATATAATATTTTATAATAAAAAAACCCGTCCCAGTACAAATAAAACTGGGACGGGATAACCCGCGTTGCCACCCGCATTGGCACAAAAAAACGTGTCCGCTCGTATAAGCTGTAAAGGGCTTTCCCTTCCGATTCATCACCGGCAACTAAGAAAATGGAACACCCTTTTGGCTGTACGGCTTGCACCAACCGCCGATTCTCTAAACAGTTGCAAAGGCTTAGTTTTCCTAAACGTCATTTTAACCAAACTTAAATTTGAAATTAATGAAAATTATAACACACTAAAAAAATATTGCAAGAGGAAAATCAAATTTTTCGCAAAAAGTAATATTTTACTTGTTATAAAAGTATAAAGTTGAGTTTTTTCAGTAAATATATTGATTATTTTTGTATTGAATGATATAATACACAAGTTAACAGGCTAAATTATTTTATTTGGCAAAGCTGGTAATTTATAAGCAATAGTTTACGGATTGATATTAAGTATTAATATTGCGAATACAAAATTATATACGCCGAAATAGCTCAGTTGGTAGAGCAGCTGATTCGTAATCAGCAGGTCGCGTGTTCGAGTCACGTTTTCGGCTCTTAAAAAACGGTTAAAACATTAGAGTTTTAGCCGTTTTTCTTTTTGTGCGCTTAAGCAAGACAAAACCATCGGATATGCCGGTGGTCATGATTTGTTTCTGAAAATCGATTAAAATATATATTATCAGAGTAAAAGAGTAATACAGATAAGATTAGCAGGCTATGTCATAAAACATTGTGGAAATATAAGATTTTTGTTATAATAAGGCAAAACATTTGGCTATGAGAAAAAGACAAACAATGTTGTAAGCTGTTACAGGCTTATATATACTACTATTTTTTGAATAGGGTGGTGTAATAAAGAAAATCTGCTGTTTGCCGCATGTATTACAGCAAATACCGGCAGGGAAGGCATATCATAAGTTTGGAACACTGCTGTATAACATGTAATATTGTTATATTTTAATATTGCTGATGTGATTGTTTTTGAGTAAGGTGCATTTGTGAAATCAGTATATTAGTACATTATTAAAAAGCAAAGACCGAAAGGATGTGCAAAAGTGAAAAGGCAGTGCGGTAAGAATATTTCTAACCGTGTTATTATGGGTATTATCTCAATTTTTTTATGGGTAGTTGTCCTGACCATGTTTCTAATTGCAGCATTGGACAAAATGGAACTGATATCTGTTATAAAACCAACTGTTGCAGCAATTTTATTGGTTACAATCATTTGGCTGCTTTATAATATGTCAAAAGCCCGCCGGTTTGAAAAACGCTTTAATGATGCAATGGCAAATTTTATGATTAAGCGTGATGTTAAATCGTATTTTGCGGAACTGGATGCTCTTGAGATAATGAATAATGACCGTCCAATAGGGAGTATGTACGCAAAAGAATATTTTGATTATCAGCGCATTTTTGCGTTAAAAAATTCGGGGCGTAAGGATGAGGCTTACATATTGCTTGAAAAAACATTAAATGAAGCAAAGTCTGACCGTGCTGTTCTTCTGCTTAAAGCTGAGAAAGAATATTGGGATTAAGGGTGGCAGAGATTTGTCCTGCTTTCTGAAAAAATATGCGGATGTGGATTGATAAACAGGAGGAAAATTATGGGAATCGCTTTATTTATATTTCTTATGGCTGCTTGGGCGTTTTTATGCGCCGCGATTGCGTTTGCTGTGTTTTCGCGGAATTATCAAAAACAGCATCCGAACAAAAAGAAATTAATTATACTGCTTTGGGCAGGGTGCGGTATATCGGTTTTGTTTTTGGATAGAAGTTTGAAAATGGCTGTAGAAACACTTGAAGCCATGATAGATATATTCGGCTGAAAAATGGAACATAAGCAAAATTCTTATTTAACACATGTTTGCTTAATGGTTCTATTTCAATATATAATCCAACAATTTACCGCTTCATTAACAGCTGATGTGCTGCTTTATGCTTTTAACTGTCAGAGATGTAAGACGGAGTTATACTGCATAAGCATACGATTTAATATAATAATCTTATTTATGGAAATATTTTTTTGCAAATGTGTTTTGGAACGGATTTTAAGTGAGGAGGATTAATATGGCAGGTTTATGGAATGATTATAATGAAAATGCTATTTCATCAGCAGTTGATTATTTTGCGGGTTTTCTTGAAAAGCCTGATAAATCAGAGCTGCGCCAATGGGTAGAGGCACATGTACCGGCAACGGAAGTATTTACAGAAGATATGGACGATGGAGATTTAATTGACAACGAAGAACTTCTTGACCCATTTCCGAAATTTGCGGAAGATTTTTCTCCGGTTTCAGAAAGATGGGATATGTTCTGTACCGTATATGAAGAAATAACCGGTGATTGGCTTCAGGAATGGGGAAATTTTGATTCTGAAGTTTTGAAAGATGTTACCAAACTTTTCAGATTGTTTGTTGATAAGCCCAATGAAGAAATTGAAGAGTGGGTGATGGATAACATTAATCCTTCTTGGGCGCTAAAGTATGCTCATGATTATGAAAGTGAAATTGATATTATATTTTCTACTATGGGCGAAGAACCTTTTATTGAATTTTATGAAAAGTTTGCCCCTGACACTAAAGATTGGATTTGGTGCTGCGGACTGCTTATAGACATGGGCGCAGATGGAATTGAGGAAATAGATTTTTATGAAGAATGATGGATAAAAAAGCATGATTTATATATAATCTTTGGTTTTATTATTTTTTAGTAAATTACAGAAAAGTATTGCTTACCGTATAAATATTTTATTATAATTAAAGAACTTAATTTCCAGTAGACAAAAGCATGCAAAAATATATTAAAACAATTAATAGGTCGTTGAAAACAACAATATATGACAATAAAGCAGGGTTATGGAATATAGGGCAAAAGGGGAATTTTTACATGGCTTTTATATCAATTGTAATATTGTTAGTTATTATGTACGGCACAATTGCCGCTTTAATTGCCACTTTAATAATAATGTTCATAGGGTCATTTGTTTTACAGGGGTTTTTAAGCAATATGAAAAATCCATGGGCAGGGCTGATTTTACCTGCCTGTACATTCGGTTTTTTACTTTGTTTAAGTATTATAGCGCATGACATTACTATTTGCTGGATATTGATGAGCAGAGGCAATATATGTACGGCGGTTTATTTGCTTATTTATTTCTTTTTCCGCAGAAGAAAGAAAAGGCGATGTTTGGCTTCAAACATGAATGCGGAAAAATAATGATTAATAATTAAGTATAATGACAATTTATTTAATTAATATAAAACAGGAATATTTTATGTATTTATAAAATATTCCTGTTTATTATTTTGTTATTATTTTGGATTATATATTATTTTTTGTCATTATTTTTATTATTATCATTATTTGCTCCAAGGCTGTCTATTATTGTTATAACAAGTCCGCGGATACTGTTTTCAGTAGTGCGGTAAGGTGCTATCCTCAGCGTGTAGTAGCGTCCGTTCATAGCAGTTACCTCGCGGTCTATTGATATTAAATCTTTAAGAACGGTTTTAGCGTCTTTTTCTATGTTCTCATCTGGGAAACTATGGGCAAATATTTGTATAGGTCTGCCTATATCGTGCTCCATAAGCTGAAATTCCCTTCCAACATATTCAGTAAATTTACGTATATTAAGTTTGCTGTCCACAAAAAGTATGCCAATCATAGTTGATGAGAGGAAGTTTGAAAGGTCGTTGGTCATCATTGTAAGCTCGTCTAATTTAAGCTGATGTTCAGTATTTACGGTATAAAGTTCTTCGTTTACTGACTGAAGCTCTTCGGTAGAGCTTTGAAGTTCTTCATTTGCCGTAAGCAGCTCTTCATTGGCAGCCTGAAGCTCACCGTTTACTGTTTCTAAACGCTGTATTGTTGAACGTAAATCATTTTGAGATACCTGAAATTCACGCTCTAAATCGGCAATGCGCTGTGCTGCTGTAGCATCAATATCATATTTTTCAATAGTTCCTTCAGTTTCAGGATGTTTGTTTTCGTAAAAGAGAACAGCAATAAGATTGCTTTCTTCTTCGTTTTCTGCCGGTATAGGCTGTACCTGAAGGTCAACTAATTTCCTTCCGGAAGGGCAGTCTACAACTATGTCAGTATAAGTTATTGGCTCTTTTTTATTTCGGCAGCGGCTGATTGCAGTAGAGGCGGCTAAAGATAAATCTTTGTTAAGCATACTGAAAAAGTTAAGTGTGGCTTTGCCCGGCGCGAGTGTAAAATAATCGTTATAGTTTCCAAAAAAGTGTATTATGGAATCATTTTGATCCAGTACAACAGAAGCCGGAAGGAATGTCTCTAAAAATTTAGTATACTTTATCTCCTGTTTTATGTCCTCATTTTGACCATTTAACGGGTATGGACTGTTAAGAGATATTGCCTTAATATTAGGAATGTTGAACGTAGGCGGAGTAAGGTCTTCAACTTTGCCTTCGCCTTTGTGCAGATATATTTTTTCAGGACCGCAAACCGGTTTAAAAAGGTTGGCATACTCGCTTGCAGTTTCGCTTTTTCCAAGGAAAAGGTAGCCGTTGTTTTTAAGCGCTGAATGGAATATCGCAAATAATCCGCGGCGCAGTACAGGCTGAAAATATATCATTACATTACGGCAGCTAATCATATCAAGCTTGCCGAAAGGCGGGTCAGAAAACATATTGTGCGGCGCAAATACTATCATACGGCGGATATGCTTTGAAATTATGTATTGATCGTTTTGCTTTATGAAAAATCTTGACAGACGGTCAGGCGTTACATCGTCTATAATGTTTTCGGAATACACGCCTTTGCTTGCCTGTTCAATAGCTCTCCTGTCTACATCAGTAGCAAATATTTTAACGTCGCGCTTTACCTGAAGCTCATCCATAACTTCCTGAAAAAGTATTGCTATTGAGTAAGCTTCTTCACCTGTGGAACAGCCGGCGCTCCATACGCGTATAGGGTCTGTTTCATTAGTGCGCTCTACTATTTTATATATAGCGTTGTATTTTAATTTTTCAAAAAACGGTGGATCCCTAAAGAAATTAGTTACGCCTATAAGTATTTCCCTAATGAGTATGTTAACTTCATCGCTGTTGTTGCCTAAAAGCCTTGCAAATTCTGCAAGGGTAGAACTGTGGTTTACAAGCATACGGCGCTCTATACGCCTAAGTATGGTTGAGCGCTTGTAATATGTAAAATCTATGCCGCTGGCGTTTTTTAATATTGTGTATATATGCGCAAGAGTGTCGTCGTCGGATAATAAGGCATCTTCATCTGCCGGGCTTTCAATTCTTTGAGTAGGCAGCAGTATGTTTGTAGTGGAAAAATTAAGTATTTCATCTGCTATTTCTTCAGGAGAAAGTATAAAATCCGCCAGCCCTGTTTGGATAACACTTTTTGGCATTCCGTCAAATTTAGCCGTTTCAGGTTCCTGAGCTATAACAAGACCGCCGTATTCTTTAACAGATTTTACGCCCTTTGTACCGTCTGAACCAGTGCCGGACAAAACAACTGCAATAGCGTGCTCACGCTTTTCTTTAGCTAATGAATTAAAAAATATATCTATTGGATGGTTAAGTGTGCCGGAAGGATAGTCGGAGAGCATAAGTTTGCCTTGCTCTATTGTCATATATTTTTTAGGCGGAATAAGGTATACTGTATCCGGTTCAACAATCATTTCATTTGTTGCCTGAAGCACAGTCATTTCAGTGTTTTTGCCTAAAATATCTGCCATAAGGCTTTTGTAGTCCGGCGAAAGGTGCTGAACAACTACAAAGCTTAATCCGCTGTTGTTTGGCATACAGCCGAAAAACTGCTGCAATGCCTCGACTCCGCCGGCAGAGGCGCCAATGCCAATTACAAGCAGGTCTGAAGATTGTTCCTGACCTTTTAAATATTCGTTATCGTTTGTCATATTCAAGTCTCCTAACAAAATTACATGTCTCTGTTATTTTTTAGCAGAGTTCAGATATTTTTTTTCAAATAGTTCTACTGGTATTGGACGGTCATAGTAATAACCTTGAGCGCATATACAGCCGGCATCTTTCAGTATTTCTATTTGCGGTTTGTTTTCTACGCCCTCAGCTACGCAGGACATATTGCTTTTATTGCATATCTTAACAATATCCTGAACGAGCATTCTTCCCCTTGGATTATCAACAAGGCTGGATATAAGGCTTCTGTCGAATTTTACATTCTCAAATTTAACATTTGTAAATATTGAAATATTGGAATACGCTGAGCCGAAGTCATCAAGGGCGAAGCTGATTCCAAATTCCCTGAATTTTTCCATAACACTGCTTAGGGAACTGTATTCCACATTCATGCCGTTTTCTGTTATTTCTATTTCCAGCAGGTTTGGCGGCAAAAGAGGGTAGCGGCTTTGTATAGCCAGCACAGAAGCCAGAACAGTAGGGTCAAACAGTGTTATGCGTGAAAAATTAACAGAAACTGGCACAAGCTCTAATTCTTCTTTTCTCCATGCGTCCATTTGCGCCAATGTACGGTCAAGAACATAAAGGTCAAGGTCTCTTATATCGCCTGTAGTTTCAAGTTCCCTTATAAATCTGTCAGGCGGTATAATATTCCCGGCTTCATCTATGCCGCGCACAAGTGCTTCAATACCTAAAAGGGAACCGTCTTTTATATTCACTTTAGGCTGAAAATATACAGTAAAACGCTCAATGCGCATTGCGTCTTTTATGTTAACCAAAGATTTTTTTGATAATGATAAGCTGTCCTGTTCAGATACGCTTTTTATATGCTCGCACTTCATAATTGAACGGGCTTCGTTTACTAATGCCTTTCCGCTGAAAACACCCTCCGCCCATGTATAGCCTATACGCACGTCTTTTGGATACCTGCGCTGCAAATTTGAACGCATTCTGGTGCAGCGTCCTATAAACACCTGCCTTGTAATGTTTGGGCACAGTGCGACAAATTCAGCATCCCATGTACGGAAAATAAAAGAATTACAGAATATGTCCTCTAATGTTTTTGATATATACCAGAGAAGTTTATTGCCATACTCAAAGCCCTGGTTGCTGTTTATAGATGATATGTTAGGCACATCAAGACAAATAGCGCCCATTGAGCTGTATATATCTGAATTAAGTGAGTATATAACATTAGTATAAGACCGCAGGTTTGGCATTTCGCTTAAAAACAGCTTAGGCGCGTTCATTGATACAGGAGCTTTTGTGTGAAAGCGTTTTTTCTCTCCTAATATGTATGGAATAAGAGCGTTAGCCGTTGATATATCCATTGTGTTTTTATTAGGGTTTTCTATACATAAAAAGCTTGTTACCACGTCTTTCTCAATTAACGGAAATGTTATAAAATGCCATTTTTTTTCATCTTTTTCATGAACCTTATCGTTAAAAGGCAGTATACGTGAAATAAATATAGGGCGTTTTTCGTCCATACACCTTTTTAATATTGGAAACCGCTCAATAAATAATCCTGAAACAGCCTGCTGTATGCTTGCCTTTTTTGCGGATACCCATTCAAATGGCATTGTTATAACTTTATTTTCTTCTCCAAGGGACATTATATACACACGGTCAGCGTCGTAATACTTGCCTACAAGACCAAGAGCGCTGTTAATTGAATACTCAATTGAGTCAGATGAAAGCATAGCTGATATACAGCTGAGAATAATATCCTTTTGAGATTCACAAAGGGGATGTATCAAGCCTTCCAAGCCTACTTCAAGCTGTTCGGCTTTTGTATTTTTATTCAAAAGTATATCATTATTTTCCTGCACAAATGCAACAGTATCTGCCGACGCGTTGTGCCAAAGCTGGCAGGCGTTAATAGTATTTGTTGTCATTGAAATAAAGTCCGCTTGGTTTATATTCGCGCAGTCAACACCGGCAACAAACCTCATGGAATCCATTTCCTGAATATATGACAGTGAAAAACGGACAAAAGAAAAAGCGTCTTCTATCTGTCGCTTTATCTTATCTTGCGAATGTATGTCAGGGAAAAATACTATTAAAGTTGATATGTTATACTGCCCAATTATGCACTCTGGACCGAGCGCTGTTGATATTGCCGCTGTTATGTCATATAGTTTATTATTTACTGATAAATCACATCTTGCAGACAATTTTTCTATACCGCCGAGGTGTATCATTGCTAATGCGCATTCGTGAAATCCGCCTTTTTCAATCTGAAATTCAATAAGCGAACGTGAAGTTGAATTGTCATATAACCCTGTTATCTGGTCGTATACAATATTCTTTTTAAGTTCGACTTCACGCTGGTGTTTTAAATCGGACTGGATAATGTATGTAAATAAGTATATGTCTTTTGTAAAAATATCTTTTACAAGATTTATAACATGGTTTACCCAGCGTATATTTCCGCATACGTCTATTCGCCTGTAATTTAGTTTAATCCATCTCTTGCCTTGGGAATATAATTCTATAAGGTGTTCTGCATTAAAATATGCTGATAAAGACTTGCTGTCATCTTTGCGGAATATTTTGCTTTCTTCCTGTTTAAGTATACTGCTGCACTTTTCGTTAGAATACTGCCTGCTTAAATCTTTGCCCTCAGCCCAAAATTCCCTTGTTGTATCTTTTGTAAGATTTGCCTGCAAGCCGACTGTAAGATATGATGTAAGTGATTCCGGCAAAAAACGTTTTATCGGTGATTTTATATCCTGACCGGTAAATTCATGCGGCAGTTTTTCAACTATGCCTATAGCTTTAACGGCTATGCCTGAATCATCATAAAGCATTTTATAAGACATTGTTTTCCAGCCGTAACAGCCTGTATCATGGTACTGCATTATAAAATTACCGTATCCCTGTGACTTGCCGCTGAGAAGCTCGTTTGCAAATTCCCTGAAATGCGGCACTGAATTAGGGTGTATCCATCCGTTTGCGATTATGTAATCAGGAAATTCGCCTTGAACTGACTCAGATACACTGCCCATGCCTTCATATCCAAATATTGTTATATTTTTAGAAGCCAAGTCTACTTCCCACATTCCCTGTGCTGTCTGTTCAAAAGCGCTTTTAAGCCTTTTATTTATTTCAATAAGCTTATGCTCTTTTTCTTTAAATTCAGATATATCCGTTGCCGTAACGAGCATAACAGGATGAGGGTTGTTATATTCTATTTTTGAAGCCCGTATATGCCACCAGTACCATTTTTTATTGTCCGGTGAAACACGGGTTATGCAGTCTACAGCGTTATCATTTTCAAGACCTTTAAAAAGTGCGGAACGTAATCCTATAATATCATCTGGATGAACAATTGAAGAAAGAGTCTTTGGCAGGGAGTACGTTTTTGAATCAACACCAAGGATTCTGCAAAAACTGCTGCTTACATATATAATGTGTATTTGCTCGCCGATTTCCAAAAGCGAAACAGCGCTTTCCATGTTTTCAAGCAGACCGCTGAGGGAAATGGTATTTACAGGAAGGAAGTTATCTTTTTCTTTTATGCCTGAAAGGCTTTTGTCGTGTTTTACAAAAAATCCGTTTTTGCCGTTTCTCTTTGCTTTGTAAAGCGCCAAATCCGCCGCTTGGTATAAATCGTCAAATTTCAGCCCAATGCCCGACGCTATATCTATGCCAACGCTGACAGTAGTTGTTACAGCTGGACTGCCTCCGAGAATAAGCTGCAGGCTTTCACAGATATCTTTTCCCTTTTTGCGCACTTGTTTTTCGGATATGGTTCCTGTTAATAATATTATAAATTCATCTCCACCAAGCCTGCCTACAATATCTGTTGCCCTGAATAAACTTGACAATATGTGGGCTGACTGCCGTATAGCCTCGTCACCAGCCTGATGCCCCAATGTATCATTTACATGCTTAAAATTATCTATATCAACAATAAATAACGCGCATGTTTCATTTTGCAGCATATTATCCAAACGCTGGTTTATATACATTTCAGCGGTTTCACGGTTTAACAGTCCTGACAATGCGTCTTTTGAGGCTCTTTCTGCAAGTTCCTCAAATTTGTGTTTCATATATTGAGAGACCGGTTGAGCATTGCTTTTTTCTGACATGCCCATTCTCCCACCCCTTCTTATTAAATGGTATGGCATTATAATTTTATGACATAAAATATATGTATTGCGGTTCCTAAAATAGGAACATACAAAAAAATTATGTAAATCAATTGAAAAATATAATTTACATATAAAAATTTAATGCCTGTATTTAAGAAATATAAGCTATTTAAGCAATTTTTTAAGCAATTGAACCAAAAAATTATTAATATATCCTAATAAAGCAAATATACCATTTTTTTATTCACAATACAATAAGAAAGACGGTTTTTGTCTGATTTTATTCATTAATTATTCTTATTTGCATTATTTTTGAATTTTACATACATTGAAATACATATAATCTGTAAACTATTATATCACTTATCATAACTAAAAAAATACAGCAGTTGAGGTAATTATATTAAATTTCGGCATAAAAGTTAGCGGTAATCAGATGTTATTAAAATATTGAAATACGGATTTTAATTTTTAGTATAATTTCAGCTTAATAAATATAAATAAGCGCCTTAATTAATTAAATTTATATAATTTATTGAAATAAATATGTATTTAAGTATAATATGTATATAAATAAGTATAGTTTTTTGAAAATAATAAAATTATTTTTGTATAATTATTTTAATGCTGCTTTTAAATATATTTTTTAGTTAATCTGTATCATGGAGGCGATGTGTTATGGCAAACATTTCAAGCGCAAGCGGTAAAATTACTTTAAAAGGCGACTGGACTCAGGAATACATTGACGCTTTTGAGCCGGTGTTAGACTTGTGGGGATTTTACGGTGAATACGGTATTCAATGTTGTGACGGCTTTGACGAAGAACATTTGACAGCCGGCTTTTCTGGCTGCGGAAGATGGTCATTTTCAGGAACCCTTGATTCATTTGAGAACTGGTCAAGACAATGGTTTAAAGACAAGCCTAAAAGACCAAATGGTGAGCTTATTTGTACTACAACAGAGGAGCAGTATGATAACTTCCTTAAAATAATGAGCGAAAACAATCTTGTTATTGAGATTGATTTTGAGGATGTGGAAGAAGGCTGCGGTGTTCATATCCATGAGATAGGTCAGTTTACTTCAGATGACGGAAGCTGTATAAGCTATGAAGCAATATCTTGTGAGGATATTATTCCTACATGGGACGATAAAGATGCTCTTAATGCCGCTGTAGACTTTTTTGAAAATTTTCTGTCAGATGTGGACAGAAAGAAACTGCGTAAATGGGTAAAAAATAATGTAACACCTACGGATATATTTGAGGAAACAGATGATGAGGAGACAATAATAGGATATTTCTGCGATTATGGAGAAGACCCGTTTGTTGAATTCTGTGTCAGATTTTCTCCTGATACAGACGCGTGGACAGACTTTAACGAAGCATACGAGGATGTGTATGGCTGTATTGTAGAAGAAAACATAGGCGAAGAATATTACGATGAATTTGATGATTACGATGAAGATGAGGACGAGGACGACGAGGACGATGAAGATGTAAACGACTGGGATACAGAACCGCAGTATCCGACAGAGGATATAGACTCTCTTGAATTTGAAGGAAAAGCCTTTGTCCTTACAGGGGACTTTCAAAACTGTGACGGCGACAGAAAAGCCGTTGAAGAAATGATTGTTCAAAAAGGCGGAAGGTGCACAGGTTCTGTAAGCGGCAAAACAAATTACCTTGTAATAGGGGATTTTGGTTCGGCAGGAGCTAAAAAAGTTGAAAAAGCTCTTGAACAGAAGGAAAAAGGAAAGGATATTAAAATTATAACTGAATACGATTTGTTCAGGTTTTTAAAATGAGCAAGGAGGATTGTATATGAGCGGCATTAATGATTTTGAATTTTATAACTCCGGTTGGAGCAATGGAAGATGGGATTTGAAATATAAAGGCGAAGATAAAAATATGGTTATACCTGAGGAGCTTATAGCACAGGCTGAAGGGGAATTTACAGTTGCTGTTTCTGCTGAAAATCCAAGTGAAATAGAGAGTATTTTTATTCCTAAAAATATACCTGATGTTTGGCTCGGTACTCTTTACGGTGCAAGAAATTTAAAAAAAATAACAGTTGACCCTGAAAATAAATATTTAAAAGACATTGACGGTGTACTTTATTCTAAAGACGGCAAAAAGCTTATTAAGGCACCAGCTCAGATGACAGGAAAATATATTGTGCCTGAAGGTGTGAAGGAGATAGAAGTCTGTGCTTTCCAAAGGTCACATTTTGATG
>CALWRF010000031.1 GCA_944383885.1 uncultured Clostridia bacterium | reverse complement strand
TGCCGAAGCTCTCTTTCAATATCTCTCCGTTCGACTTGCATGTGTTAAGCACGCCGCCAGCGTTCATCCTGAGCCAGGATCAAACTCTCAAATTAAAGTTTGTCTCTCAGTTTCTCACTGACTTTTTGTTTCCTAAAATTACTTTTGCTCTCTCGAGCTCTGTGAATTAACTTTGGGTTTTGGTTTATTTTCAACTGTTCAGTTTTCAAGGTTCAATGTCTTTTTTTGCTTCAAGCTCTCGCCGTCAGCGTTATTTATATTACCAGAACTTTCATTTTTTGTCAAGAACTTTTTTTATTTATTTTTTTCAAGTTCTTAACTTAAATTTGAAATTTCCTGCTTTGTCTGCCGTCTTTATTTTACCGACAACGTTGATTTATTATACTCGTTTTTTAAAAAATGTCAATACTTTTTTTCAAGTTTTTTCATTTCTTTTTTCAGCTTTTAAATCCTGCGTTTTCGCTTTTGTTTTCAGCGGCAACAAATACTTATTTTACTCACTTTTCATATATTGTCAACTCCTTTTTTTACTTTTTTTCCAAAAAATTTTAAAACATAGATAAAACCTTTTAAAAACAGCTTTATCGCTTGCTGCGGCGTTCCTTATTATGCCTGAATTATTGATTTTTATGCTTATAAATGTTAAAATTTCTTTGAAATTACTTAATAAATTATCCTTTAAGGAGGAAATAAAATGAAAAACACATTAACCATAGCCGGTTCTGATACCTGCGGCGGCGCTGGTATACAGGCTGACCTAAAAACATTTTCAGCCCACGGTACATACGGTATGAGTGTAATAACGGCTGTTACAGTACAGAACACAATGGGCGTGTTCGGCTGTCAGGATATAGACGCCAGCATAATATCAGCTCAGATAGACGCTATATTTGAAGATATATTTCATGTTGACGCCGTAAAGGTAGGCATGGTTTCAAAAACAGAAACTATTAATGCCATAGCCGGCAAACTGGAGCAGTATAAGCCAAATAATATAGTAATAGACCCAGTTATGATTTCAAAAAGCGGTTTTGACCTTTTAAAGCCGGAAGCAAAAAACACCCTTATTAAAAGACTCATTCCTCTTGCCACAGTCCTCACTCCTAACCTTCCGGAAGCCGAAGTTATCACGGGCATGAAAATAGATAATATTTCCGCCATGAAGGAAGCTGCCGAAAAAATACACGCCATGGGCGCAAAAAATGTATTTGTAAAAGGCGGACATCTCTCCCATGATGCAACGGATATTCTTTTTAACGGCAGTAATTTTATTGTTCTTGAAGGAAAGAGAATTGATACCAAAAACACACACGGCACCGGCTGCACTATTTCATCTGCCATAGCAGCAAACCTTGCAAATGGTCTTGGCGTAGAGCAGGCGGTTAAAGCCGCTAAGGAATACATAACAACTGCAATAGAGCATTCATTTGCCATAGGTCACGGCGTTGGTCCTACAAACCATTTTTATACATTGTATAAAAAAGCCGGAATGCCTTGTGAATAATTTTTGTGTTTTTATTGCGGCTGAAATAATTATTTAAAATCCGTAATTAAAGTATAATAAATTAAAACGCGTACTGCTTATAAAAAATTTATTTGCAGTACGCGTTTTTAAGTATATTAAAATTTAAGAATTATATAATAATTATTTTCACGTTTCCATTTGAATAATCGTACTGCACTTTATAAGTTACTGTTTTGCCAACGTCGTTAAAAGTAAATCCGCCCTCAAACTCCAGCACATCATTTTTAATCCACTTTATTTTCTCAGCCGAGCTGTAATTTTCATTGTCAGTTCTTACATCTGTGCTGTAACCGTTTGCAAAGGCTATTTTATTTTTTGCGCTTGATACAATTTCACATCCTATTTTGCCTTCTGAAGGCGATATAACAAATAAGAATTCACTTTTTCCGGAGCATGCTTTTACAGCTAAAAGTTTTTTATCAGGCGATAAATAAAAATCGCTTATATATATCATTGGCTCCGAAAGAGTTGTATATTCTTTAAGTATTCCGTCTTTTATTCTCCAAATTTTATTATATCCGCCGTAATCTGAGTAATCGCAGAATGTATTAAAAAATATGCTTGAGTCGTCCATTATGTATATATATTCACTCTTAAACTCATCGGACAGTATATCACAGGCAAAGTCAGCGGCTTTTGCTATCTTTTCCCTGCTGTCATTTTTAAAAGGCTCTATGGCATTATAAGCCTTTGTTTTAAGCTCATTATCGTTGTAGCACTCTATAAGCCTGTTTATGGCTATATAAACCTCATAATCGTTTTCCGAATTAAGAGCTGTAAAAAACTTATCCGCATTAAATTCAACCTCTTTGTCAGGAAGTGAAAAAAGCTCCGTGTCTTCTTTTGTAATGTAACGCATATACATTTCATCGTTTTTTTCCGCGTTTACTTCGCTAAAAGCAGTAAAACATAAAGAAAAAACCAACACAGCACTTAATCCCGAAATAAAAATACCCTTTCCAAATTTCATAGAATCCCTCTCTCTCTTCTTTTAACGCCATTATCAGCCATTTAATAATGCTTTACATAATTATACCATAACCCTCAGATATTAAATATTAACATATTATTACATTCCGCTTGAAAATCGGAATTTCTGTAATTATACTTTTAATAAAAGCTTGAAACTATATATCCATACAAGGAGCTTAATATGGAAAAAAATATACCACTTGATTTATACCGAATATTCTGCACCGTAGTGCGAACAGGCAATATGTCAGCTGCGGCAAAAGAGCTGTATATCTCTCAGCCGGCTGTCAGTATGTCAATCCACCAGCTCGAGGAAAGAATGGGCGCTCCGCTTCTTATAAGAACGTCAAAAGGCGTCCGTACAACGCCTGAGGGCAATATGCTTTTTGAATATCTTGACCAGGCGCTTATGCTCATAAGCACAGCTGAGAATAAGTTTATGGAAATGGTAAACCTTAAAACAGGCGAAATCCGTATAAGCGCCAGCGATACTGTAATTCAAAACTTTCTTATGCCCTATCTTGAAAAATTTAATATACAAAACTCACACATAAACATAAAAGTTACAAATAAAACAACATACGAATCTCTGCGCCTTTTAAAAAGCGGTGTTGTTGATGTGTGCTTCATAAACCTTCCCATAGAAGAAGACAGCGACCTTGAGATTAAAGAGTGTATAAAAATACAGGACTGTTTAATAGGCGGCACAAAATTTAAGGAGCTTTCAAAAAACGGGATAGAGCTGAGCAATATAAATGACTATCCCCTTTTGCTTCTGGAAGATTTAAGCAATTCAAGACGGTATCTTGACTCTTATGCGCAAAAAAACGGTGTTGTCCTCCACCCTATAATCGAGCTTGCCAGCAGCGAGCTGCTTGTTGAATTTGCGAAAATTAATTTAGGGCTTTCATTTGTAATAAAAGATTTTGAAGGAAAATGCATAGACAATAAAACTGTTTTTGAAATACCAATAAATCCGCCTATACCGCAAAGGAGCATAGGTCTTGTTAAACTCAAGAATGTTCCGCTTTCCTATGCCGCAATGGGTTTTGTAAGCCTTTTTTCCGATGCGGACAGCAAATAAAAAAGTTCCAAACACAACAGAAATATATTTTTAATTTAATTGCAAAAATAAAAAAACATCTTAAATAAAAACTAAAATGGCGCCGGAAAAGCCGGCGCCATTTTTGCAAAATACCAGTTGCTTTAAAACATTTGACGAATAAACAATATTTAAAGCCAAATTAAAATTAATACAGCGATACAGGCTTGTGGGTTTAAGTTGTAAAACAAATTTTGTTTTACAAGTAATTCCGCACTATTGGAGAATGGATAAAACATGTTTCTCCTTCAGCCATAAACCCATGCTGGAAATTGTTATAAATTGTTATAAATTGTTATAAATTATTCTTCTTCCTCACTTTCCTCGTCCTCTTCTTCCCAAAGCTCATTAAAAGCTTCCGAAACTCTCTCAAACTCGTCGTCATTTTCAATAAGGGCAAGTTCTATGTCATCACCGTTTTCGTTGTAGCGGTAAATAAGTACTGTATCATCTTCCTTAGGCAAAAGGGCGATATACTCTGTTCCATCTACATCAAAAACACCTATAATGCCGCACTCAAGTTCTGTGTCGTCATCAAGTGTAAGAGTCATTGTTTCCATTTCTTCCATTACATCATCGTCATGGTCGTGACCGCAGCCGCAGCCGCATTTCATATCTTCGCTCATAAAATTTCTCCTTAATAAAAATTAATAACAAAATCTGCATATACAATCATAATATATCAAAAAATGTCACTGTTTGTATATAGGCAAAACTGCTTATTTAAACACTTTTCCATTGTTCGATTTTGCTTTATTTTTAAAATTTTTGTCTTTTGCGGCATCAATCAATCTGCCGTAAGACATTTCTTTTGCCTTAAATTTAATATTAAATGCCTTTTCATATTTATTTATCCATTTTTTATCAAATGGTGAAATAAGTGAAATAACAACGCCTTTTTTTCCTCCCCTGCCGGTCCTTCCCGCTCTGTGCTGGTAAAATATAGGCTCTTCCGGTATGTCAATGTTTATAACCATGTCCACATCTTCAAAATCCATGCCTCTTGCTGTAATGTCAGATGATATAAGCATATTTATTCTGCCGCTTCTGAAATCCTCTATAGCCTTCCTTCTTTCGTTTTTCTTTGCGGCTCCGTATATTCCGCCTGCCAAAAGCCCATGGAAGCGCAGTTTTTCAACCATCTCGTCAGTTTCCTGCTGATTGTTTATAAAAAGCATAACTTTCTTAGGTTTAAGCCCAGCCATTATTTTGCGCACCTGTACTATCTTGTCGCGTCTTTGGCAGATTATATAATAATGCTCAATGCCTGCCGGCATATCATCTGCGCCTTTTGCCATAACCGGCTCGTGCATAAATTCCTTTGCGCGGCTAATTGCAGTATTGCCTAAAGATGCGGATAATATAACAGTTTGGCGGCTGTCTTTTAATGTTGTCTTTATAACCTTCCTTACCCCGTCAATGTTATCATCATCAAGCATTCTGTCGGCTTCGTCTATAACCATAATTTTAACTGTATGCGCCTGTATTTTATGTTTTTTAATCAGGTCGTATATCCTTCCTGTTGAGCCTATAACTATCTGCGGCTTTTCTTTCAGCCTTTCAATCTGCCGGGTAATGTTGGCTCCGCCTATAATAAGCGCGCTTCTTATATCCATGCCGGTATTTCTGCTTAAAAACTCCGCTTCGTTGTGCACCTGAACTGCAAGTTCATGGGTTGGAGTTAATATAATTGCCTGAGTGCTTCTTAAAGCTGTATCAACCGCCATAAAAACCGGAAGAAGATATGCCAGTGTTTTCCCCGAACCTGTTTGAGATTTAGCTATAACATCTTTTTTATCCAGCATAAGCTTAATAACGCTTTCCTGAACATCTGTAGGCTCAGTTATGCCGCGTTTTTCCAAAGCTTTTATAAGCCTTTGGTCTATTTTCAATTCTTCAAAAGTCATTTGTATACCCCTTTTCGGCTTATCCACATAAAATTATAATTTGCCTGTGTTTACACACAAATTATACTCAACTGTTAACAGAATACCAGAAAATACGGCTCTTTGTCTACAATTAAAATACCCACGCATAAATCACATTGATTACAGAATTTATTTAGCTTATGCTTAATTACAATCCTCTTATTGCTAAAACACCCTTATAGCTGCAAATAAATGCGTTTATAAAAATATGCGTTATAATAATAATTTTCATTGGCTGATTTTTTCGGCATAAACCCCACATAAAAAACAGTATAAAAAATCCCAATACGCCGCCATATAATAAACGGCGTGCTGTATCTTGTATTTTCTTTATGCGGCATATTTTTACATGTTTTAATAAAAATTCCCAGTTAATAAAACTCAATTTTTTATATTATATCTGGTTTTTTAATAGTTTTTGCAATAATATTAAGTGGACTTAATACACGTTATTTTATTAAAAATTTCAGAAATGAATAAAAAGCCCTCTTATATTTTTTTAAGAAGGCTTTTTACATTTACTCCCGCCTTAAAACAAGCTCGCTTTCGTTAAAATATTCCCTTATGCCGTCAAATATAGCCCATGCCGTTTTCAGCCTGTATTCCTCAGTATTGAGCTTATTTTCCTCATCAGGATTTGATAAAAAACCGCATTCTATAATAACAGACGGTATCTCTGTATTTTTTATTATGTAATAGCTTGTATTTTCTTTTGCCACTCTTTTGTTCTTTTCATCAAGGGCGGTTATAAGGCTTGCCTGTATTTTCTCAGCCAAAGCCTTTCCGCCTTCGGAGCCTTTAAAATAAAATGTCTGGGCGCCTTTTACATTTTCAGAAGTATAAGCGTTTTGGTGTATGCTTATCATTATGTCGGCATTGCTTTCATCAACTAACTTTATGCGTTTTTTCATGTCCTCGGATTTTGTCTGACCTAAAGCCTCGTCGCTGCTTCTTGTAAAATAAACATCAGCCCCGGCTTCTTCCAAAAATAAACACAGCTTTTTCGCAATGTCTATGTTTATGTCTTTTTCGTTCATGCCGTGTTTTCCCGTTTTTCCCGGGTCCCATGACCCGTATTTTAAAATACGCTAAAACCTCCAGTAAACTTTTAAATCACGTATTGAGTTGTTTTTATTGCCAATTTCTATGTGGTCTATTAAACTGTTTATTGTGTTAAAATTAATTTTTTCCTTAATTTCATTTAAAATTTCAGTAAATTCATAAAAACTTAAATTCCGGTTTTCCCTCTCCTTCATTCCGAAAAACCTTTTTTCGTTTTTAATCCGCTGTTTTACGAATTCAAAATCTTCATTTTTAAGCCTTCCTGCCCCAAAATCCATATATGCCTTTGCCAAAGCGTTTTGTGCGGCATTTTTTCTTATATTTGCGTCTGTTTTATTGCAGTTTATTTTACTGCCCGCAAAATTATTGTATTCAAGCCATGATTTTTTTTCATCAATATTTTCATCTAAAAACCTGCGTATTATATCTTTTACAGTTTTTTCTATGTCGTCATATTTAACAGATTTCATTGGACAGCATTTACCCTCAGCTCTTTTAGGACACCTTAAATATATAACCGAATGGCAGTTGTTCCTTACAAGGGCACTGCCGCATTCCATGCAGTAAACTTTTCCAATTAAAGCGCCGCCTTTTCGGCTTGACGAGCTTTTCCGCCTTAAAGCCATTATCTCTGAAGCTTTTTTAAATGTATATAAGTCAATAATGCTTTCATGGCAGTTTTCAACCTCTATCCACTCCTGAGGCTGTGTACGTATAATTTTGGGACTTTTATAGCTAACTTTCTTTTCACGGCACTGTATAAGGGCGCCTGTATATGTTTTATCTTTAAGTATTTTCCTTACAGTGCTTTGGCTCCAGATTCCCGTATTTTCAATTTTTGCAGCAGGGTTAAAGTAATTTATGCCTGTACTTCTTTTGTACTCATAAGGCGTTTTTATACCGTCTTCTGTAAGAGAGCGGCATATTTCCTTAACAGATATCCCTTGACAGTACATATCAAAAATCCGCTTTACAATATATGCCGTTTCCGGGTCCAATTCAAGCTTTTTGCTGTTGCCTGCCATAAGCCTGTAGCCGTAAGGGCACCAAAAGCCCAGATATTGACCGTTTCTCTTTTTTACGTTTAAAGCAGCCTTAACATTTTCGGAAATATCCTCACAGTACCATTCATTAATCAGCCCGTTTATCTGCCGGGCTTTTTTGCCGTATTTATTCATTGTGTCGGCGTTGTCAACTACGCCTATAAACCTTATGCCCCATACCGGCAGAAGAAAATGTATGTATTTTTCTACAACCTCCATATCACGGGAAAACCTCGACTGATTTTTGCATATTATAATGTCGAATTTCCTGTCTCTGGCATCTTCAATAAGACGTTTAAACTGCGGTCTGTTTATGTCAAGTCCGGAATAATCGTCATCGCAGTATACATCATAAATTTCCCATTTGTTTTTAAAACAGTACTCTGTCAAAAGCATTTTCTGGTTTGTAATGCTTTCACTTTCATCATTAAACCCGTCATCTCTTGAAAGGCGGCAGTATATTGCGGCTTTTAATACACCGCTATTTTTCATGCCCCGCGCCTCCTATGCGTTCTTTAATAAGCTTTATGATTATTTCATTAAGCTTTTGCGTTCGTTCCTTGTCTGTTTTGGCAGAATAAATATTAATTATGTTTGCTTTAAATTCACTCAAAAACAAAACTCCTTATTACTTTTGTTATACTATTTTGTATGTTAATAACTCTCCGCAGATTACAAAAACGCAATAAAAAACAGCGGAAAAATATTGCCAAAAATATTTCTCCGCCGTATATATTTTTTATTTATGACTATCAGCTTAAAGCATAAGTTTTTTTGTATTCGTCATACATCTGTTTAAACTCAGCATTGCCGCTTGCCTTAATATCCGTAATATAACCATGAGTGTCGAAGCTTCCTCTGTTAACTTCTATTATAGCAATAGCAATATTGGAGCAATGGTCTGCTATACGCTCGTAATTATTAATCAAGTCCGAAAGTACAAAGCCCAGTTCTATAGTGCATTCACCAACTTTTAGCCTTTCAACATGTTTATTTTTAATTATTCTTGTAAGGTCATTTACCACCTGTTCCAAAGGCTCAACACGTTTTGAAAGTTCAATGTCGTTTTTGGAAAAAGCCTCTACAGAAACATCTACAATTTTCCTTACAGCTTCCTCCAGCACATTAAGCTCAATTTTTCCCTCACTTGAAAATTCAATTGACTTGCTGTTCATCTCCTGAGCGGCTTTTTTAATATTAACCGCATGGTCGCTTATACGTTCAAAATCACCTATTGTATGCAGTATTCGTGAAATTTTTAAGCTGTCTTCATCTGACATATCCTTGTTTGAAAGCTTAACAAGATATGTGCCTAAAACATCTTCATACTTGTCAACTTCGTTTTCGTACTTTTCTATTTCTTTTACTTTATTATCATCATAATTTTTAATAACTGAAATAGCGTCCTCAACAGCCATTTGGGCAGTTTTAGCCATTTTAACAGCCATCGACTCGCTCTGGCTTACAGCTACAGACGGCGCTGTAAAAAACCTTTCATCAAGAACAATGCTCTCCTGTTCTTTTTCATTTTTATCTTTAACAGTTATGCAGGCAAGTTTAACAAGAAGCTGTGAAAACGGAAGCATAACAGCTGTTGCTATAACATTAAACATTGTATGGACTATTGCTATGCCCATTTTTGTAACCGGCTCATTAATAAAATCAAATCCTATAATAGCTTTTAAAATATAAAATAAAGTAAGAAATACTATAACGCCTATAATATTAAAGTATAAGTGCACAGCCGCCGCTCTTTTTGCGCTTTTATTAGCGCCTATGGAAGATAAAATAGCAGTTATGCATGTGCCAATGTTCTGACCCATTATAATAGGTATGGCGTTGCCGTAGGTAATGGCGCCTGTAACGGAAAGCGCCTGGAGTATTCCCACAGAAGCCGAAGATGACTGTATAATAGCTGTAAGTATGGCGCCTGCTAAAATTCCAAGTATAGGGTTTGTAAAGAATGTAAATAATTTTGTAAATTCCGGAACATTAGTAAGCGGCTCAACAGCACTTGACATCTGATCCATGCCATACATAAGTATTGCAAAACCTAAAAGAATAGTGCCTATATTTTTCTTTTTGTCGCTCTTTGAGCTCATAAAAAGAATAATGCCTATAACAGCAAGGAGCGGAGTAAACGATGTAGGCTTGAGCATCTGTATAAATAAACTGTCGCCGCTTATGCCCGAAAGACTCAGTATCCACGCTGTAACAGTTGTTCCTACATTAGCGCCCATTATAATGCCTACCGCCTGCCTCAGTTCCATTATTCCGGCGTTAACAAAACCAACAACCATAACCGTTGTGGCTGAAGACGACTGTATGACAGCTGTTACGCCAAGACCCAGAAGAAATCCCTTAAAAGGATTATCAGTAAGCCTTTCCAGCATAACCTGCAATTTGTTTCCAGCCTGCCTTTCAAGACCTTTGCCCATTATATCCATACCAAAAAGGAACAAGGCAAGACCGCCAAAAAGAGATAATACTCCAAAAATGTCCATTTTAAACCCCCGTTTTTAACATAACTTGAATTTTACATATTTTACGTATTTTACATATTTTTATTTTACTTTAAACAAAAACCGCTATAAAGCGTATTTTTGTAAAATAAATGTTAAATCTATGTAAAATAAAAACAGCCATAACAAACATTTAAGTTTATTATGGCCATATATTTATGTTTTAAGACCTGTTTTGTTAAATTTTACTTTTTTCGGCGCATTTGAATGTTATTGTAACAGTAGTGCCTTTTCCCAATGCGCTGCGCATATCAATTTTAGCATCATGTATGGCAGCCCCGTGCTTAACTATTGAAAGACCAAGTCCTGTTCCGCCAATTTCTTTTGAATGGCTCTTGTCAACTCTGTAAAATCTCTCAAAAACCCGTTCCTGTTCATCATGCGAAATGCCTATTCCTGTATCAGATACAGAAAAAACCGCCTTGTCTTTTTCTTTTGTAAGAGTAATATCAACTCTCCCGCCTTCTACATTATATTTAACCGCATTATCGCAAAGGTTAAACGCTATCTCCTCTAATATAGACGGTATTCCGCTTACTACACAGCTTTCGGTAGATAAATTAACTGATATTCTTCTCTTTTCAGCTTCCTGCAAAACTGCCTGTGAGGCTCTTTTGGCTATAGGCTGCAAGTCAACATCTACCTTTTCACTGCTGAAACTGTTTTCATCCATTTTTGAAAGCCGAAGTATGTCGCCTACAAGCGTAATAAGCCTTTGTGCTTCTTTATATATATTCTCAGCAAAGTGCGGTATATCCTCAGGCTTAATAAGACCGTTTTTCATAATCTCAGCCGTGCCTGAAATAGTTGTAAGAGGCGTTTTAAGCTCATGTGAAACATTAGCCGTAAACTCGCGCCTAAAAGACTCCCTTTCTTCTTTTTCCGAAACATCAAGTATTATAATAACAGCGCCTATAACCTTGTTTTCCTGATATACGGGATTAGCCAAAAGATGGTATGTCTTTTCTTCCAGCTTCATCATCTGTTCGTTATGCTTTCCGTTTAAGGCAAGGTCTATAGCCTTGCAGAAGTTTTCGCTTCTGTTAAGTTCAAGGACATTTTTGTTTTCAACATTGTCCTTAATGCCTAAAAGGTTTAAAGCGCTTTGGTTATGTGAAAGTATTTTAGCCAGGTTGTCAACAACAAGAAATCCTTCGCTCATATTCTCTGTAATAGTGCTGAACTCTTCCCTCTGCCTTTTAAGCTCACCCATGCTTTTGGAAATTTCCCTGTTCTGATGCGCTATGCGCTTTAACAGCGGCGTTATTTCATCATAAGAAACAGCGTTTTCCGGATGCTCAAGGTCAATTTCGTTTAAAGGTTTAACAATCATTTTTGATACATAATAAGTTATAACTGCGGAAATTATAAAAGCCGCAAAAAGCACAACAAGTATAGGCTGCGTCATGCCCACAAGTATCATCCAAATCGAATACTGCGTAGCCGCAACTCTTATAACCGAACCGTCTGTAAGCCTCAGCGCGTAATATATTGTCTTTTCCGAAAGAGTATTTGAATATCTTATGCTTCTGCCTACAGAAGACTCCACAGCTTCTTTAAACTCAATACGGTCCGAATGGTTATCCATCTGCGCCGGGTCTGCCACATTGTCATAGAGCACTGTTCCATCACTGCCTATCCATGTAATACGGTGGCTTTGCTTATTAATGCCTTCTAAATAATCCATTCCGTCAATCTCAACCCCACGGGCAATATATACCGCTTCCTGAGATAATTCATCTGTATACTGCTTATCGAAATACGCGTAAAGCACTCCCATTATTACGGCTATGCATGATATAACCATAAAAATGGCAACGCTTACAGTTGCCCTGAATATACGGCTTTTCAAACGGTCTCGCCTCCTATGCGGTATCCGGCTCCCCTTACGGTTTCAATAAGGCTTCCGCATTTGCCAAGCTTCTGTCTTAGGGTTCTTATATGCACATCAACAGTGCGGCTTTCGCCGTCATACTCATAACCCCAGATTTCATAAAGCAGCTGGTCGCGGCTGAAAACAAAACCCTGTTTTTTAATCATAAGGCATAAAAGATTAAACTCTTTAATTGTTAATGTCACATTTTCACCGGCAACTTTTACTATATGCTTTGCCGGGTTAACATATAAGTCACCAAGCTCATAATGTTCACCTGAGCTGTCCTCGGTTTTTTTCGCACGCCTTAATATAGCCTTAACACGGCTAACCAGTTCCATCATGCCGAAAGGCTTTGATATATAGTCGTCAGCTCCGCCGTCAAGCCCTACAACCTTGTCATATTCCGTAACTTTGGCAGTTATAATAATAACAGGCAGGTTTTCCGTTTCCGGCTTGCTTCTTATTTTTTTTAGAATGCTTAACCCGTCTTCTTCAGGCAGCATAATGTCCAAAAGCACTAAGTCCGGCATGGTTTCATTTAATTTTTTCCAGAAAAGGGAAGGCTTGGAAAAGCCCTCCGCCTCAAGACCTGAATTATTAAGTGTATAATTAACAAGTTCCCTTATGCTTGTGTCGTCTTCCAGAATATAAATCATATTTCTCCCTTTCTGTGGGTGCCAGTAAGCGAATACTCAACCCACTCAGCTATATTTACTGCATGATCTCCTATACGCTCAATATATTTGGCAATCATTAAAATGTCAACATAATCTTTGCTTCTTTCTTTGTCTTCACTAATGGCATTAATAAGCTCTTCTTTTAACCTGTCAAAACCTCTGTCTACGTCATCGTCCATATTAATAACCGCTTCTGCAAGATTTTCATCTTTCTGCACAAAGGAATCTACGCTTTTAGTAACCATTTTAAGGGCTGTTTCAGACATAGCCTTAATATGTATTTTGTTCTCATAATCAGCGCCTTCCATATTAACTGCAATATCCGCTATATCCTGTGCCTGATCGCCTATTCTTTCCATATCGGAAATCATTTTTATAGCTGATGAAATAAGTCTTAAATCACCTGCTACAGGCTGCTGGCGAAGTATAAGCTTCATACATAAATCTTCTATGTCACGTTCTTTGGCGTCTATTTCCTTTTCCAGCTTATCAGCTATATTAGCCTTGCTCTTGTCGTGCTGAAAAAATACTTCAAGGGCTGAAGTAACTGCTCTTTCGCAAAGTGCGCCCATTTTAATAAGTTCTGTATTAAGGTAGCTTAGTTCATCGTCAAAACGCGCTCTAATACTCATATCAGCCAAACCTCCCTGTTATATAGTCCTCTGTTCTCTTGTCCGCAGGCATAGAGAATATTTTTTCAGTAGAGTCCATTTCAACCATTTCTCCTAATAGGAAAAACGCTGTTTTATCGGAAATTCTGGCTGCCTGCTGCATATTATGGGTAACCATTACAATAGTATAATTCTTTTTAAGCTCTATAGCAAGTTCCTCTATTTTAGATGTTGAAATAGGGTCAAGGGCGCTTGTAGGCTCATCCATTAAAAGCACTTCCGGCTCAACTGCCAAAGCCCTTGCTATGCATAACCTCTGCTGCTGACCGCCGCTCATGCCAAGGGCGCTTTTTTTAAGCCTGTCTTTAACCTCGTCCCAAATAGCCGCGCCTCTTAATGATTTTTCCACAATATCGTCTAATTTAACCTTTGAGCGTATGCCGTGGGTTCTCGGTCCGTAAGCTATGTTGTCGTAAATGCTCATGGCAAAAGGATTAGGCTTTTGAAAAACCATGCCCACCCTTTTCCTTAAAATATTAACGTCCATTTTGCCGTAAATGTCTTCTCCGTCAAGAGTAACTTTACCCACTATTTTGCAGCCTTCAATTAAGTCATTCATTCTGTTTAAAGACTTTAAAAGAGTACTTTTTCCGCAGCCTGAAGGACCTATAAAAGCCGTAATCTCCTTTTCCTTTATACTCATGTTTATGTTTTTGAGCGCTTTAAAATTACCGTAGTATAAGTCAAGGTTTTCTATTTTAAACTTTTCTTTTTCATTTGCATTAATAGTATTATTATCCATTTTGTCACCTCTTAACATCTGTTTATCTGTTCTTAACAATGGTCTTGGCAAGTTTAGATGAAACAGCGTTTATAACTATAACCATAACAAGTATTATAACTGCCGTCGCGTAGGCCTGCTCCATATATAAACCCTCTGTAAGAAGTGAATACATGTGTACGGCAAGCGTCCTTGTAGATGAGAAAATATTGCTCGGCACTGCGGCTTTTGTTCCCGCTGTAAATATAAGGGCAGCCGTTTCCCCTACTATACGGCCTGTGCTGAGCACAATGCCTGAAAAAATACCCGGTATTGCTGAAGGCAGTACAATCCTGAAAACTGTCCTCAGTTTGCCTGCCCCAAGTCCAAAGCTTCCTTCCCTGAATGAATCCGGTACGGCTTTAAGCGCTTCTTCAGTAGTTCTCATAATAGTAGGCAGAACCATTATGGCAAGCGTAAGCACGCCGCCTATAAATGTATATCCCCATTTAAAAGCTGAAGCAAACATAAGGAAACCGAAAAGTCCGTAAACTATAGACGGAATACCTGCAAGCGTTTCTGTTGTAATACGCACAACAGATACCAGCTTGCTGCCTTTTTTGGCATACTCCACAAGATATACCGCTGAAAAAACGCCTACAGGAACAGCCAATAAAAGCGTTGCAAATGTCATAAGGAACGTATTTATAATAGAAGGCATCATAGACACATTTTCTGTTGTATACTCCCACGCAAAAAGCTCAGGCTTAATGTTTGGTATGCCTTTTATAAATATGTATCCAATTAAAAGTAAAAAAACAAGTATTGTAATAAGCGCCGCCAAGCTTACAAGGGCTAAAAGAAAAAAGGAAAATGGTCTGTTCTTATAGCTGTTTGCTCGGTCTTTAAGCGTAATTTTATTAATAGCTTCAATTTTAAGGTCTGCGTCTTGGGGACTGAAATTTCCCTCAGGCAGTTTTCCTACAGCCTCCATTTTTATCTCTCCTTTTTAATAACAGAAAACAAAAGATTTATTATAAGTATAAACACAAAAAGCACAACGCCTGTACCTATAAGGGCTTCTCTGTGAAGTCCTGTGGCGTATCCCATTTCCATAACAATATTAGATGTCATTGTCCTTACGCCGCTTAATATGGAATCAGGTATAATCGTCTGGTTGCCGGCTACTATAATAACCGCCATCGTTTCACCTATCGCACGGCCTACGCCAAGAATAATGCCTGCTAATATACCGCTTTTAGCCGCCGGTACAACAGCTCTGAATACAGCCTGTTCATGTGTATCACCAAGAGCAAGGGCGCCTTCGTAATAACTTTCAGGCACACTCCTTACCGCATCCTCAGAAACGCTTATTATTGTAGGCAGTATCATAATTCCTAAAAGAAGCGAAGCTGTAAGGATGCCTTTTCCGCTTGTGCCGAATAAATCCTGAATAACCGGCACTATAACAACGAGACCAAAAAATCCATAAACTATAGACGGAATACCTGCAAGAAGACCAATAGCAGGCTTCATTAAAGAGTATAATTTCTTAGGGCAGAACTTTGCCATAAATACGGCACAAAGCACACCAACCGGCACACCTACTATAATTGCCCCGGCTGTTACATATATACTACCTATAATCATAGGGAAAATTCCGTAGTAACCATTAGACGGTCTCCAAGTTGTGCCGAAAAGGAATTTAAAAAACCCTATCTCGGCAATAGCCGGCACACCGTTTACAAACATGAAAAAGCAAATAAGTATTGTAGATAATATAGACACACATGCCGCTATAAGAAATACAAACTTCATTAAGCTTTCTCTTATTCCATTCATAATTTATTCAAACCTCATTTCCATCAGCTATTTCTCCAACATTATTAGCAACCACTCTCGGCGCGTAAGGGAAATCTTTAAGCATATCTCTTGATGTAACGCCTGTAAGCACAAGGCATGTATCAAGACCAGTTTCTATTCCAGCTATTATGTCGCTGTCCATTCTGTCGCCTACAATAGCGGCTTCTTCCGAGTGTACATTAAGCATTCTTAAAGCCGTACGCATAATAAGCGGGTTAGGCTTTCCAACAAAATAGGCTTTCTTGCCTGAAGCTATCTCAATAGGCGATATAAGGCTCCGGCATGCCGGCACAAGACCGAACTCCATTGGTCCGGTGGTATCTGTATTTGTTCCTATAAGTTTGGCGCCGTTATTAACAAGCGTTACGGCTTTTACAATTTTGCTGTAGTTGTAGCTGTCAGTTTCGCCTACTACAACGTAATCCGGATTTCTGTCGTTAGTTGTAATGCCCGCGTCGTAAAGGGCATTAAGCAAGCCGCCGGCACCTATTACATAAGCGCTTGCGTTAGGGTTCTGGCTTTTAATAAAAGCCGCTGTGGCAAGACCGCTTGTATAAAATCTGCTTTCATCAACATCTATACCCATATTGGCAAGCTTCTGCTTGTATTCCTTAGGTGTAAGCTGGCTGGAATTTGTAAGAAAAACAAAGTTTTTGTTTTCATTGTAAAGCCAGTTTACAAATTTCGTTACACCCGGCAGTATTTTATTGCCGTGGTATATAACACCATCCATATCACATATAAAACCTTTTTTGCTTCTAAGCTGTTCCAAAAAAACACCTCTGTCTTAATAAATACTTATTAATAGGTAATAAATAGAATTTTCAATAAATAAAGCCTTCAGATAATATATTATCTTCAGGCTTTATATTTTAATGAAGGGCTGCGCTTTAGCATATACGCTTAGCAGTTAAAAGCCTGAAAGTTTTTTGCCAAAGCACGCTTATGAGCTGCTTATATTAGTTTAATTCAGACCAGTCTGTAACAGCGCCTGTAAATATGTCTTTAACCTGTGAGGACTCAAGAGATGAGATTGGGTTTTCGTTATTAACGATTATTGCAATACCGTCCATAGCTATAACCTGACCTGTTGCGCCCTGAGCTGTTTCTTCTTCTTTAATCTCCCTTGAAGCCATGCCTATATCACAAATACCCTCAATGGCTGAAGTAACACCTGTTGTTGAGTCTGACATCTGTACTTCAATTTCTACATTAGGATTAATTGCTCTGTAAGCCTCAGAAAGCTTTTCCATAACAGGAGTAACTGATGAAGAACCTGCTACTGTAATTTTGCCGCTTACATCTCCGCCTGAAAAAGCGCCTGTTGAGCCGTTGCTTACATAACCGTTTTCCTCAACTACAGCCTGTCCCTCATCGCTCATAATAAAGTTAATAAAGTCCTGAGCTGTTTCGCTTACATCGCTTTTTGTTACAATGTTAAAAGGTCTTGCTACTTTATATGTACCATTTTTGATATTGTCTACTGTAGCCTCAACGCCGTCAATTTTAAGTGCCTTTACTGAATCATTAAGTGAGCCGAGTGAGATGTAACCAATAGCCGCTTTGTTTCCTGCTATAGTTGTCATCATAACTGCTGTTGAGTTTGTGATTTCCGCTGTTTCTACAGTTTTATCTACTTTGTTGCCGTTCTCGTCTTTTTCCTCAACACCCATAAGCTCAATAAAAGCTCCCCTTGTGCCTGAGCCGTCTTCTCTTGATACAACAGAAATAGCACCTGACATGCCCTCTGTGCCTTCTTCTGAAGTGCTTGCTGAGCTTTCAGCTGATGCAGTCGATGAAGAAGCAGATGCCGCTGAGCTTTCCTCGCTTGATGAGCTGCTTGAGCAGCCTGCTAAAGAAGCCGCAACACAAAATGCTGCCATACTTAACGCTATTAATTTTTTCATGATTAAATTCTCCTTTTTCATTCATAATGATTTATAACCTTTGTTTGTTACAGGTATTATTATAAAAATCAAAAGTAAAATCCGATACCGTGCTGATGTTAAATGTATGTAAAAGAAAATCATTTATTTAAAGCAAAAAAAATTAAATGTTAAATTTAACAATGTTCCTGTGTTGTAATTTAACATTTAACATAAGTCTGTATTATAATATTGGCGTATTTTAAAATACGGCTCCCAGCCCCCGTGACCTGCGTCTACAACTATAACCCTGTTATTAAGCGGCATATAAACGGCAGCGCTTTTATTAAGTACCGCGGAGCTTATAACGCCTGCAAAGCATACTGTTATTGACAGCATAAAAACAAAAATCGCTTTTTTATTTTTCAAATTCAATTAAAAACACCCCCTTAAACCAATTTATTCAAAAATAAGCCTTCGTATTATTGATTTTTTATTAACATAGTTTTATAATTAAACTGTATTGTTGCAATACGGTACATATATAAAGGAGGACAAATCAAATGAAATTACTTGAACTCAAAGACTCTGTTAAGAATCTTATTATCGAAGTAGAAGACGGCATAGCTGTTGTTACTATGAACAGACCAAAAGCAAATGCTTTAAACACAGAAATGCTTCTTGAAATCGAAAGTGTTTTTAAATGCATGGCAGAAGACGATACAGTAAAGGGCGCTATTGTTACAGCTCCTGGTGAGAAATTCTTTGTTGCCGGCGCTGACATAAATGGATTCCTGGCTCTTGACGGCATGGGCGGAAGGACAGCTTCCAAACTTGCTCAGGACGCTTTTCAGGCTATTGACGACCTTGAAAAACCTGTTATCGCAGCTGTTAACGGTTATGCTCTCGGCGGCGGAAACGAAATAGCTATGGCTTGTGATATAAGAATAGCTTCAACAAAGGCTATATTCGGTCAGCCTGAAGTTAACCTTGGTCTTATGCCATGCTTCGGCGGCACACAGCGTCTTCCAAGACTTGTAGGCTACGGCATTGCTAAAGAGCTTATATTCACAGCAAGGAATGTAGACGCTCAGGAAGCTTACAGAATTGGTCTTGTTAACAAAGTAGTAGAGCCTGAGGAGCTTCTTCCAGCCGCTAAAGAAATGATGAAGCTTATACTTTCAAAAGCTCCTTTAGCTATAGGCGCCTGCAAAGTAGCAATTAACAAAGGCAAAGACCTTGACATGGCAGATGGTCTTGAGCTTGAAAGGAACCTCAATGGTCTTCTTTTCTCTACAGCTGACAAAAATGAAGGCGTAAGCGCTTTTATTGAAAAAAGAACTGCTAAATTTTCTGGTAAATAATATATGTATTTCTTGCCACTCCGGATTATTCCGGAGTGTTTTTTATAACTCTTTTTACAACTTTTTTATAACTTTTTTTATAACTTTTTTATAATCTTTTATGTCCTTTTTTCCAGCGCTTTATACTATTTCAGCGTTTACAGCTTTTTACTGCTCCTTTTCATTTTCTTCTTCAACCTTTTGTATGTCGGCTCCAATAGCTCTCAGCTTCTGCTCAATATTGCTGTATCCCCTCTCTATATGGTAAATGTCGCCTATCTCCGTAGTGCCTTCTGCGGCTAAAGCCGTTATTATTAACGCAGCCCCTGCCCTTAAATCAGGCGCTTTAACTTTAGAGCCTGTAAGCTTTTTAACGCCTTCAACAACAGCTACACGCCCGTCTGTTTTAATGTCTGCCCCCATTCGCTTCATTTCAGCCGCCTGTAAAAACCTGTTTTCAAACACTGTTTCAGTTACCATGCTTGTGCCTTTCGCTATTGTCATAATGCTCATAAATATAGCCTGCATGTCTGTTGGAAAGCCCGGAAAAGGCATTGTCTTTATATTAAAAGCCTTTCTTTTGCCTGCCGAATATACCCTTAACCCCTCCTGACTGTTTTCAACACACATGCCGCATTCTTCTAATTTCGCAGCCGCCGGCTTAATATGACCGTATACGGCGTTTTTAATTATAATGTCACCGTTTGTAATTGCGGCTGCCGCCATAAAAGTGCCTGCCTCTATTCTGTCAGGTATTACTGTATGCTCAGCCCCATGCAGTTTTTTAACACCTGTCACTTTTATTGTTCCGTTGCCTAAGCAGAAAACACCTGCACCCATTTTGTTCATAAAATTAATTAAATCCATAATTTCCGGTTCAAGAGCCGCATTTTCAATTACCGTCACGCCTTCAGAAAGTGAAGCTGCCATTATTATATTTTCGGTAGCGCCTACGCTGGGAAAATCCAGATATATATGTCCGCCCTTTAGCTTTGCAGCTTTTGCTTCCGCCATGCCAAACTCCTGCTTTATTTTCGCCCCTAATTTTTCAAAACCCTTTAAATGCAAATCAACAGGCCGGCTGCCTATAGGGCATCCTCCCGGAAGAGGCAGCTTAACAAATCCGTTGCGTGAAAGAAGCGGACCCATAACAAGGAAAGAAGCCCGCATTTTAACCGCTTCATTTTCTTCCGATATATCACCCGATGTATTTTCGGCTTTTATTGTAACTTCTTGGGTTAACTGATTATACTCAGCTTCAGCGCCTGTTTTTCTTATAATGTCCAAAAGTATAAAAACATCGCTTAACGGCGGCACGCCTTTTATCACACACTCCTCATCTGTTAACAGGCAGGCGCAAAGTATCGGCAAAACGGCGTTTTTTGCCCCGCTTAACGTAACTTCACCATTTAAAGGGCCGCTTTTTTTTACAATAAATAAAGACATACTAAAATCCCCCTTGACTGTTTTGATTTTAGTATGCCTTGTTTAATGTTTTTATATAAACTGAAATTAATGTTATTTGTTAAACATAATGTTCTCAAATAATTTTTTACCTGTTTCAGTTGTAAAATTTTCATTTTTTATATGCTCTAAATCTGCGTTATTCCCAAACTCGCCCTCATCTATGTTAACAATTAAATCTGCTTCAATAATAATTCTAAGCAGTTTATTATCCTTAATATTGTATGTATGGTGATGAGCTATTATATAATTAATTTTTTCTATTTCGTCATTATTGAATCCAGATTTTTCCAAAATAGGCTTGGCAGATGACGGTCCTAACTTTTCCTGATATATTCCTGCTGCGGAATTATAAATTCTTTCAGCCTCGTGTATGCCTATATCGTGAAGCAGCGCAGCTGACTGCACAATACACATTTCATAGCTGCTTAAATTTTCACCATAAGCAATATATCCCGCAAATCCGTATACTTTTAAAGCATGGTTTATTCTTCTTATATCCGGTGCGTTATAGTCTGTCATTAATTTTAATACATTAAGTACTCTGTCCATTTTCTTCTCCTTTTCGTGCTTTTTTTACTAATTGTTATACTATATAGTATTTTTCAATGCAATATTAATTATTTACAGAATTAAAATTTTATTTTTTTATGCTGTAAAATTATTTATGCATTGACACAGAAAGTTTAAGTTGATATAGTTAAGCAAAGTGGATTAAAAATAAGTATTATGATATGTGTGGAAAGGAGAATTTCTATGTATTGTGTAAGGAACATAACTGATGATATTTATTGGGTAGGCGCCAATGATAGACGTCTTTCACTTTTTGAGAATATTCATCCTATACCAAAAGGAATATCATATAATTCATATCTACTGTTAGATGAAAGCACTGTTCTTTTTGATACTATTGACTGGTCTTCATGCCGCCAGCTTATAGCCAATATAGAACATCTGCTTAACGGCAGAAAACTTGATTATATAGTTATTAACCACATGGAGCCTGACCATGGCGCTTCACTTCAGGAAGTGCTTATACGCTATCCGGAAGTGAAAATAATAAGCACACAAAAGGCTTTTATTTTAGCCAACCAGTTTGGCTTCTGCACAGAAGGTCATGAATGCATACCTGTTAAGGAAGGCGATACAATGTCGTTTGGCAAACACAGCGTAAAATTCTTTACGGCGCCTATGGTTCACTGGCCTGAGGTTATGGTTACATTTGACACAACAGACGACGTGCTTTACTCTGCTGACGCTTTCGGCACATTCGGCGCACTTAACGGCAGGCTTTTTAACGACGAAATGAATTTTGAAAAAGAATTCCTTGATGAAGCCCGCAGGTATTATGCCAATATAGTAGGCAAATATGGTCCTCAGGTGCAGGCTCTTCTTAAAAAAGCTGCTGCAATTAAAGACCAAATTAAATATATATGCCCTCTCCATGGTCCTGTTTGGCGCTCAGATTTTGATTATATTATTGATAAATACAATACTTGGAGCCTTTATGAACCGGAAGAAAAAGGCGTTATGATAGCTTACGCTTCAATGTATGGCAATACAGAAGAAGCAGCTGAGGCATTGGCAGCAGAGCTTGTTAAAAAAGGTGTTACAAATGTAGCTTTATACGATGTATCAACAACACATGTATCGTTACTTATGTCTGAGGCTTTCCGCCTTTCACATATTGTTTTGGCTTCTGTAACGTATAATATGGGCATTTACCCTGCAATGCATAACTTTATATCCGACATGAAAGCGCTTAATTTACAAAAACGTACATTTGCCATTATAGAAAACGGCTCCTGGTCCTGCAATGTTGGTGGGCTTATGCAAAAGGCAGTAGAATGCGACCTTAAAAACTGCACTGTTATTGAAGAGCGTCTCACGCTTGCCTCATCAATGCTTTGTAATAAAGCGCCTGAACTTGATGTTCTTTCCGACGCTTTAGTAGATTCTCTTAATAACTAAAAATTAATAACATAAATGCAAAAAGCTGTGGGTTAAATATTAATCCACAGCTTTTTATAACCGCACCTTACAGGAATTGAACCTGCGGCCTTTCGGTCCGGAGCCGAACGCTCTATCCCCTGAGCTAAAGGTGCCCGTTTTTTAATTTTAACTGTTTTTATCTTTTATGTCAATGAAAAGTAGCGGGCACCCTTTTACAATAATTTATATTCTTGCCTGCTGCAAGCTCCTTTCAACAGCTTGGAGTATAATCCGGCTTGTAAACTCATTATCCCCCTGCGGCACATAACTTAACTCCTGTTCTTTTTTCAGATGTTTTTCCACATCTTTTGCGGCGCTTTCAAAAAGCGGATAAAAAACCGGTATATCTTCGGAGCAGTTAGTCAGCTGGACCGATTTTATTTTAGTTTTGGATACTTTAACTTCAACTGTCATTGTGCCGTTATCCAGAACTATGTCAGATGTATATGTACCGGGGTTATAAACCTGTTTTTTGCTTTCCTGTGATGAAAAGACAAAATATAAGGCTAAAAAAATAATAAGTACTCCAAGCACGGCAAAAACGGCGGTTTTAATTATATCCTTAAACTTAAGTACCATAAATCTGTTAGTGCTCATACATATCCTCCAAAATGCTTTATATAGCTATATTTATTTTCAATTAACGGTTTTATGCATGTTATGTTGCAATAAGCGTTTATTTTTATAGAAAAAAACAACTAAAAATCTGATTGTCCGCTAAAACACTGTACTTATCAGCACATTCAAGGATTGAAATACTTCAAATTACTACGATTTTACTACCATTGAATGAGCCTTGATACGTTA
>CALWRF010000030.1 GCA_944383885.1 uncultured Clostridia bacterium | reverse complement strand
CATGCTGGTAAATGCCAGCTTTTGCAATGTATCTTCCAAACGGAAAATGCCGATAAAGCCCTAAAATACAGGCTATACCGACATTTACCAGCTTATGAAAAGATAATCAGAAATTTAGTAAGTTTTTTATATTATTAATATTAGTAATGGAGGTGCTCTTATGGGGTTAAAATTTATAACCGGCAGAGCCGGCAGCGGCAAAACAGATTTATGCCTTAAAAGTATAATAGAAGCGGAAAACAGCTGCGGCAAAAACGCAGTTTATTATATTGTTCCTGAGCAATACACGCTTCAGGGTGAAAGAGACTTAATAGCATATTCCCAGAACGGCGCGGTTATGAAAGCTCAGGTCCTCAGCTTTAACCGCCTGTGCTACAATGTATTTTCAAGAGACGGCGGTATCTGCAAAACACCTCTTGACGATATTGGCAAAGCTCTTGTTATTAAAAAAATAGTCTCTGAAAACAAAAATAAATTCCTTTATTTTAAAAACTGCTGCTCACAGCATGGCTTTATCGAACAGCTGTGTGATGTTATAACAGAGTTTTTTAAATTCGGTGTAACCCAAAAGGATATTGTGGAAATGATAGAGTCTTCAGATGAAGAAGCCCTTAAAAGCAAACTAAAAGACCTTAATATAATATATTCAGAATTTTCTGATTATATAAAAAGCGGCTATATATCTTCTGACACAGCTCTTGACATTCTTTATGAAAAAATAGATTCCAGCACCTTTGTAAAAGACGCTTTGGTATGGATAGACGGTTTTTCAAGCTTTACGCAGCAGGAATTAAATATTATAGAAAAACTTCTTGTTCTTTGTAAAAATGTCGCTGTTACACTTACAATAGGCAAAGCGGCATTAAACAATGATAATTTAAACCCAAGCTCCGTATTTTACGAGCCTAAGGAAGCTTTTAATAAAATACTGAACACCGCGCAAAAGCACAATATTAAGGCGGAAATCGTATGTCTTGACAAAATCCGGCGTTTTTCAAACCCTGCCTTAGCCCATATTGAAAAAAGCCTTCTTACATATACTCCTTCACAGTTTAAAAATTCCCATGGCGTATATATTTATGAGGCTCAGGACAGGTTTGACGAAGCCGAAAATGCAGCGTGCCGCATAATATCACTTGTTAAATATAAAAAACTGCATTTCAGCGATATAGCAGTAATTACCGGAGATATTGAAAACTCAATAAGCATGCTTAAAAACGTGTTTTATCAAAACAATATACCGTTTTTTGCCGATATAAAACGCGATATAACAATATTCCCTTTAATACGCATTATAAGCGCTCTTTTCGACTGTATTTTAATGTCAATGAGCTATGAAAGCGTTTTTTCAATGCTTAAAACCGGACTTCTGCCCTTTACAGCCGATGAAACTGAGGAGCTTGAAAACTATGTGCTCTGCCACGGCATTAAAGGCTATAAATGGCGCAGCCAGTGGCAGTACAGCGATATTCACAGCGCCCAAAGCAATTTTAACGACAATATAAACTCACTGCGTCAAAGATTTATTGATTTAATAGATATTTTCTCATCAGGCTTTGAAAAAGGCGAAAGCACAGTTAAATCCATAAGCACAGCACTTTATAACTTTCTTGAGAAAACAGGAGCAATAGAAAAACTGCAAAACTATTCCGATGAGTTTGAAAAAAACGGCGATTTTACTAAATCATACGAAACAATTCAAAGCTTTAACGCATTAAGCGCCATATTGGATTGTATGTGCTCCATAGCCGGAGATGAAAAATGCTCCTTAACCCAATATAAAGAAATGTTTTTAAGTGCAGCCGAAGTTAAAAAAATCGGCATTATACCGCCTGAAACAGACAGCGTTATAATAGGCGATACTGAAAGGACACGTCTTCCCGAAATTAAGGCTTTATTTATAATAAACGCAAATGAAGGCGTTTTTCCTAAAAATACGGCTAAACAAAGCGTTTTTTCGGATACGGAACGCAGCTTTATGCTCTCAAAAGGCTTAAATATCGCCTCCGACTCCAAAGAAGCCGCTTTTTTACAGCAGTACAGCGCTTACTTTGCCCTTACCAGACCTAAAGAAGAACTTTATATAAGCTATATAAAAACAGATTCTTCAGGCAAAAGCATTGCGCCTTCCGGCGTTATAGAACGCATTAAAAAAGCCCTGCCGGATATTGGAGTTTCATCATCTGAAGACAGTTCTTCCCGCGCCCTTACATTAAACAGCCCGTACAGCATTATGCACTCAATGGGAAAAGAGCTGCAAAAAGGCAGAAAAGAGTATAAGGAAATTTATAATATTTTAAGCCAAATACCCCTTTGGCAGTCCAAAACAAATGTTATAAACAAAGCCCTTGCCAATTCCTCACCTTTGGAATATCTTTCAAAGGAAACAGCTGAAAAATACTTCTCAAATACGCTTTTTTCAAGTATTTCACGTCTTGAAAGATTTTCATCCTGTCCATATATGTATTTTATGGCTTACACAATTAAGGCGGCGGAACGGCCTGTTTATAAACTTAATACTCCAGACCTTGGCATACTTTTCCACAGTGTTATAGAAAATTTTTCCAAAACACTGCAAAATGAGGGCATTAAATGGGACAGCGTTTCACAGGATGATGTATATAAAATAATAGCCGACTCTGTTAAAACAGGTCTTTCATCATTTAATAACGGCATTATGATGTCGTCTTATACAATGAAATATTTAATGTCGCGTTTCAGCCGTGTATCCTCAAGGGCGGTAAATACATTAATTAATCATGTAAAAAAAGGCTCCTTTTCACCTTTCGCCTTTGAAGTTAATTTCGGCAGCGGCACTCTTGCGCCAATAGTAATAGACTTAGGCAACGGCAAAAGAATGTTTCTTACAGGCAAAATAGACCGTGTTGACATAATGGAAAGCGACGGCAAATTGTATGTTAAAATTATAGACTATAAATCAGGCTCAAAATCTTTCAGCCTTCAGGATATATATTACGGTCTTCAGCTTCAGCTTATGATATACATAGACGCCATAATTAAAAGCGGCATATTCCGGGATAAGACGCCTCTTCCTGGAGGAGTATTTTATTTTAAAATACAGGACCCAGTGGCAAAAACAGTCGACGAGCTTTCTTATGACGATATTAAAGAGCTTATTGAAAAACAGCTTAAAATGTCCGGTCTTGTGCTTATGGACGAAAATGTTATTAGAGCAATGGACAGCTCTTTTGATAAAAAATCGGATATTATACCTGTTTCATATAAATCCGACGGCAGTATATCCCAAAGCTCATACGCTGCAAGCGAAAAGGACTTTATTTCAATAATGGACTACTGCCGCAACAAAGCCACAAGCATAGGCAGTGAAATATTAAAAGGCAATATCTCACCTTCACCTTATGTTAAGGGTCAGACAATGCCTTGCAGCTACTGTGCATATAAAAGCGTATGTGATTTTGACCGCGAAAACAGCCGCGGGCGTTTCCTTAAAAAATTAAATAAAGACGAAGCTCTGGAAAAAATAAATAATGAAATAAACAGCAAAAAAAATAATATTTAACATTATTCAGGCAGCAAAAAACCGTTCTTTGGATTAAATGCCAAAGAACGGTTTTTATATTTTGAATGTTTTTAAAAATTCCAAAGACTTTATTTCACTGCATAAATGCGTACGGACATAAATTTCAATAAATCTCTCCACTTCACTCAGCACACTGTCCGAAAGCCCAAACCGGAATATGTTCTTCCCTTCATTGTTCAAAACATAAGCTATTGCTTTTCTCGCTCCATTTGTAACAGGGTATCCGCCGCCTGAGTTTTTAACACAGTCTTTGCATATTATTCCGCCGCCTCTTATACTAAAAAAACTCTCCTCATTTTCAATATTTTTGGAGCATACAGCGCAGTTATCTCCTCCGGATATAAGCCCCATTATTCCCAAAAGCTTAATCTGGAATATAACCGAAGCCAGTCTTGGGCTGAAAGAAGTTGAAGCCATAACGGCAAATGTTATAAGCAGAAGATGAAGTATGCGGTTGCTTTCCATTTCATCAGGCACGGATTTTTCAGTCAGTTCACATATAAAAGAGCCGTAAGCGAACTTTTCCATATCACTTCTTAATGCGTAAAATGACTCTATAATATCAGCCTGCGATGCGTTATAAAAATTTCGGTTTTTATAAGCTGTAAATGAGCTGTATGAAAAAAGCTGGCTTGGCGCTGAAAGACGGCTTTTGGCGCTTTTGGCGCCTTTAGCAGATACTGTTATTTTGCCCAAGTCTTTGGCTAAAACCACAAGGCGCTTGCCCGTTTCGCCCAAAGGCGTTTCCCTAAGCACAACACCGTCGAATGTTTCCTCAGCCATGAGCATGCCTCTTATATATTTTTGGCGTCATAGCCAAAATTTTTAAGCAGGTAATCACTATCACGCCAGTCTTTCTTAACTTTAACCCAAAGCTGCAAATTAACTTCACTGCCTAAAAGAGCCGTTATGTCCTGCCTTGAAAGAGTGCCTATTTTTTTAAGCATATCCCCGCCTTTTCCTATTATAATTCCCTTGTGGGATTCCTTTTCGCAGTATATAACAGCCTGAATATCAACAAGGTTTCTGTCAGGGCGCTTTTTCATAGAGCTTACTTCCACAGCCATTCCGTGGGGTATCTCATCTCTTAAAAGCTTTAATGCCTTTTCCCTTATAAGCTCTGAAACTATCTGCCTTTCCGGCTGGTCCGTAACCATATCGTCAGGGAAATACTTAGGACCTTCCGGCAGGTATTTTTTAATTACCTTCATAAGCTCGTCGGTGTTTTTACCGCTTACAGCTGAAACCTGCACTATATCGGCAAAATTATATGCTTTGCTGAAAATTTCAGTTGTTTTAAGCACCTTTTCTTCATCAAAACAGTCGATTTTATTTATAATTAGTATAACAGGCGTCTTAATTTTTTTAAGCCGTCCTATTATGTTTTCGTCCTCAGGCAGAATACGACCCAACGGCTCTGTAACCATAAGCACCGCGTCTACCTCGCCAAATGTTGTTTCAGCCGCTTTAATCATATAGTTGTCTAATTTATACTTAGGCTTGTGTATTCCAGGCGTATCAATAAATATTACCTGAAAATCGTCTTTTGTAAGTATGGCGTGTATTTTATTCCGGGTTGTCTGCGGCTTTGGTGAAATAATAGCTATTTTCTCACCTATTAAATAATTCATAAGCGTTGACTTGCCTACATTAGGTCTGCCTATAAGCGAAACAAAACCCGAGTAAAATTTATCCTTCAAACTGCTGCTCCTTCCTCAGTTCCAAAAGTTTTCTGCGTATTTCTTTCATATCCTCCCAAGCCGGCTTTTTCTTCGTCATATCCCTTAAAACAGCCGAAGGATGGAATGTTGCTATCATGTATGTATTTTTTCGTTCAATCCATATACCGCGGTCTTTAGTTATTTTAAAATCGCGGTTAATAACTGCTTTTGCTGCAATCCTGCCTAAACATACTATAATTTTAGGACGAACAAGCAGAAACTGACGCCTTAAATAGTTTATGCAGGCTCCCTGTTCTTCTTCTAAAGGGTCTCTGTTATGAGGCGGTCTGCATTTTACTACATTTGTAATATAATAATCATTTTCATCAAGACCTGCGGCAATAAGCATTTTATCCAAAAGCTGCCCGGCAGCGCCCACAAAAGGCACCCCCTGCAAATCCTCCTGCTCTCCCGGACCTTCGCCTATAAACATAATATCCGCTTTTTTAGAGCCTTTGCCTATTACCACATTATGCCTGTTTTGGCTTAAAGCACATTTGCAGCAGTTAATACACATGCCTTCAAGTTCTTCCCAGTTTAAATCCAATAATATCACCTGTCAATCAAAACAATTACAGTTTAAAGCCATGCGGCAAAAGTTCTTTTAACTCAAACTCTTTTATGCCCTCTTTTTCAGAATACAGCACAATGCTGCCGTTTTGCATAAATTCGCTTAAAACCTGCCGGCATATACCGCATGGAAATGTTAAACCGCCCTTTTCTGAAACTATGGCTATTTTTACAAAATCACGCTCGCCTTCAGAAACAGCCTTAAACACCGCCGTCCTTTCGGCACAGTTTGAAGCGCCGTAAGAGCTGTTTTCCACATTGCAGCCTGTATACACACTGCCGTTTCTGCACAAAAGCACCGCGCCAACTTTAAAATCAGAATAAGGCGCATAAGCGTTTTTCGCTGCTTTTTGCGCCAGTTTAATAAGCTGGGCGTTATCCATAGCTTTCACCTTCTTTTATCCCCGTGTTATGCCTAAGTTATTTAATATATCTTCCTGTTTTTTAAACATTTCCTCTCTCTCTTCATCTTCAATATGGTCGTACCCCATAAGATGAAGCATGCTGTGCGCCGTTAAAAAAGCAAGTTCCCTTTTTAAGCCATGACCGTATTCCTCAGCTTGTGAAACAGCTTTTTCTATTGAAATTATAATATCACCAAGCATAATTTCATCTTTTTCGTTTACATCGGCACATTCCCCTTCCTCAAATGTAAGAAGAGGAAAGCTCAGAACGTCCGTAGGCGCGTCTATGTTCCTGTACTGCTTATTTATTTTTTGTATTTCATCGTTATTTACAATAGAAAGGCTTATTTCACACTGAGGGTCAAACTCCTCGTATCTTAAGCTTTCCGCTATAACATCGTTAAAAAGTTTTTCCGTTTCAGGCGTAATTTTAAAATCCGTTCTGTTGTCAATGAGCACTGTCATCGGACTTTTCCCCCTTTAATTCTTCTTCCCTTTCAAGGACAGCCTCTTTTTCCCTCGCGGCTTTAATTTCCTCATCTTTAGGGTAGGCTACCCGGTGATGATACATGCCGTTGAACATTTTCATAAATGATTTTTTAATTATCTCTATCTCTTTAAGGTCCAAACGGCAGTCGTTAAGCTGCCCGTCGTCCAGCTTGTCCTTAAAAAGCTTATTGACAAGCTCTTCTATTCCCGATGGGTCGTTGCCTGAAGAAATGAAGCTTCTTACAGCCGCCTCAACAGTGTCTGCAAGCATAACAACAGCGGCTTCCTTGCTTTGCGGTATGGGTCCCGGGTACCTGAAATCCCTCTCATGGACTATCTCCCCGGCACTTTCTTTTTCTTTAACACATTTTACATAAAAATATTTAACAAGTGTTGTGCCGTGGTGCTGCTGGATTATATCCTTAACAACTTTAGGCAGCCCGGCGTGTTCCGCCAGTTCCACGCCGTCTTTTACATGGTTTATAATTATTTCAGCGCTTATATACGGGTCAAGCTTGTCATGTATATTAACGGCAAACTGGTTTTCACTGAAATACTGCGGGTTTTTAAGCTTTCCTATATCGTGGAAAAGCGCTCCGACTTTAGCCAATGTTTCGTTGGCGTAAATCTCATACGCTGCCGTTTCAGCTAAATTAGCCACAATAAGACTGTGATGGTATGTCCCCGGTGTTTCTATTATAAGCCTCCTCATAAGCTCGTTGTTCGGGTTAGACAGCTCCGCCAGTGTAAACTTTGTATTCATTCCGAAAACGCCTTCCCAAAGCGGAAGGCTTCCTATGACCATAACAAGCGAAACTATTCCCGTGGCGCAGGCATAAATGCTTTCAGTGAGCACCTTAGGCGAATACCCAGACGAAAAAATTTCTATTCCGAAATATGCAGCCATATTTATAGCGCCTATAGCAATAGATACCAGCAGAACCATTGTGCGTTTTTGTGTGTACTGCACCAAAACTGCCGCAAAACTGCCTGTTATCAAAAAGTATATAAGGCAGTATACGTCGCCGTTAAATACAAACGTGCCTATAATGCATATAAAAGCATTAAGTGCTATGGCTATTTTAGGCTTAATAAGTATTGATGTAAGCATGGCAAAAACACTCAGCGGCACTAAAGCGTAATTTTCAAACTTTTCAGTTACAAAAAGTATAACCATAGAAAGGATATATATAAAAAACAAAAGCACAGCCGAATTATTCTGACCCATAGCTCTTTTTTGCAGTGTATAAAGATAAATACCAGCTGCCGCAAAACAAAGCGCCGCAATAATAATGCTGCCTGCCATGTGTATAATATTTCCGCTTGAACCAGTGTTTATAAGGTTTAAGGAAGTAAGTATGGCGTATGCCTCAGCTGTTATAACCTCTCCGCTGTCAACTATTTTCTGGTCTTTAAGCACCATAACAGGCTCAACTTCGGAAGCCTTCTGTTCCTTGGCTGCCTCAATGGCGTCTTCGTCAAGGACAAGGTTAGGCACAATAACGGCGTCTGATATTGTATAAGCCATAGCTTTTAAAGTATCGCTCCATTGGGTTTCGTTTACTATGTTTTCAACCTTTTCAATTGTGCCCTGACGTGTATCATCGGTTATTCCCTGTTCAAAAGCATAATTAACGCCGTACTTTATATCCCCAATAAACAGCTCCTTATCACTGTCAGAAAGACTGTCGTACGCCTGATACTGGCTTGATGTAAAATGCACCGGTATGCCAAGAGTTATATTTAAGTCATAGTCATACTCCGGCTGCGCGCTTTCGTAATTCCCATCTTCCGCGCCTACTTTGCTTATGGCGTTTTTCCAAGCTGCCTCTTTCTGGGCATTTTCCTTCATCTGGGCTATGCCCTCATCTATTGCGGCAAACATTTCGTCTATCTGCTTTTCGGCATTTACCGCTACATTAGGGTCGTGCTTATAAAGATTGCCTACACTGTCTTTAGCCTCTTTAATAAGCTTTTGTGTTTCAACAGTGTTTTCTACACTCCGTGTAGCCACATATCTTTTAGGCGAAATATCGCCTATATTTATTTTTTCTGATTTAGGCGCAAAAGCACCGGAAAAAATAACCAATACAGTAAATACAAACGCTATTAAAAACAGCGCCGTATTAAACTTTTTACCTGTAAAATTAACTAAAGGCTTGAATATTTTTTTCATATTTTATCACTTTCGCTTTCCCATAAAGCCATGCTGGCGTGACGCTTTTTCTTCACGTTTTTTATTAACAGCCAAATCATGCTTTTCATAGGCAAGTATTATTTTTTGAACTAACGGATGCCTTACAACGTCTTTGTTAGTAAGGGTAATAATGTCTATGCCTTCTATGCCTTTTAATATTTCCGCCGCTTCGCTTAAACCGCTTTTTTTGCCTTCAGAAAGGTCTATCTGCGTTATATCTCCTGTAATAACGGCTTTTGAGCCGTAACCTATTCTTGTAAGGAACATTTTCATCTGTTCCGGGGTAGTGTTCTGGGCTTCATCAAGTACAATAAAGGCATTATCCAGCGTACGACCTCTCATATAAGCCAAAGGCGCTACTTCTATAAGACCTTTTTCCATGTTTTTAATAAAGTTATCAGCGCCCATAATTTCGTAAAGGGCGTCGTAAAGCGGTCTTAAATACGGGTCTACCTTCTGCTGCAGGTCACCTGGAAGAAAACCGAGTTTTTCCCCTGCCTCTATAGCCGGTCTTGTAAGTATAATACGGTTTACTTCGTTGTTTTTAAAGGCGTTTATGGCAAGAGCCATGGCAAGATATGTTTTTCCCGTTCCTGCCGGACCTATACCGAAAACAACAGTGTTCTTTCTTATTGAGTCGGCATATTTCTTCTGCCCCATTGTTTTGGCACGCACGGGACGACCGTTTACCGTAAGGCATATTATATCGCTTCCTATGCCTTCTATGCCTTCGGCGTTTTCTTCCTTATGCTCTTTAATTGAATCTATTGTGTAGTTTAAAGACTGTTCTGTAATTTCTATATTGTTTTTTACTGAATTTATAAGGCACTCTATTGTTTTGGCTGCTCCTGTTACGTCTTGACCGTTAATTTTTATATAGTCGCCTCTGTTTACAATTTTTACATCAAACTCTTTTTCTATTTTTTTGACATTTTTGTCAAACTGTCCGAAAACAGCTGAAATTTCACTGTTTTCAACAGAAAATACTGCTTCGTTTTCCACTAATTATTTTCACCTCGTAAAGTACCGTTATTATACCCGGCTCGGTCTTCAACACCTATTTTCTGGGATACTGTAATAAATGCAGTATAGACATAGCTGTCTTTTTGAACACTGCCGCTTATTTTTTCATCTGTTACATAAGACTCAATGCCGAAAAGTTCTTCTTCCTCAGCCTCAAGGTAATCCCTCGCTTTTTTTTCAGCCTGATTTTCGGTAATGCGCTTAGTTACAGTTTCATACTCATTAATACTGTATACCTTTATTGAAAAAGGCGCTTTATAATCACCTATTTTTAAACTAAAGTCGCTGAAAAGCTCTTTATCATAATTATTATATCCGGTATCAAAGCCAATCTCAATTTTTTTGCCCAAAAGCCATATTTCTGCTTTTTTTGTGCTTCTGCCGGTATATTGTTTGATTTTTTGGTTTAAATTAACCTTTAAAATAAGCTTATGTACTGTTTGGGCGCGTATGTAGGCTTCAGCTTTAACATATTTTTCTCCCTTTACCTCTTCGCCGTCTTTTATCTCAAGCCTGCCTGAAACAAGCACATCGCCTTTTTTTACAACATCACCTGCCCTTACAAGGGGTGTCCCGCTTATAACAGTTATATTTTCTATTATACCATCCATATCGGATATTATATCACATGCGTATGAGTTATCAATAATTTTGACCTCCGGTATTGTTTCCGCTACGGAGATTACAGCCTCAGTTCCCCTAACGCTTACAGAAGCCCAGCTTATATCCTTAAAATTTGCAATTATCAATTCCGCAGCATCTGCCTGTTCTATATTCTTTTTTAATGCTCCGGGGTAAATGCCGTTTTGCCGGCAGAATTGTTTTATATCTTCCGCCGGCACTCTGTAATTGCCTTCAACTTTAACAGTCCACACAAAACCGGATAAAAAATAAAGCAGCGCCGCAAATATAAACGCGCCTAAAGCGTAAGCCTTCCTTTTTTTTATCTTCCTTATTAAAACAGGCAGACCCTTATACTTTATTACTTCGGTGCGGCAGCCGCTTTTTCTTGAAATTTCCTTCAGCTCATCGGCGTCTTTTATGTCGGCTTTTATATAATACGCCTTGCCATCATTTTTTATATCCCATAGATTTATGCCGTAATATGACGTCATATTTATAAATTTGCCGGCTGATAAGCCCGATGCCTTTATAATAACATATCCTTTCAAATAATTCCATACAGGTGAGAACATATTTCAAAAGCCTCCTTATTAAAGGCGTTTTATTCAACAAACATAAAAGAGCATATAACGCCCGTAACCGTTACGCATTGGGAATTCATATATTTTATATCAAGTTCCCTGCCCTCAATATTCAATACGCCGCAGGCTGTTGCGAGCGTTATTTTTTCAGATGAATACTCAACAACGCCGCCGTAATTTTCAATTATCATCTCTACCTGCCCCGTTAAAGTAACAACAGGCATAGCGCTTACGGCTTCAGCCGGAAGCTCAAATGCATCGGCAAAAGTTTTTCTAATATTCCTAACCAAATTAAACCACGCCTTTTTAATTCCTTCCTTTAAACTTATGCCGCATGCCCCTTCCTGATACCTGGGATTAATCAATTAAAAACAAGCGCAAAAAAACAGGCAAGGCATAAATTTTAACACTGCCAAACCTGTTTTTTAACTTTTTTTACTTTTTTAATTTTTTTCCAGCAAAATCCTGCTTTCCGATATGCTAATAAAAACATTAAAAATAACTGCTTAAAGCTTTATACTCAGCATTTTCTGCCGCTTATGCCGTTTATGCCCATTATTCCCCTGTATTTTGCAACTGTTCTTCTGGATATGCCAACGCCCATGGCAAGAAGCTCCTCTGCTATTTTTCTGTCGCTTAAAGGCGCTGATTTGTCTTCTTTGTCTATAAGGTTTTTTATCATCGCCTGTATTTTTTCCTGTGTAACACCCTGACCGAAAGCCTCAGCTGCCGCCTGCCTGAAAAAGTAGTTAAGCGGATAAACCCCATGCCTGCACTGTATGTATTTTCCCCTTGCTGTACGGCTTACAGTTGATTCATGTATACCGGCTTCAACTGCTATGTCATTTAAGGCAAGAGGTTTTATATACCCTTCGCCTTTATCAAAAAACTCCGTCTGTTCACGCACAATAGCGCTTATAATGTTATAAAGGGTTTCCCTTCTTTTTGAGATGCATTTGACAACCCATTGCGCCTGTCGTATTTTAGAATGAACAAACTCCTTTGCCTCGCCTTCCCCTTCGCCTTTAAGTATGTCTTTATAAAAACCGCTTATATTAACCGCAGCCGAAAAAGAGTCGTTAAGCGTTACGGCGTATTCACCGTTGCCGCCCGTAACTACCGCATCCGGCACTATATATTCCACACTGCCGCTGGATATGAAGCCGCTGCCCGGCTTTGGATTAAGGTTTTTAATTATTCCTACCGCGGCGCTTACCTCCTCAAGAGCGGCTTTTATTTTTTTTGCTATAAGCTGGAGCTGGTTTTTGCCTACCAGTTCAAGATAATTTTCTACAATTGCGTTTAAAACATCATTTTCTATACCCAGTCTTTGAATCTGAAGCGCTAAACATTCCGATAAATTTCTGGCGCATACTCCGGCAGGCTCAAGGCTCTGCACAATTCCAACCGCTTTTTGTGCCTCATATTCAGTTATATTAAGGCTTTTTGCTATCTGCCCGTCAGTCTGCCTTAAATATCCCGACTCATCAAGACAGCCTGCTATAAAGCCGCATACCGCCATTTCCTTTTTAGATATTTTAAGCACATTTATCTGGCTTATAATAAATTCCGCAAGACTCTCTTCGGTGCCCTGACGGAACTTCCACATGTCGTTTTCATCTTCATCGTCTTTTTCCTGACGGTAGTACAGCCTGTTTTGCTCGTCGGAAGAATCAAGGTACTCAATTTTTCTTCTTAAAACATCTGCGGGCAACTGGTCATAGTCATATTTATTTTTAACCTCAAGTACAGGGTTTTCCTCAGTCAGTGTGTTTACATAATCCATAAGTTCAGCCGTGCTCATCTGAAGTATCGTTGTGGATTGAAGCATTTTCTGGCTTATAAGCAGCTTTTGGGTTGTATTAAGCACAAGATTCACTGCATTCACCTCCCATGGATATACATTTATTATACTACCTATAACCCAAACCGCCAACTGATTAAATATCAAAATCGCACAAAATAAAACTCAGCTGTTCAAAACATGACATACAGAGTTTTTTGTTTTGACTATAAGTGAAACTGTTTTTCAACTACATAAATTTCCGTTTACAATATGAGAAAAAAATAGTAAACTCTAATTGAATAATACAAAAGCCTGTTTTATGCATATAAATTTAATAAGCAAAAATTTTTAAAAAAATACAAAAATATGTTGTTGGATATTGGTTTTTGTATTAAAATAGAAATGTTGATTATAAGCTGGGCTTGGCTCGGTTGGACGTACCTTTCCACGCCTTTGCTTATGCAGTTATAATCTTTTTAACCTTACATTCTTTACACTTTTTCATGTGTAAAAATCACAAGAACAGAGGGGGATAATATGCAAACTTTAACGTTCAAACGTGGAGTACATCCGCCAGATGGCAAAGCCCTTACACAGGACAAAGCCATTAAGGTTATACTCCCAAAGGAAAATTCCGAATTGTTTTTCCCAATGTCACAGCACATCGGTGCCCCATGTGAGCCATGCGTCCAGAAAGGAGACTATGTAAAGGTAGGTCAGAAAATCGGCGAAGCAAAAGCCTTCATCTGCTCACCTATTTTCTCAAGTATATCCGGCGAAGTTACTGATATCAGACCTGTACTTACTCCTGGCGGCGCAAAAAGCCTTGCCGTAGTTATTAAAAACGACGGCAAAATGACAGAGTACGAGGGCATGAAAGGCGGAGATTATACTCAGATGACAAATGAGGAAATAATCGCCGCAATTAAAAACGGCGGTGTAGTAGGTCTCGGCGGTGCCGGATTCCCTACACATGTAAAATTAGCCCCGCCTCCGGGAACAAAAATTGATTATATCCTTGTAAACGGCGCGGAGTGTGAGCCTTACCTTACATGCGACTACCGTCTTATGCTTGAACAGCCTGAAAGACTTATAAAGGGTCTTCAGATTATGCTTAAGCTCCATCCTAACGCAAAAGGCGTTATAGGCATTGAGGACAATAAACCTGAAGCTATAAAGCTTCTCAGCGATATGGTAAAGGACATACCTAACATTGAGGTAGCTTCCCTTCAGAAAAAATTCCCTCAAGGCTCAGAAAAACACCTTATTTATGCTATTACAAAAAGAGAAGTTCCATCAGGCGCCCTTCCTGCTTCAGTAGGCTGCATTGTAGATAATGTCGATACAGTCATCAGCATTTACAACGCCGTAGCAGAAGGCAGACCTATAATGAGAAGGGTAGTTACAGTTACAGGCGGCGCTCCGGCAAATCCTGGCAACTACCAGATTCGTGTAGGCATGACATTCAAAGACCTTATGGAGCAGATAGGCGGCTTTAAAGTAGAGCCAGCTAAAATGATAGCCGGCGGTCCTATGATGGGACCTACTATGTATACTCTTGATGTTGCAACAACAAAAACATCATCAGCCCTTCTGTGCCTTACACCGGCTGAGGCGTACATACCGCCTGAGAGAAACTGTATCCGTTGCGCTAAATGTGTTGACCACTGTCCAATGGGTCTTCAGCCGTTTATGCTTAACCAGTTTGCTATCAGGGGCGATGGCGAGGCTTTTGTTGCAAATCATGGTCTTGACTGCATTGAGTGCGGCAGCTGTTCATACGAATGTCCAGCTAAAAGACAGCTTGCTCAGTCCATAAGAGCAACAAAGAAAATAGAAGCCGGCAAAAAAGCGGCGGCAGCAGCGGCAGCAAAAGCCAAAGCTGAAGCTGAAAAGAAAGCCGCAGAAGCTAAGAAGTAATTAAGGGGGAGAAAAAATAATGGATAATATAGTAGTATCGTCAACCCCTCACGTCCGTTCCAGCGAATCAGTACAGAGCATTATGCGCGATGTAATAATAGCTCTTGTTCCTGCTACAGTGATGGGTATTGTATTTTTCGGTATTAAGGCGCTCCTTCTTATCGCTATTTCAATAGTGTCAAGCGTTTTCTTTGAATACCTTTATCAGAAATTAATGAAGAAAACCGTTACAATAGACGATTTGAGTGCCGTAGTTACAGGTCTTCTTATTGCGCTTAACTTACCTGTAGGCGCAAGCTGGTGGATGCCTATTGTAGGAAGTGCATTTGCTATTTTAATAGCAAAACAGCTCTTCGGCGGCATCGGTCAGAACTTTGTTAACCCAGCTCTTATTGCCAGAGCGTTCCTTTTAGCATCATATCCTACAGCCATGACAACATGGACAGTAGACGGTGTTACAACAGCTACGCCTTTAGCACTTCTTAAAACATTAAAAGACGGCGCAGCTGTATCAGACCTTGGTCTTCCTACACTTACACAGGTAATAACAGGTTCCGGCATAGGCGGATGTATAGGTGAGACATGCGCTATAGCTCTTGTAATCGGTTTTATCTATCTTTTAATTAAAAAAGTAATTTCCTGGAGAATTCCAGTTATTTACACAGCAGTAGTATTTATACTTACAGCTGTTTTCGGCAGATATGGCACAAGAATGCCTGTATACGAAATATTTACAGGCGGTCTTTTCCTTGGAGCAATATTCATGGCTACAGACTATACCACATCTCCTATGACACCTAAAGGTCAGATAATATACGCTTGCCTTTGCGGTCTTATTACATATCTTATCAGAGTTTACGGCGGTTATCCGGAAGGCGTTTCATACTCAATACTTATCTCTAACCTTGCTGTACCACTTATTGACAGGTTTACAGTAGGTAAGATATTCGGCGCACTTCCAAAAACAAAGGAGGCGAAGAAAGCATGAAACAGATAACAACACCTGCAATTAGATTGTTTGTAATATGTTTTGTATGTGCCCTTTGCCTTGGTATTTGTTCAGAGGTTACAAAGGCGCCTATAGCCGCTCAGGCTAAGAAAACACAAGACGAAGCTATGGCTGCTGTTCTTCCTGACGCGCAGTTTGAAGAATTGGCAGATGCTCCTTTATCCGGTACAGTAACAGGCGTTACAGTTGGTAAAGATTCCAGCGGCAATGTAATGGGTTATGTTATAAGCTGTACATCAAACGGTTTCGGCGGCGGCATACAGATGATGGTCGGCGTTGATACAACAGGCACAGTAACAGGCGTTAGAATACTTTCTCTTTCAGAAACACCTGGTCTTGGCGCCCTTGCTACAAGCCCTGACTTTTATGAGCAGTACACAGGCATGAGCGGTACTCTTGCCGTTGATAAAGACGGTGGTCAGGTTCAATCAATAACAAGTGCCACTATCACATCAAGAGCTGTCACAGTAGGCGTTAACGACGCTATTACTTGGGTAGCAGAAAACGGAGGTGCACAGTAATGAGTAAAAACCTTAAGGTTTTAAGAGATGGTATTTTATTCGATAACCCTGTTCTTATTCAGGTTGTCGGTATGTGCGCCACTCTTGCAACATCAACAAGCATTATAAACGGTTTAGGAATGGGTCTTTCAACAACAGCCGTTCTTGTAGGCTCAAATGTTGTTATTTCACTTCTTCGTAAGTTTATACCGGACACTGTTCGTATACCTTGCTTTATCGTAGTTATCGCGTCATTCGTTACAATAGTACAGCTTCTCTTACAGGCATACTTACCTGCAATTAATGACGCCCTTGGACTTTTCATACCTCTTATAGTTGTTAACTGTATTATCCTTGCCAGAGCTGAAGGTTTTGCTTCTAAAAACGGTATTGTGCCGTCATTCTTCGATGGTTTAGGCAATGGTCTTGGATTTACAATGGTTCTTGCCATTATGGGTGCTATTCGTGAACTCCTCGGTTCAGGAACAATACTCGGAATGACAATTATGCCGGAAGCATTCCCTAAGACACTTCTTATGATAATGGCTCCTGGCGCGTTCTTCACACTTGGTATTTTCATGGCTATATTCAAACACTGCATAGCCAGCAAAAAACCAGTTGAGGAAGAAGAATAATAGGAGGGGAAAAAATGCGATTAATATTATTGTTATTAGCAGGAATATTTGTAAATAACTACATATTCTCACAGTTCTTAGGCATCTGTCCTTTCCTTGGTGTTTCTAAAAAGGTTGAGACAGCAGCCGGCATGGGTATTGCGGTTATTTTCGTTATAGTTCTTGCCTGCGCAGCTACATGGCTCATTTACAACCTTATTCTTGTTCCGCTTGGACTTGAATATCTTTATAATATTGCGTTCATCCTTGTTATTGCTGCTCTCGTTCAGTTTATAGAGATGTTTATTAAGAAGAGTTCGCCTTCCCTTTATCAGGCACTTGGTGTTTACCTTCCTCTTATAACAACAAACTGCGCAGTTTTAGGATGTGCTGTTACAAACATGCAGAATGGCTACAACTTTATTGAGGCCATTGTAAACGGTATTGGTGGTGCCGGCGGTTTTGCTTTCGCAATCGTGCTTTTTGCCGGTATCCGCGAAAGAATTGCTTATAACGATATCCCTAAGCCATTTGACGGATTCCCTCTTGCCCTTATAGGCGCAGGACTTATGTCAGTATCCTTCTTAGGCTTCTCGGGATTAATCAAACTTTAATCAGGGAGGGAACTAAATAATGGAAATCATTAATATAGTAACTGCAGTTGCCAGCATTTCCGGTTTAGGCGTTGTATTCGGCGGCTTCCTTGGTTATGCTTCTAAAATATTCGCAGTAGAAGAAGACCCAAAAGTAGGAGAAATATTATCTGTTCTTCCTGGCGCTAACTGCGGTGGTTGCGGTTACCCTGGCTGTTCAGGCTGCGCCACAGCTATTGCTGAAGGCAAAGCTCCTGTTAACGCCTGCCCGGTAGGCGGTTCAAAAGTAGCTAACAAAGTAGCTGCCATAATGGGTGTTGAAGCTGCAGATACTGAACCGCAGGTTGCTTTTGTTAAATGTAACGGTACCTGCTCAAACGCTAAGAGCAAATATACATACGAAGGTATTTCAGACTGTGTATTTGCCTCCCAGCTTGCAGGCAGCGGCTCTAAAGGCTGTACTTACGGCTGTCTTGGTCTTGGCACATGCGTAAATGTCTGCGATTTCGGCGCTTTATCTGTTGTAGACGGCGTAGCTGTTGTAGATGAAGAAAAATGCGTATCCTGCGGTAAATGCGTTAAAGCTTGCCCTAAAGGACTTATCGCTTTCAAACCAAAATCAAAGAAAACAGCTGTTAGATGCAACTCTAAAGACGCTGGCAAAGAAGTTAACGCTAACTGCTCAACAGGATGTATCGGCTGTAAGATATGCGAAAAGAACTGTAAGTTCGACGCTATCCATGTAGAAAACAACGTAGCTGTTATTGATTACTCAAAGTGTAAAGACTGTGGTCTTTGTGCTATGAAGTGTCCAAAACACGCTATTAAGAATGAAAGAGCAGAAGCTATGGCTGCTAAAAAAGCTGCTGAAGAAGCTGCTGCAAAGGCTGCCGCTCCTGCCGCTGAAGAAGCTAAAAAAGACGATGCGCCAAAGAGCGAATAATTTCTAAATAAAAAGACGGGTTAATTCCCGTCTTTTTTATTGCTTTTTATTAATTAAGTATACTTAAAAAATACAACCTCTAAAACATATTAAACTAAATAAACAGGCGCATATTAACTGCGCCTGCCTGCTTTATATAAGTATATGATATGCGGATTTTAATTAAACGTATACTGCCTGTTTTTTAAAACTGTGCAAACCTCTCTCCATAATCCCTGCATTCACTGCCGGAAGGAGCACCGTTTACCATAAGCCCATCATCAAAAAGGGCTGCGCCTCTTGAAGAAGCGTCTTTAGCCCAATCGCGCATCCACTGCCCGTCGCCCCAGCCGTAAGAACCGAATATTGCGATTTTTTTACCAGCTATGTTTATACTGCTGTAAAACGGCTCAAACTCGCTTTCTTCCAAAACCTCATCACCCATAGCCGGGCAGCCCAAAGCTATTTTGGAATAGTCAGCAATATTGCCTTTAAAATCAGACACATTGTAAAGCTCGCAGTCTAAACCGCCCGCTTTCATTCCGTCATAAATTTCATTTGCCATAGCCTCAGTGTTCCCACTGCCGCTCCAATAAATTACTGCTGCTTTTGCCATTTGCAATCCTCCTTTAAATTATATACAAATCATGCAGCCGATATTATTTTCCTTACCGGTACGCCTGATTTTGCCATGGTTAAATAGCTGTCGCGTATTTTTTTGTATAAACTAAACAATTCAACGGCTTTTGATTCATTGGTATACACTTTCCAACAGCCGCAGAACTTATAATTCTTGCCGTCATTATATATAAACTCAAATACATCGTCTTTTGGATATCCAAAGAAAAACCCTATTTCATGCGGAAAGCTTTTATTATTGTTTATTCTGACTTTCAAAAAATTAATCATATCCGTTATACTGCTTTTAGGCGGATAACCGCATTTTAATAAAAATGCCTTAACATTTGAGTCGCTTATTATTTCTTTAATAAGTTTTACATTATAGACAAAAACATGAACTTTATCGGCTAAAGCATATAAAAAACGCATTTTAATGCCTTTTTCAGATAAAATTTTGCAGTAAGTGCAAAAATCATTCCTAACGCTGCCTGCCGCCTTTATTGGTATTGAAAACATATTTGACGCTTTTAAGCCGCTTATAACAGGCGAAGCATGCAAAATAAGCTGTTCCTCAAAGTAAGACATAAATAAACACCTCCGTTATTAGTTTAAGATAATTCTTATTAGTGTAAACTAACTATATGGATAGTAACACGTTAGTTGTTATTTGTCAACACAGGTTAAAGATAATATTTTTCATTTATTATAAATTTAGGCGCTTATTGTTTTTTTAATTTATTTATATACAGCTTAATTACAGCAATTTCTATAATATTTTTTTAATATAATAAATTCTATTGAATATTTGAGTCTTTTCTATTAAAATATCTATTGAGCAAAAGCTCAGACCGGAGGTGGATTATGAGGAAACTACAAAACAAAAGCACTCTTGTTCTTATACTGCTTCTTATAGCTGGCATTGTATTAGGAGGGTTTATAGGGGATATGTTTGGCAGAATCCCTTCATTTTCGTGGCTTGGCTACGGTAAATCCTTCGGCATTACATCGCCTTTTATACTTGACATAGGTGTTATTGTTTTACAGTTTGCTTTTACTGTTAAAATAACAATAGCCGGTCTTATAGGCTTTTTTATAGCTGCCGTAATATATAAATTTTTATAAACGGCAAATGTATTAAATCATAATTTTAAACATACAAGGAGACGGTATTATGTATAAAATTATTCTTGCTTCGCAATCTCCAAGAAGACGACAGATACTTGAAAGACTTTCCATTCCATTTGAAGTAATTCCGAGCGGCGCCAAAGAATATATGGAACTTGAACAATCGCCTTATGAGTGGGTTAAAATACTTTCACACCGCAAAGCTTCAGCTGTAGCTGAAAATACAGAAGGTCCTGCTGTTGTAATAGGCGCTGATACTGTAGTTACCTATCTGGGAAAAATATTAAACAAACCGCAGAACCATGATGAAGCTGCTTCAATGCTCCGCCTTCTCAGCGGCAAAAACCATACTGTTTACACCGGCATTACTGTGTTTTTTATAGACGAAAACGGTAACCGTGAATTTGAATCTTATGTTGATGCTGCGGAAGTATGTTTTAATCCTATTTCTACAGAAGAGATAGAAAAATATCTTTCAACAGGCGAATATACCGACAAAGCCGGCGGATACGCTATACAGGGAAAGGCTTCCATATTTATAGACCACATTAAGGGCACACCTGAAACAGTAATAGGGCTTCCTGTTTCAATATTGTACAGAGCTCTTAAAGACCATGGCATTGATATTACAGATTTCTGGAAATAATATGTTTTTAAGCGGAAAACATCAGTTTTCCGCTTTTTTATTCTTAAATTTAAAATTTACTATTGAATTTTACAAAATCTATTATAAAATTTAATATGCGGTTAAAATCCAAAAATTTTAATTTAATGTATAAAAAAAACAGTATTATAAATCATAATTATTAAATCAAAGTTCTTAATTTTAACAATTAATGTATAAATTGTTAAATTACTTTTAAGCTTTTAAGTCAAAACGGTGTTTCTATTGAAAAACATTTTTTTTGGAGTTATTATATTAGTGTGGTATTTTATACAAATTTCCAATGGATTTCCAAATAGTCACTAACTGGTTTCTTGCGGATTTCCTGTGGATTTTTAACTAACATTTAACTTTAGAAAAAATAAAACTTAATTTTTAAAATTACACAGTCAATTAAAATCTTATGATTACCCACAGGAGGAATTTGAATGTTTGCACGAGATATGGGAATCGACCTTGGAACAGCTAACACCCTTGTATATGTTAAAGGCAAAGGCATAGTTGTTAATGAGCCATCGGTTGTAGCTATAAATACACTTACTAAGGAAGTTCTGGCAGTAGGAAACGAAGCCAAAGATATGATAGGCCGCACGCCGGGAAATATTGTCGCTATCAGACCAATGAAAGACGGCGTTATAGCTGATTTCGACATTACGCAGGCAATGCTCAGATACTTTATAGATAAGGCTTACGCCCGTTCAATGTTCGGACCTAAACCAAGGGTTGTTATATGTGTGCCTTCAGGCGTTACGGAAGTTGAAAAACGCGCCGTTATGGAAGCTTCCGTTGCGGCAGGGGCAAAAAGCAACGACGCTTACCTTATAGAAGAACCAATGGCAGCTTCCATAGGCGCCGGTCTTCCTGTTGAAGAACCTACAGGAAGCATGGTTGTTGATATAGGCGGCGGTACAAGCGAGGTTGCTGTTATCTCCCTTGGCGGTATAGTTACAAGCACATCGCTCCGTGTTGCAGGTGATGAAATTGACTCTTATATAATAGGATATATTAAACGAGAATACAGCCTCGCCATAGGCGAAAGAACAGCTGAGGAAATTAAAATAAAAATCGGCTGCGCATTCCCTAAAAGTGAGGAAGAAACAATGGATATACGCGGTCGCGACCTTGTATCAGGTCTTCCTAAAACAATTACCATTACATCAAACGAAATACTCACGGCTATTTCAGAGCCTATTACAGCCATTGTGGACTGCATTAAACAGACTCTTGAGGCTACCCCTCCTGAGCTTGCCGCAGATATTATGGAATTTGGCATTACTCTTACAGGCGGCGGCGCGCTGCTTTCCGGTCTTGACCAGCTTATTACAAACGAAACAGGCATGCCGGTGCACATAGCAAATGAGCCTTTAAACTGTGTTGTAATGGGTACAGGCATAGTTCTTGAGCATATAGACACACTGCGCAAAGTCCTTGTTTCCCCTAAAAAACTCAGAATGTAACAAGGAGTGCTAAAGAGTGAACTTTTTTAACACTTACAAAAAACAAATTTTATATCTGGTAATAGCCTTGCTTATAATACTTGCCTTTTTTACTGTAGGCAGAAAAAGCAAGGCTACGCCTATAGATAATATATTAGGCTTTATAGTAACACCGGCACAGAACATATCCACAAGCGTAAGCTCATGGTTTTCAGATAAAATATCATCATTTAGGGACGAAACGGATATTACATCTGAAAATGAGGAATTAAAGGCGCAAGTTGAGCTTTTGGAAGCTGAAAATAAGCGTCTTTCAATGTATGAAGAAGAGAATAAACGTCTTTCAGCGCTTTTGGATATATCCCAAAAATATCCTGACTATGAAACAACAGGCACAAATGTAATAGCAAAAGACCCGGGCAACTGGTTTCTTACTTTTACAATTGATAAAGGTACAAAAGACGGTTTAGCACCTGATATGGCGCTTACCGACGCAGGCGGTCTTGTGGGCAGGATAACTGAATGCGGGTATATCTATTCCAAAGTTGAGTCTATACTGGACAGCCGTTCTTCTGTTTCAGCCATGAGCCTTAGGACAGGTGATTTAGGTGTAGTTAAGGGCGATTATACCCTTATGAATGATGGTCTTTGCAAAATGGAATATATTGATGCCGAAAGTGAAATAATGAAAGGCGATGAAATAGTTACTTCTTATTTAAGCGACATTTACCCTTCGGGCATTACCATAGGCTATGTTAATGAAGTAGTAACTGATGAAAACGGTCTTACAAAATACGCTGTTATAGAACCGTCAGTGGATTTTAAGCATATATCCACACTTCTTGTAATTACAGACAGTTTTGCCCAGACCTCATCTTTGTCTGAAGAAACACAGCAGACGCCCTCTTCAGCCGATACGCAAAATCAGTCAGCAGGTGATGAATAATGAAAAGAGCCGTTATTATATTTATAGTACTGCTTTTTAACTTAATTTTCCAAAGCACAGTACTGCAATATTTTAGAATTAACTCGGTTATACCAAATACGGCTCTTGCCGTTATAATTTCAATTGCCCTTTTAAGAGGTCGTCTTGAAGGCTGTTTAACAGGCTTTGGAGCAGGAATTTTGCAGGACATTTTTTTCGGCAATTCATTGGGGTATTACGCTCTTTTAGGCGTTTTAAGTGGCTACATAACCGGAAGGTTTAATCATAATTATTACAGGGAAAATTATGCCCTTCCGGTTTTTCTCTGCTTTACAGGCACACTGATATATGAAAGCGCTGTATTTTTTACCGGCGCGTTTTTTGACGGATATTTGAACTACTTCTACTTTTTGGTTAACATTATACTGCCTGAAGCAGTATACACAGCAGTTGTATCCATAATAATTTACCGCCTGCTCTTTTCAATAAACGACTGGATAGAAAAGTCCGAGAAACATAAACGCAAGCTTTTTAGTATTAAGTAAAAATTTGTGGTGAATAAAATTTATGAAAAGATTTTTTGAACGCATAACTGAATTTACCAAAAGCCGTATATTTATAATGCTTTCAGGCGTATTTGTGCTTTTTACATTTATAGTAATACGCCTTTTTGCTTTGCAGATAGTTCATGGAGAAACTTATCAGCAGGACCTTACAACAAGTGTTATGCAGAATATAACTATTCCTGCCTCCCGCGGCATGATTTACGACAGGTACGGCCGCCCACTTGCTGTAAACGAGGCGGCTTTTTCTATAAAATTCGATGACAGCGTAACTGCGCCTTTATCAAACCGCCCAAAGTCAATACTTGACTTTGTAAAATCCAACGGCGATTCCATAACAGATACGCTGCCTATAACTAAAACTAATCCTAAAAGCTTCACTTTTTCATCTGAGGAAGAAGAAACTGCATGGAAAGACTCCATAGGATTAAGCAAAAAACAGGCAAAATATACTGCCGATGAGTTATATGATTATTTTTTGGAAGAATACCAAGTCCCTGAAGGTCTTACAGAAGACGAGGAACGTAAGTTTATAACATTAAGCATAAGCTGTTCTGATAAAAATTTAATGATACTTTCACTTATAGATATTTTAAATGCCAACGGCGAAACAATAAGCGATGACCTGCCTATAAGCCAGACGAAGCCTTATGCTTTTTTATTCGACGGAAATGAGTCTAAAGAACAGTCATTTAAACAGAGTATTGCCATGGATGAAGAGCAGTACGGCTATACGGCAGATGAAACCGTGGAATATTTAATAGACTTTTTTGAAATTCCGCAGTGTCTTTCAGACGATATAAAACGCGACGCCATAGCTATACGCTATTCCCTTTATTTAATGCGTTACAGGAAATACCAGCCGATAACAGTTGCTATTAATGTTAAGGACGAAACAGTAGCTTCCATTGAGGAAAATAACGGCAAGTTTCCCGGAGTTACAATATATACCGATTCATTAAGGGAATATCCTGACGGAGAATATTTTTCAAATATAATCGGCTATATAGGAAAAATTAACGACACTGAATATGAAAAGTTTAAGGAATACGGCTATACCGCCAATGATATTATAGGCAAAATAGGAGTTGAAAACCTCTTTGAACTTGATTTAAGAGGCGAGGACGGAGAAAGCCTCGTAGAAGTAGACGCTTCCGGCCGCAGGATAAACACTATTGAAACAAAAGAACCTGTTTCCGGCAGCAACGTATTTTTAACCATAGACAAAGAGCTTCAAATAGCCTCTTACAATTACCTTGAGGAGGCTTTAGCCCAGACGCTTATAAATAAACTTCAGGCTACAAGCTCCAAAGATAACCCTATATCTTTAAAAGAGCTGTTTATATCAATGGTAAACAGCAATAATATATCTTTAAGCAAAATATATTCTTCACAAGATGATATCTCAAAAAATATATATAATATGATTAAAGCACAGTATCCAGACTTTAACCCGGAAGACGAAAACGCTTCTGATACAGCTAAGCTTGTTATAACATCCGGCATAGAAAACGGGACCATATCCACAAGAGATATGACTTTGCTGCTTTTTGAACAGAGCTTATTAACCGGTGATGAGGAATATATAAACAGCATTAAAAACGGCAGGCGCTCCCCTCTTTCCGTTATAATAGAAAAACTCGAAAGCCGGGAGCTTCACCCTTCTCAGACAAATCTTGACCCCTGCTCCGGCTCAGTAGTAGTGTCAAGCGTTGATACAGGCGAGGTGCTTGCCCTTGTAACATATCCGTCTTACGACAACAACAGGCTTGTAAATAACTTTGATAACGATTATTACAACAAACTGTTGAATGACCCTACAACACCGCTTGTAAACCGTCCGCTTAAACAGAAAAAAGCGCCCGGCTCCACATTTAAAATGGTAACGGCAATCGCCGGTCTTGAAACAGGTGTTATTTCGCCTTTAAGCACTATACGCGACTTGGGAAGCTTTACAAAAGCCGGAACACCTTACGCAAGATGCTGGAGCTACTCAAGCGGATATACTCACGGTTTTATTAATGTTTCAGAGGCGTTGGAAGTTTCATGCAACTATTTCTTTTATGAAACGGCTTACCGCCTTGGAAACAGTGATGAAAGCTCAACAGAGGAAGGCATAGCAAAGCTTAACCAATACATGGAAGCTTTCGGGCTTAATACCGTTTCAGGCATAGAGCTTGAAGAAAGCGCATCAAATATGGCTTCTCCTGAATATAAAGAAGAAACAATAAAATGGCAGAACCCTGACGCTACAACAAGCCAGACCCGCTGGACAGACGGCGATACAATAAGAGCCGCTATAGGTCAGTCCGTAAACAACTTTACTCCGGCTGTTATGACAAAATATATAGCAACCCTCGCAAATGGAGGCACACGCTATAAATACCATGTAATAGACAAGGTTCAGGCTTCAAACGGCGAAATTACGCTCCAAAAAGAACCTGAAATAGAGCAGCAGATTGAAATCGCTCCTGAAAATCTTGAAGCTGTATATGAAGGCATGCTTCTTGTTACAAACGGACCAAAAGGCACACTTAGGAATGTGTTCCGTAATTTCCCTGTTAATGTGGCGGCTAAATCCGGCACAGCGCAGGAGAGTCTTTCAAGAAGCTCGCATACATGGTTTGTAGGCTTTGCGCCTTACGAAGACCCACAGATTGCCATAACTGTAATGATACCTTTCGGCGAAGCGTCATCTTCTCCTGCGGCTGTAGTCGGCAGGGAAATAATAGGCGAATACATGGGCTTAAACTATGAGCCTGAAAACAGCTATATGGATATTTCTTTGGCAGAATAAATAAGCAATTAAACAAAATACCTCAAAATGCCCTAAAACTTGAAGTTATTTGACAATAACAGTATAATATAAACAAATATATTATGGAGGAGATTTTATATATGATTACTTTTGTAACGGATAAAGATAAAAATAACTCTCCCCTTGAGGACGAAAGCCCTGATATAGGTCTTAGCCAAAAGGGACAGTCTGTTGAAAAAATAATTGAAAAGGCAGAGGCTGAAAATGAGGCGCAGTCAAACAACGTGAATGCTGATAATACCGAAAACTCAAAAGACAGCGTGAGTCAAAGCGTTACAGAGGAAAAAATAAGCAGCTTAATAGAAAAAGAGTTTTCAATAAAGGAACATGCAACAAAATTCCATAAAGGCAACCTCAGAAGCGGCATGTTTATGGAATATGACGGAAGCCTTGTAATTTTAGGCGACGTTAACCCCGGCGCCGAAGTAAAAGCTACAGGCAATATACTTATATTAGGTGCTTTAAAGGGCATAGCCCATGCGGGCTGCAAAGGCAGTACAGACGCTTTTGTATTTGCCTTAAACCTTATACCTGTTCAGCTTAGGATAGGCAATATTATAACAAGATTTCCTGACGGCGATTCCAAAGTAAACCGCAAGCCGGAATACGCTTATGTGGAAGACGGTAAAATATACGTTTCTCCTTTTGAATAATTATACTGTTTTTGTGTATCTTTTTATGGGGTTATGTATAATATATTGTAATTTTTAGTCGAATTATATTATTTATTTTTAAAATTTGCTATAAAAAACTAATGCAAATTATTTACATATTTGTTAATATAGATTTATATAGAATTATTTGTAAATAATAAACCGAAATATTTGATTTTAATCAGAACTTGGCAATATAAGCTTAAAATGCTGGGAGGATAACAAATGGGAGAAGTAATAGTTATAACAAGCGGAAAAGGCGGTGTTGGCAAAACAACAACTTCCGCCAATTTAGGCTGCGGCCTTGCAATATCGGGCAAAAAAGTAGCACTTGTAGACGCTGATATCGGTCTTAGAAACTTAGATGTTGTAATGGGTCTTGAAAACAGAATAGTATACGACCTTGTTGATGTTGTAGAAGGAAAATGCAGGCTTAAACAGGCTCTTATTAAAGACAAGCGCTACGCAGGGCTTTATCTTCTGCCGGCGGCTCAGACAAGGGACAAAGACGCTGTTTCTCCTGAGCAAATGCAGAAGCTCTGTGAAAACCTTAAAGAAGAAGAATTTGATTACATAATTATTGACTGCCCTGCCGGTATAGAACAAGGCTTTAAAAACGCCATAGCCGGTGCGGACCGTGCGCTTGTAGTTACAACGCCTGAGGTATCAGCTGTAAGAGATGCCGACAGGATAATAGGTCTTCTTGAGGCAAACGAGCTTACAAATCCATCGCTTATACTTAACAGGGTGCGTCCTGACATGGTTGACAGAGGCGATATGATGAGTTTAGACGATGTAACAGAAATACTCGCTATAGACATAATAGGCGTTGTGCCTGATGATGAATCAATAGTAGTACAGACAAATAAAGGCGAGCCTGCTGTTACAGTTGAAAACTCAAAAGCCGGACAGGCTTACCGCAACATAACACAAAGAATATTAGGCAATGATGTGCCTTTCATGGAATTTAAACAGGAAGAAACTTTTATGAACAAGCTTAAAAAATTATTCCATAAAGGCTGATTCACAGCCTTATGCCATAAAACAAATTTCCCGGTTCATTTCTAATATTTCGGGATTTATATAGTTTTCGACAGGAGTGATTAAAATGGATCTGTTTGATTTATTCAGTTTTCTTAAAAAGAAAGAACCTTCCTCCGGTACAGTGGCAAAAGACAGGCTTAAGCTTGTTCTTGTTCATGACCGCGTAAACTGTTCGTCACAAGTACTGGAAATGCTTAAAGGCGATATTATAAAAGTAATATCCAACTATATGGAAATAGATGAAGATGAGCTTGATATAAATATAACTCAGACACGTTCCGAAGACAATTCCGGTACTGTTCCCGTACTTTACGCCAATATTCCTATTAAAAGTATGCGAAGGAATGCAAACTAAAAGACAGTTAATTCAGGCAGACTGGCTAAAGGGCTCAGCCTGCCTTTTAATATCGGAGAATATGACAAATGCGTTTAAAAAGATTTAAAAACCTTGACTGGTGGCTTATAGGCGCTGTAATAGCTCTTTCAATATTCGGCATAATATGTATAGGCTCGGCTACACACATCAACTTAGGTGAAAGCCGGTCCACCTATTACTCCCAGATAGCATGGGTAATAGTAGGCATATTTATTATGTTTGCAGCTGCCTATGTTAATATTGATTTTTTTGCCGGGTTATACAAACAAATATATGTGCTGAATGTGCTTTTGCTTGCAGCGGTGCTGCTTGTAGGTCACTCGGCTAACGGCGCTACGCGCTGGATATATTTTGGACCGGTAGGCATACAGCCATCGGAGTTTTCAAAACTTATAATGATATTTTGCCTGGCAAAAGTTATTGACAAAAACAGGCAAAGGATTAATAATAAAAATATACTTTTGAAAGTATGCGTATTTACCGCTATACCTTTAGTGCTTATACAAAAACAGCCATCTCTTTCGGCAAGCCTTGTTTTAATAGCCATACTGGCTGTTGAGATATTTGTCGCCGGGCTGGATTATAAATATATCAGCATAGCTTTTGCCATTATAATACCAATACTGCTTTTCGTAATTTGGGATATACTGCGCGAGGACCCTGTTATAATAGATAAAATACTGCGTCCGCACCAGATAACACGTATACTCACATTTCTTAAGCCGGAAGCCGACCCTGATAATTACTATCAAACACTTAAATCCATAAGCGCTATTGGTTCAGGGCAGTTAATGGGCAAAGGTCTTTATGAGGGCACATTAAACCAGCTCAGCTACCTCCCAGAGCCGTATAACGACTTTATATTTTCAGTAATAGGTGAGGAATTTGGGTTTATTGGCTGTGTCGGTGTTTTAGTTTTCCAGTTTTTTATAGTTTTCAGATGTGCATTAACGGCAATGAACTGCCGGGACAGTTTTCTTCAGCTCGTAGCAGCCGGAATAGCGGGCATGATAGCTTTTCAGACATTTGTAAACACAGGCGTAGCTACCGGCATACTGCCAAATACTGGTATGTCACTGCCTTTTGTAAGCTATGGAGGAAGCTCTATGTGGACTAATATGGCGTCTATAGGACTTGTGCTTAATATAGGTCTTAAACGCTCTAAATCTTTATTTGAGGAGGTTTGAAATAAGTGAATATAGCATTAATAGCGCATGACAACAAAAAGAAACTCATGGAAAATCTCTGTATCGCGTACAGGCACATATTGTCAAAGCATACATTGTACGCTACAGGTACAACAGGTCGCCTTGTGGAAGAAGCGGCTAACATTACAGTACACAAATATTTAGCAGGTCCCCTTGGCGGTGAACAGCAGTTAGGCAGCCAAGTGGCAAGTAATGATATAGACCTTGTAATATTTTTACGTGATCCAGTATCACAAAAAAGCTATGAGCCAAGTATTAACAGCATACTCAGGCTTTGCGACATACACAATATACCTTTAGCCAGCAATCTGGCAACAGCTGAAATACTGCTTCTTGCTTTAGACCGCGGCGACCTTGACTGGAGAAACGTAGTAAAGTAAAATGCTTGTAAAAATTATTTTAACCTACTATATAGCCATTAATGTTATATTGTTTCTGGCTATGGCAATTGATAAGGCTAAAGCAGTTAAGGGTTTGTGGCGTATACCTGAGTCAACTCTTTTTATCCTTTCTTTATTAGGCGGCGCAATAGGCGGTTTTGCCGCAATGTATCTTTTTCATCACAAAAACCGTAAATGGAGCTTTAAAATAATATTTGCGCTCTCTTTAATACTGCATTTGGCTCTTGTTGCATTTCTGTTAAATACATTTATATACAAAAATGAGTCTGTGTTTTTATTCATGCCTGAAAGCCAAAACGATTTTTTTTACAGTAATTAATAAAATATTTGAACAATAAAAAAAGCCCAAAGGGCTTTTTTTATTGTTCAAATATCAGATAATTATTTTTTAAATAAACCGCATACAAACTTATAGCTCTCAGGCGTGCCTATATCATAACATTCCTCATTAAACTTATAGGCATAAACAGGCTTTCTTGTATGGAGCCATACAACAAAGTTGCCCGGAGCATCAGGTTTATTGCCTTCATCAATATATTTTTTAAAAAGAGGCACCGTCTCTTTTTTATAAATATATGTGGCATAAACTACATTGTTTGATTTAGGGTTTTCCGGTTTTTCTTCAATATCAATAACCTTCGACTCATCGTCCAAAAGGGCAATACCAAACTGTTTAAGCATTTCCTTGTTGTCAAAAGCCTTAACACATACACAGTCGCTGTCCTTTTCTACAAAGAAGTTATAATAATCCTCAAGGCTGTATGTAAAATAATTGTCGCCGGCTATTATCATAACGTCATCATCAATTTTTTCGCGCTCTATTATATATAATATATCCCCTATAGCTCCGCGCCTTGTTTCTTCAGAAACAGTGCCGTCGTCTATTATTGTCAAAGGCTTTTTGCTTGTATGTGTATCTGCCCATGAATCAAACTGGTCCGCGAATTTATGGTTAGTAATAACATATATCTCATCTATGGCATCTATTGTCTGTATCTGGTCAACAATATAATCAACAATAGCCTTGCCGTTTATAGGCAAAAGCGCCTTTGGTGTATTAAGTGTTAATGGATAAAGCCTTGTGGCGTATCCTGCTACAAGTATTATAGCTTTCATTTGTATTCCTCACTTTTTATTAATCAAAATATGCCCTTTTTACCACTTCAAGATTATCTGGCAGTTTAGATGAAAATTCCTTTCCGTAAAGATATGATATATAACCGTCTTTTTCGTTAAATACCACACGGCAGGCGTATAAAAACTGGTTGTTTAATCCGAATTTTTCCCTTACCCTTTTATTTACGCGTTCATCGCCGTATTTCCTGTCGCCTACAACAGAATACCCCATTGCTTTAAGATGAGCCCTAATCTGGTGGCTTTTGCCTGTTATAAGCTCAACTTCCAAAAGTGAAAATCCGTCCTTTACTTTTAAAGGTCTAACTTTGGTGTAAATGGCGCTTGCATTCGGTGTTTCTTTTTTAAGCACTTTAACCGTATTTGTTTTCTCGTCTTTTACATGATAACCGTAAAACTCTTTGCTTTCGTTTAACTCGCCGCGCACCATTGTAACATAAAACTTCTGTATGCGCTTTTGGGCAATAGCCTTGTTAACTGCCTGAACAGCCTGCAAATTTTTGCCGGCTATTACTATACCGCCTGTGTTCCTATCCAGCCTGTTGCATACAGCAGGTGTAAAAGAAGCCTCTTTATCTGCGCTGTATTCGCCTTTTTCGTAAAGGTAGTATAATATTTGGTCTATAAGCGTTTCTTTGTCCTGAGGGCTTTGCGGGTGGGTTAAAAGACCTGCTGGTTTTGACACAATAAGCAAATTATCATCTTCATATACAATGCCGAAATGCCTCTGTGCCCTGCTGACTTCTTTTGCCTCCATAAAAGAATCCATTGTTTCTTCTGAAAGGTACAGACTTAAAATATCGCCGTTTGTTATTATTTCACTGCCTGCGGCTTTAGCGCCGTTTAACTTAATACGCTTTTTCCTAAGCATTTTATATATAAATGACTTAGGCGCTTTGTTAAAGTATTTAAGCAGAAATTTATCCAGTCTTTGGTTTTCCTCTTTTTGGCTTATTTTAATTTCCTTCATTTCAAAACCTCATTAAAATCAGCTGTGTATCCAGCTCAGGTAGGCGTTTATAAAGTTATCAATGTTTCCGTCCATAACAGATTGAACATTACCTGTTTCCTCGCCTGTCCGGTTGTCTTTAACAAGGGTATAAGGCATAAATACATAACTTCTAATCTGGCTGCCCCAGCCTATTTCCTTCTGGACACCGCGGATTTCCGCAAGCTTTTTCATTTGCTCTTCTATTTTAAGCTCCAAAAGTTTGGCTTTAAGCATTTTCATAGCCGTATCCTTGTTGCTGTGCTGGCTTCTTTCGTTCTGGCATTGAACAACAATTCCTGTAGGGAAGTGAGTAATACGAATAGCAGAAGATGTTTTGTTGATATGCTGTCCGCCGGCGCCGCTGGAGCGATAAGTATCTACCCTTATATCGTCCGGATTGATTTCTATAGTTACATCATCGTCAATTTCAGGCATTACATCACATGAAGCAAAAGATGTGTGTCTTCTGCCTGCCGAGTCAAAAGGCGAAACCCTTACAAGTCTGTGAACGCCTTTTTCACTTTTAAGGTATCCGTAGGCGTTTTCGCCTGTTACTTGGATAGTAACAGATTTAATGCCTGCCTCATCGCCTTCAAGATAGTCGAGTGTTTCCACATCAAATCCTTTTTTCTCTGCCCATCTGGTGTACATTCTAAAGAGCATGCTTACCCAGTCGCACGCCTCTGTACCGCCTTCTCCTGCATGGAGTGTAACAATAGCGTTTTCCTTATCGTATTCGCCGTCAAGAAGCGTGCTTATTTTAAGTTCGTTATACTTTGATATAAATTCCTCTTTAAGTTCCTTTACTTCAGCTACTATCTCCTCGTCTTCTTCCTCGTTGCCCATTTCTATAAGTGTATTAATATCCTCATACTGCCCTACAAGGTTTTCGTAGCCTTCAACCTTAGCTTTTAGAGCGCTTGTCTGTTTAAGCACTTTTTTGCTCTTTTCCATATCGTTCCAAAAGTCAGGGTCTGCCGCTAATTCCTCAAGTTCTTTTATTTTTTCCTTTGAATTAGCGATGTCAAAGTAAATTCCCCATTTCCTCTAATTTTTCGTTATAAGCCGAAAGCTCATTGCTTATCTGGTCAAGCTCAAACATTTTTTCAACTCCCTTTATTTGTGTATTATTTTATTATTCTAACACTGTTACAGGCAAAAATCCGACCGTTTGTACGGGCGGATTTTTTAGTTATATATCCTGCGCAGTTTTTAAAACTTTCTTTAATTGCCTTTATAAATTCACTGCATTTAATTAAGCGTTTTTGCCGCAGCAGTGTTTATACTTTTTGCCGCTTCCGCAAGGGCATGGGTCGTTCCTGCCAACCTTTGCATCAGCATTCTTTTTAGGCTCTTTTTTAAGCGTATCGTCTTTGTTTGTAAATGTCTGCCTTTCTTCTTCTTTCAGCTCTACAGGCTTTTGAACTATTCTAACATGCATAAGCGCTCTTACAGTTTCAATCTGGATATTCATATTAAGCTCCTCAAACATGTCAAAACTTACGTATTTATATTCAATAAGCGGGTCCCTCTGCGCGTAGGCATGAAGACCTATGCCCTGTCTCATCTGGTCCATATCGTCTATATGGTCCATCCATTTCTGGTCTATAACGCGGAGCATAATATATCTTTCAAGCTCGCGCATACGTTCTTCTTTTTCGCCTTCTTCGGCAGTAGCGTTAATTTCTTTCTCTTTTGCCTCATAAAGAGCTTTTGCGTTTTCAAATATCCTTTCCTCAAGCTTTTCTTTTGTAATTGATTTTAAATCCTCATCTGAAAGCTTAACAGGCTCTACAGGCATAATAGGCAGCAAATACTCATTAAGCGATTTTAAATCCCATTCTTCAGGATATGTTGAAGAACCTACGCTCTTTTCAACAGCTGAATCTATGACATTTTTAATCATGTTAATAACGCTGTCACGGAGATTTTCGCCAAAGAGCACTCTTCTTCTTTCGCCGTAAATAGTTTCTCTCTGCTCATTCATAACTTGGTCGTACTCAAGAAGATGTTTACGGGTTGCAAAGTTGTTGCCCTCCACTTTCTTCTGGGCGTTTTCAATAGCCTTGCCGAGCATTGAATTTTCAATAGGGTCATCTTCATCAAGACCAAGAGTCTCTACTATTTTCATAGTCTTCTCACCGCCGAAAAGGCGCATAAGGTCATCCTCAAGGGAGATATAAAATCTTGACTCGCCTGGGTCGCCCTGACGACCTGAACGGCCTCTAAGCTGGTTATCAATTCGTCTTGACTCATGGCGCTCAGTACCTATTATTTTAAGACCGCCAAGCTCTTTTACGCCTTCGCCCAGCTTAATATCAGTACCACGCCCAGCCATGTTTGTGGCTATTGTAACAGCGCCCTTCTGACCTGCAAGAGCTACTATTTCAGCTTCTTTTTCGTGATATTTGGCATTAAGCACCTGATGCGGTATGCCCCTCTTTTTAAGAATGGAGCTTAATTCTTCAGATTTTTCTATTGAAATTGTGCCTACAAGCACAGGCTGACCTTTTGCGTGGGTCTGCTCTATATCGTTGGCAACTGCTTTAAATTTTGCCCTTTGGGTTTTATAAACTATATCTGTAAGGTCTTTTCTTATAACAGGAAGGTTGGTAGGTATCTGCACAACGTCCATATTGTATATATTCCTGAACTCAGCTTCTTCCGTCTGCGCTGTACCTGTCATGCCTGCTTTTTTAGCGTATTTATTAAAGAAATTCTGGAATGTGATTGTAGCAAGAGTTTTGCTTTCTTTGTTTACTTTAACATTTTCCTTAGCCTCTATAGCCTGATGAAGACCGTCGGAATACCTTCTGCCCGGCATAATACGGCCTGTAAACTCGTCAACAATCATTACCTCGTCATCTTTAACAACATAGTCTTTATCTATTGTCATCTGATAGTTGGCTTTAAGAGCGTTGTTTATATGATGAAGTATCTCCATGTTTTGAGGGTCTGTAAGGTTTTCTATTTTAAAGAACTTTTCAGCTCTTTCTACACCCTGCTGCGTAAGGGTAACGGTTTTCATTTTTTCATCAACTACAAAGTCGCCTTCTTCCACTATATCCTCTTTAAGTATAGGGTTAAGGGCTTCTTCCTCATTAACTATACGACCTTTTTTGAGCATTTTAACAAACTGGTCAGCTACATGATAAAGCTGTGTGCTTTTAGCGCCGCTGCCTGATATAATAAGCGGCGTCCTTGCCTCGTCAATAAGCACTGAGTCAACCTCATCAATAAGCGCAAAGTTAAGTCCGCGCTGAACCATGTTTTCTTTCCTTACAACCATATTGTCACGAAGGTAGTCAAAACCAAACTCATTGTTTGTGCCGTAAGTAATGTCGCAGTCATAATTCATGTGTCTTTCAAGATTATTCATGCTGTTAAGTATAACGCCTACGCTGAGACCTAAAAACCTGTGAACCTGCCCCATCCACTCGGCGTCACGCTTAGCAAGGTAATCGTTAACTGTTACAACATGCACTCCTCTGCCTGTTAATGCATTAAGATATGACGGAAGGGTTGCCACAAGCGTCTTGCCTTCACCTGTTTTCATCTCCGCAATACGACCCTGATGCAGCACAACGCCGCCTAAAAGCTGTACCCTGAAATGCCTGTAACCAAGTGTCCTGAAAGCAGCCTCCCTGACTGTAGCATAAGCTTCCGGAAGAATATCGTCAAGGCTTTCGCCGTTTTTGTACCGCTCCTTAAACTCGTCAGTCTTAGCCCTCAGCGCTTCATCGGAAAGAGCCGCGTATTCGTCCTTATATGACTCTATTTTGTCAACTATAGGATTTATTTTTTTTATCTCCTTTGCGCTGTAGTTACCGAATATTTTTTCCAGTAATCCCATTTTATAAGTCACCTCAAAATTTATATAAATTGTATCAATTTTTAAACATGCTAAACCACTATTAACATAGTTTATCAGATAAAACCCTGTGCCGCAATAAAATTTAAAATAAAAAACGCATTGTTTACAATATTTTAACTATTTTAAACACATTTATAAGTATATAAACCGTATACAAACACATTAATACGCTGTTTATGTATATCCGGCAATAAATGCCGGATTTATTGTTTTAATTTACTGCGCCAGTATTGCGGTTATTGTAATTAATGTCATAATATCCCTGATAACCGCTGTCGTCACCGTATTTTGTGCCGCTTATTCCGCCGTTATAGTAGTCGTCATAACCTGTATAATTGTCGCTGTAGTATTCAGAATGCGAACCGTTTGTCATTGTGCCGTTGTCCCAGCCTCTTTCAGCATCGTTTACTGTATCATATACCCCGTTTTTAACATCGTCAACACCTCTTTCAACAGCTCTTTCAGTGCCGTCAATTGCTCTTGAAAGATTGTTCTGCGCCGAGTCTGAAGAACAGCCGCTGAAAGATACGCTCAGAGCTGAAAGAGCTAATACTAAATAAAGCTTTTTCATTATAAACCAAGCCTCCCAAACTACAAAATTATTGTATTGCACAAATATTTTTTGTAAAATATATCATTATATACTGTACTTAATCTGGAACTTGTTCTAATTTACTATAAACGGAGGAATAATATGGAAAATTTAAGAAAAAGCGGCATACTTCTTCATCCTACATCGCTGCCAAGCCGATATGGAATAGGGGATTTCGGCCGTGCGTCTTACGATTTTATCGACTTTTTGCATAATGCCGGTCAAAAAATATGGCAGGTGCTTCCTCTTGGTCCTACAGGCTTTAAAAACTCACCATATCAAAGCTATTCATCTTTTGCGGGCAATTATTACTTAATCAGCCCCGACCTTCTTTTAAAAGACTCGCTCCTTACGCAAAAAGATATTGAAAATATACCTGACTTTCCGCAGGATAATGTTGATTACGGTAAAGTAATAGAATATAAAATGTCGCTTTTTAAAAAAGCATTTAACCGTTTCTCAAAAGTATCAGCACTTAATAAGGATTATGCGCGTTTTAAAAAAAATAATGCGTTCTGGCTGGATGGCTGCTGCCTTTTTGCCGCAATTAAAGACTATTACATAGAAAAAAGGAAAAACGAGTTTGAAAGCGATGATTTAAAAAAATTCCGTTCCCTTACAAACGGCTTTCTTCCTGAAAATATCCAGAATGACTATTATTACGGCGCCGTTTGGGTAACTTGGGATAAGGACATATTAAACCGCAGCAAAAGCGCTTTGGAAAAATATACTGTTATGCTTAAAGATAAAATTGAGTTCTATGCATTTTTGCAGTATAAATTTTTCAAGCAGTGGCAGTCCGTAAAACACTATGCCCATAAGTATAATATATCAATAATAGGCGACATACCTATATTTGTGGCTTGGGACAGCGCCGATGTATGGGAAAACAAAGAGCTTTTTAATCTGGACTCAAACGGCTTTCCCAAAGAGTGCGCTGGTGTGCCGCCGGATTATTTCAGCCCTACAGGTCAGTTATGGGGAAACCCTCTTTACGCGTGGGACAAGCACAAAAAAACCGGTTATCAATGGTGGATAAACCGGATTAAAAACTGCCTTAAACTTACGGATATAATACGAATAGACCATTTCCGCGGTTTTGAAAGCTATTACGCCATACCTTTTGGAATGCCTGACGCCACAATAGGCTCATGGGTTAAAGGTCCCGGAGAAGATTTTTTTAACGCTGTAAAAAAAGAATTAGGCTCCTGCCCGTTTATTGCTGAAGATTTGGGCATAATAACAGATGAGGTTGCGGACCTAAGGCTTAAAACCGGTCTTCCGGGAATGAAAATACTTCAGTTTGCTTTTGATGACAGCGAAAATAACAGCTATCTGCCTCACAATTACGATAAAAACTGTGTTGTATACACCGGCACCCATGATAACGACACATCAAGAGGCTGGTATGAAAACACATCGGAATTCTGCCGGGACTATTTAAGACGTTACATGAATACTGACGGAAACAATCCCGCTTGGGATTTAATACGCCTTGCCTATTCATCCTGCGCCAACACTGCTGTATTTCCTCTTCAGGATGTGCTTTCGCTTCCGTCTTATGCAAGAATGAATACTCCTGGTACGGAAAACGGCAACTGGGCATGGCGCTTTAAAGCAGAGGATTTAACCGATGAATATGCCCTTACTCTTAAATATTTCAACAGAATATTTAAGCGCAACATGCCGGATAAAAAAGCTGTCTGATAAAAGCATGAATTAAACTGCCTTTGAGCCGCAAACCCAAATATGCGCCGGGAAGTGGTCTGAATAAAGAATTACAGGCAGTTTAAAATTTTTCTTTTTATTATTTATGTTATATTTGTTTTTACGGATATATTTTATCCATGTTTTTATAATGACTGTTTAAAATATTTTTTTGTAATATGTGTTGCCGCATACTCATTTATATACGGCGACACGCTGCTTTTTTTAGCCGAAGCCTGCATACTGCCGGCTGATTATATGCTGCTTTTTACTTTTAATTATGAACTTGGTGTAGCTTTTTTCTGCGCCGCAATGTATGTTTTTATACTTCGTAACAGTAAAAACAGCGCATCTTTAATGCCGCCCATTGCATTTTTATTGATTTTTGCCGTAAATAAAACAGGCATACCGTCTGTATATCTGATATATGCCTGTTTATTTTACTATCATATATTTATTGTATATAAGCTTAAAAAAACCGAAATTTTCATATCTTTTATACCTTTTGCGCTGTGCGATATTTTAGTAGCTGCAAACTATATCTGCCCCTCCCAAACAATACGCCCTTTTATTTGGATATTTTACGGCATAAGCCAAATGCTTATATTTACCGGAGGTATACAAAAGAGGCAGTGCATATTACGCTACCGTCAGCATTGATAAAATCAGTTACTGTTTCGGTTTCATTTTCAGATATACTGTTTATATACGTTTTTAATGTAATTTTTTCGCCTTTTACGCTCTCTTTACGGAAAACTATTTTAAAATCAACACATCTGAATCTGTTGTATATCTCATCAGGCACCATATCGCTTGCCCATGCCGCGTACTGGGTATTGTTAACATGTCCGTTTGTGTCTGTCTGACTTCTTGTAACTTCAACAACAAATTCGGAAACAAACATCTGCCTTTCTTTAGGCATTTTATACTTTTCATTTTCTACAGCCGGCGGCGCCCCTGTTTTATATGCCTTTTCCATGTCGCTGTTTACAGGCACGAAAGAACGCTTTTTAAGGTCAATAAGCACCCATCTTGAAGACGCCTTTATAAGTATATTGCCATTTTCATCTTCTGCCGTGTAGCTTCTTTCAGCCTGAAAGTGCTTAATAGCGCTTGACCACGTTTTTAATATGAGCTTCTGACCGCATTTGGGCATTTTATTTATAACTATGTGATAGTTTGTAATAACCCAGCCTAAATCCTGTTTTGCAAGCTTTTCTATGCTGTATCCTGCTTCATCGGAGTGCATAATAGCTATTTCCTGGAAATACGCCATAACAGCGCTTAAAGTAGCGTTCATTTTGCTGTCAACTGAGTAATAAGAAACTGTATTGTTCCACTTAAATTTATAATCCATCTGCGTCAAACCCTTCTGTTTTATTTATAACATTGGTGATATAAGCCTTGATACCGATTCGCGTATTTTAAATATTTTGCCGCGTTTAAGATATTTCTCGTATGTTATTTCAGTGCAGTCTTTCAAATCATTTAAAAACACGTTTTCAAGTTCCGAAACCTTTTTTTCGTCAAATATAAAAGAGTTTACCTCAAAATTAAGAGAAAAGCTCCTTACATCCATATTGGCAGTGCCTATAGTGCCTACAATGCCGTCTACAAATATTGTTTTGCTGTGTATAAAACCTGTTTCATACTGATAGCATTTAACGCCGGCTTCCAAAAGCTCGCCCAAGTATGACATGCTCGCCCAGTAAACAAATAAATGATCCGGATGCGCCGGTATTATAATCCTTACGTCTATTCCTGAAAGTGCCGCTATTTTAAGCGCTTCCTGTATGGAATCGTCAGGCGAGAAATACGGAGTTTCGATATAAATATTTTTTTCCGCTTCATTTATCATTTTAAAGTAACTGTTGCGGACATTATGCCATCTTGTGTCCGGTCCGGAAGAGACTATCTGGGCAGGAAGGTACTCTTTAATATTTTTTACCGGATAATAAAAACTGTCAATGCTAAACTTATATTCCGAGCAGAAATTCCAGTCCATCATAAACCTGAGCTGAAGCTGGTCCACAACATCGCCTTCAAACCTGGCATGTGTGTCGCGCCAGTATCCGAAGCGTTTTACACGGCCAATATATTCATCTCCTACATTAAAACCGCCGACATACCCCGTTTTTCCGTCTATAACAGCTATTTTCCTGTGATTTCTGTAGTTAAGCCGTATAAAAAAAGATGGTATGAACGCGCATACTTTTCCGCCTGAATCCCTTAATTCTTTAAAGAAGTTTTTAGGCAGCGCAATGTTTCCCATAAAATCGTACATAAGCCGTACCTGAACGCCCTGCCTCGCCTTTTGTGAAAGTTCCCTAACAATACGTTTTCCCAAATTATCGCCCCTGAATATATAATACTCAAGGTGTATGAATTTTTCAGCGGCGCGTATGTCGTTTATAAGGGATTCAAACTTTTTATTGCCGTCTGTAAAATACACTGCCTTATTATGGTATGTCATCCAGCTGCCGCTGTTTAAATTAAGCGTGGCAAAATCCAAAAGGTGTTTATACGTCTTGCCGAGCTTTATTCCGTCATTGCTGAAAAGCTGGGTTTCCACCTCGTCCACAAGGCTGTCGCGTTTTTTAATAAACTCTATATACGTATGCTCATCTTTTATTATCTTAGGTCCGAAAGCCTTCTTTTTGCCTGTGTTCCTGCCGAAAACAAGATATATAAAAAAACCTGCAACAGGTATAAAAAACAACACAAAGAGCCATGCCCATGTGCTTGACGGGCTTCTTCGCTCAAAAAACACTACGGTTGCCGCCAATGCTACGTTAAGCAAAAATAAGGAACTGATAATAGAAACAACTATGCTCCAAGTATCCACAATATATCTCCTTTCGTTTTTAAAATACTTTATTTAGTATAACATAAAGAACAAATATATAATACATCTGTTTTTTTAAACACTCATAATTATAGCTGATAACATTTTGCGGCATAAATTTTTAAGCTTTTTTTGCGGCTATTTTAAAATTCCTATTTCATAAATACGGATTATATGTTAAAATTGTATTTAAGTGATTTTTAAGGAGGAAATAAAATGACGTTTGGTGATATTGTTATCATTATATCGGTAATTGTAGTAATTATTATTGCTTTAATGTACCATTTTGGCAAAAAAAACTATGCCAAAAATCTTGAGGCACAGTCTTTTATAAACCAGTATAAAACCGTAACGCCTATACTTGTTATAGATAAAAGATTAGAAAAGCCTTCACCTCAGAACCTGCCTAAATATATATACGAAAAACTGCCTAAAACAGCACATATACGTAAAATGCCTATTGTAAAGGCAAAAGTTGGACCTCAGATTACAACTCTTTTATGCGATAAAAATGTTTATGACGTTCTGCCTGACAAGAAAACAATTAAAGTAGAGCTTGCCGGTATTTATATATCACGTGTAATAGGCATGAATCTTGAAGACAAAAAGAAAAAGACAATCGGTCAGAAAGTATCTTTATGGCTCAAAAAAAACCAGCCTAAACAGTGATTTATATTTTAATAAAATAATTAAAAAGCACAAAGTTTTATATCTAAAACTTTGTGCTTTCTTTATAACTTCTTATATCTTTTTATAACTTTTAAATTCGTTTTTTTATTATAGTTTTCTGTTATATGCGTATGTACTCTCATAAGCGGCTTCATTTATAAAATTTAATTTCTTATTCCGTATTTTAATCACAGCAAAAAGCGGCAGAAACTTAAACTGAAGTTTCTGCCGCTTTAATTATTTCAACTGCTTATTTTTTTATTACGCATGCAGTGCTTTTCTGCCGCTTAAAGGCACTCTTATTACATTGGAGCTGTTAGTTTCCTCAATTTTATCAAGGTTTTTACGCGCCGCGTCCATCATAAGCTTAATTCTGTTAAGCTGGTTTACTTCACTTGCGCCCGGGTCATAGTCAACAGCCACAATATTGGCAAGAGGATTTTTCCTTTTAATTTCCTTAATAACGCCCTTGCCCACTATATGGTTAGGAAGACACGCAAAAGGCTGTGTGCAGACAATATTATTTACACCGTCGTGTATAAGCTCCAGCATTTCGCCTGTAAGGAACCAGCCTTCACCTGTCTGGTTGCAGAGAGAAACAATAGGCTCGGCGTATTTTCCAAGTGTTTCTATCCTTGCAGGAGCATTAAACCTGCGGCTTTTTTTAAGAGCGTCTATCATAGGCTTTCTGTAATGCTCAATAAGGGCTATAATACTTTTTCCAACAACGCTTGCCTTAGCGCTTACGCCAAGATATTTATGCTTCTGCACTGAGTTATAGGCACTGTAAAGACCAAACCCGAGAAGGTCCGGCACTACGGCTTCAGCGCCTTCTTTTTCTATTAAACCTACCAAATCATTATTGGCTGTAGGGTGGAATTTAACAAGTATCTCGCCTACAACACCAACTTTAGGCTTTTTAACATCGGTGTTTATCTCAAAATTATCAAAATCACGCACTATGCCTTCAATATTTGCTTTAAAGTTGCTGCCTGTTCTTACATCAAACTTAACTTTTTCGTTCCACTTCCTGTATAAAGCATTGGCGGAGCCTTTAACTTTTTCATAAGGGCGCACTTTATAAAGCACTCTCATAAATAAATCGCCGTATACAAACGCCTGAAGCGCTCTTTTAAGCAGCGGCAGTGAATATTTCCAGCCCGGATTTTTTTCAAGCCCTGCGCTTACAGATATAACCGGCACATTTTCCATGCCTGCGTTTTTAAGCGCCTTACGGATAAAGCCTATATAGTTTGAGGCACGGCAGCCGCCGCCTGTCTGGCTCATTAAAACGGCTGTTTTGTTTATATCATACTTACCGCTTTTAAGGGCATTTATAATCTGCCCTACAACAATAAGCGCCGGATAGCATGCGTCGTTATTGACATATTTAAGACCTGTATCAATGGAACTTTTGTCTATAGCCGGCATTACGTCTATTTTATAACCGCTTGTTTTAAACGCTTCTTTTAATATGTCAAAATGTATAGGCGCCATCTGCGGGCACAAAAGCGTATAGTCCTTCTTCATTTTGGCTGTAAACACTTTACGCCTTAAAGCCGCGTTGCCTTTTACAGGCTTTACGCCCCTTGCGTCTCTGTCTTCCATAGCGGCTATAAGTGAGCGTATTCTTATTCTTGCGGCGCCAAGGTTATTAACCTCGTCTATTTTAAGTGTTGTGTAAATCTTTCCCGCCGCGTTAAGTATGTCTTTAACCTCGTCTGTTGTTACAGCGTCAAGTCCGCAGCCGAATGAATTAAGCTGGACATATTCCAAATCGCTTCTTGTCTTAACAAAAGCCGCAGCCTCGTACAGTCTGGAATGATACATCCACTGGTCACGTACAACAAGCGGTCTTTCAAGCTCGCCTTTCCATGCCACACTGTCTTCCGTAAGCACGGCAAGACCAAAGCCGGCTATAAGCTCAGGTATGCCGTGGTTTATTTCAGGGTCTATATGATACGGTCTTCCGCCAAGCACAATACCTTTAATATGATGTTTTTCTATATATTCAAGGGTTTCTTCGCCTTTGCGGTGCATATCCTCACGGAAACGTGTCCATTCGTCCCAGCCCATTTCAATAGCTTCTTTTATTTCCTGCTTTGTTACATCAAAAGGCTCAAATACGTCTGCCAGCCTGTCAGCAAGGGCTTCTTTGTTTTTAAATGAGATAAAAGGGTTCATAAATGTTATGTTCTTTTCCCTTAAATCCTCTACGTTGTTTTTAATATTTTCTGAGTATGACGCGACAATAGGGCAGTTATAGCATTCATCTGAGTTTTTAATATCAGGTCTTTCGTATACAACAGCCGGATAGAATATTGTTTTAACACCCTCATTTATAAGGTGCATAATATGACCATGGACTATTTTAGCCGGATAGCATGCCGACTCACTTGGTATTGACTCTATGCCTTCCTCATAAATTTCCTTGCTTGAAAACGGTGAAAGCTTAACCGAAAAGCCGAGGTTTGTAAGGAATGTATGCCAGAACGGGTAATCCTCGTACATATTAAGCACACGCGGTATGCCTATAACGCCTCTGCGGGATTCCTCAGGTGTTAACGGCTCATAATTAAACAGCCTGTTTTTCTTATACTCAAAAAGGTTAGGCACATCTTTTCTGCTGTCATGCTTTCCTTCACCTTTTTCACAGCGGTTGCCTGTAATAAATCTTCTGCTGCCGTCGAATGTGTTAATAGTAAGAAGACAGTTGTTTGCGCAGCCGCCGCAGCGTGTATGAGTTGTCTTTATTTTAAGGCTGTTCATAGCCTCTTTTGAAATAAGGGTTGTTTCATAACCCTCATAATATTTTTCCTTTGCTATAAGCCCCGCGCCGAAAGCGCCCATAAGACCTGCTATATCAGGGCGTACAGCCTCTCTTTCGCTTATAAACTCAAAGCTTCTTAAAACTGCGTCATTATAAAATGTGCCGCCCTGAACAACTATGCTCTTTCCCAGCGCCTTAGGGTCGGAAATTTTTATAACTTTAAGAAGAGCGTTTTTAATAACTGAATATGCAAGACCGGCTGAAATATCTCCAACCTGCGCGCCTTCTTTTTGTGCCTGTTTAACACGTGAGTTCATAAACACCGTGCATCTTGAGCCTAAGTCAATAGGATTTTTGGCAAAAAGCGCGATTTTAGCAAAATCCTCAACTGAATAATTAAGTGATTTTGCAAATGTTTCTATAAACGAGCCGCAGCCCGAGGAGCATGCCTCATTTAAAAGCACGCTGTCTATAACCCCGTCTTTAATCCTGAGGCATTTCATGTCCTGTCCGCCTATATCCAGTATAAAGTCAACATCAGGTCTGAAAAACGCAGCAGCCTTATAATGGGCAACTGTTTCTATGTATCCCAAATCCACCATAAGGGCTTCTTTAATAAGACCCTCGCCATAGCCTGTAACACATGAATTTCTTATTGTTATGCCCTGAGGCATTACGGCATAAAGTGCGTTTAACGCGTTTATAACTACGTTAAGCGGACTGCCCTCGTTTGAAGCATAAAATGAGTAAAGAAGCTTTCCTTCATCTGAAATAAGCGCTATCTTTGTTGTGGTGCTTCCGCAGTCAATTCCCAAAAACGCGTCGCCTGAATATATCTTTAAATCTGCGCGGCCTACTTTTTCTTCATTATGGCGCTTTTTAAAATCGTTGTATTCTTTTTCATCCCTGAAAAGCGGCGCCAAACGGCTTACTTCGGTTTTAAGAGCCGTCATAGAAGCAAGCTTATTTTCCAGTGTTTCAAAATCCATAACAGCACTTTCCTGCCTAGCGCTTAATGCTGCGCCGTAAGAAGCGAAAAGATGGCTGTTTTCCGGTATAATAGCCGTTTCATCTGTTAATTTTAAAGTTTCTATAAATCTCTGTCTTAATTCCGATAAAAAGTGCAGCGGACCGCCTAAAAATGCCACATTGCCCCTTATTGGCTTACCGCAGGCAAGACCGCTTATAGTCTGGTTTACAACAGCCTGAAATATTGAAGCCGCCAAGTCCTCTTTAGCGGCGCCCTCGTTAATAAGCGGCTGAATGTCTGTTTTTGCAAAAACACCGCATCTTGAAGCAATAGGATAAATTACATTGTATTTTTTAGCGTATTCGTTAAGACCTGAAGCGTCTGTCTGCAAAAGAGCCGCCATCTGGTCTATAAAAGAGCCCGTTCCGCCGGCGCAAACGCCGTTCATTCTCTGCTCAATTCCGCCTTTAAAGTATATAATTTTGGCGTCCTCGCCGCCAAGTTCAATAGCCACATCGGTTTTAGGCGCGGCAGTTTCTATAGCGTTAGCCGTTGCCACAACCTCCTGTATAAATTCAATGCCAAGTACATCGGATATTGCTACTCCTCCGCTTCCTGTCATCATAGCTGAAAAAGAAACATCTCCAACGGCTTCATGCGCCTGATGAATCAAATCTTCAAGTGTTTCTTTTATTTCCGAAAAATGCCTTTTATACTGCGAAAATAGTATCTCACCTTTTTGAGAAACAACAACTACCTTAACAGTTGTGGAGCCTATATCAATACCAATGCGCGTTCTGTCAAAAAAGCTCATTGTATTCCTCCTAAAATTTTATTTAATAAATTGGATTAAATTGTAATCATTCTTATCTGAAAACCATTTGAGCTTTAATTATAGCCCAACATTTATAAATTATCAAGTAAACAGAGCCTTAAATAGAGTTAGAATAACATTAAAATACTGGTAAAAGTGCAAATAAAAAAGGCGCCCCGCGCCGTTATAATTTATGCAATGCCATACTTTAAATTAATTATAATATTATTAAAAACAGGGTTCCAAAGCGTAAAGCCGAGAAACCCTGTCCTGCGGTTTAATTTGTTATCTTCCGTTCAGCCTTAAATCTTTTGCCAGTTCTGTTATATCTTCTATCTTATTAAGCTCATGGGCTATAATATGCTGGCTTGTCATAATGCAAAGTATATCTTTATCATTTTTGCCTATAATTTCGCCTTCTATAATGCGTTTTTGAAGTGTTGTAATTCTTACCTTCATGCCTGTTGTAAAAACTTTGCCGCGGAAATTAACTGTTTCCAAAGGGAACATGCTCCTGCATTGTTTAATAACAGCCAGTCTTTCAGCTTCGTTTTGCGAATTAAGCCTATCCTTTGAACGCTCTAAACCGCGTTTAAGCCAGCCCAAGCTTAATATCATCTGAGTGATGACAAATGCCGTAAGGGCAGCATATATATAATCCATATAAGTAAGATTCATAAAACTCTCAAGCATAATACTACCTCCGTTCCATCTGCTTTTAAGCGAATCAAAAAACCTCTATAAATCATACATTAACTCAAAACTCGCAATTTTTCAAGTCTTTGGTACTTAACTCCTGTAATTTCAACACCGCTTTCATACAAAAGGCGTATATTTTCCAGCGCTTCTTTTGTAATAAGCTCTCCAGGGGAAATAACAGGTATTCCCGGCGGGTACGGAATTAAAAATTCGGCGCTTACACGCCCCTCAGCTTCGCTGTAAGGCACATCTTCCGCTTTTGAGTAGTACGCGTTCCTTAATGATACAACTCTGTTAAGGCTTGTAAATTTTAAAACTTGTTTACGGCTCCTGTCAGGTATGATTTCTTTGTCAATTTCTATTATGGCGTTTACAAGGTCTTTTATTTTTTCTTTTTCATCGCTTATAGTGCAAATAGCCATAAAATGCCCATGACAGCCCATTTCCATTTCCATGTTGTATTTTTTACGCAGTATATCAGCTATTTCAACACAATTTACATTTTGCGATGATATTACTATTTTGGATATATCTATGTCTTTTATACCGTATTTTCCGCATACGTCTTTATCTAAAAGCCGCATGTTTTTAAGACATGAAAGGCGTCCCCGTTGGTTAATTAAAAACTCAGTAAACCCAGAATACAACTTACTGCCCTCTCTTTCAAGATATTCCCTGCACCAGTCCAATGTTCCCATAAAAATATAAGACGGGCTTGATGTTTCTATTATGGAAAGGGCTTCCCTTACTTTTTCACTGTCAACCAAATCTGAACCTATATGTATAACAGAGCTTTGGGTAGGGCACGGCAGTGTTTTATGGGCGCTTTGGACAACTATATCAGCGCCTGCTTTAAGGGCTGCTTCAGGAAATTTATCGCTGAATATAAAATGCGCCCCATGCGCCTCGTCGGCAATTAAAACCATATTGTTTTTGTGTACTATTTCGGCAACCGCCCTTAAATCAGATACAATGCCCTCCGCTGTAGGGCTTGTTATAACAACAGCCTTCGCGTCGGGGTTTTCTTTAACGGCTTTCTCAACGCTTTCAGGCGTTACGCCGCCCGGAAGGTCGCTTATGCAGCTGTACTGCGGCATAATATATACCGTTCTTGTGCCTGTTAATATCATGGCGCTGTAAACGCTTCTGTGGCAGTTTCTTGCCATTATAACCTTATCATCAGGACCGCATACAGCCATTATAGCTGCCTGCAACGCACCTGTAGCGCCGTTTACGGCAAAAAATGTGTGCTTTGCGCCAAATAACGACGCATAGTCCTCTTGGGCTTTTTTAATTATCCCTGAAGGGTTATGCAGATTGTCAAAACCGTCAATTTCTGTTATATCCATGGCAAAAACGTCTTTTATGTCTATTCCGCGTCCCATTTTATGACCCGGCATGTGAAAAGGATACCTTCCATTTTTGCTGTAATCAATAAGTTTGTCATATAATTTAGCAGCCAATTTTATTTCCTCGCATTTTTCTAACTTCTATAACCTTTTTACAACTTTTTCTAACTTTTTCTAACTTTTTTCTGGTTTTATGCTCTATTGCCTTTTAATACGGCATAAATATCTCTTTTGGCAATTCCCCTGTCTTTAGCCGCCTGCTTCATGGCGTCTTTTTCGCTCATGCCGTTATCTATATATTTTTTAACATGTTCCTCAACAGGTATGTTTTCCCAAAATGATATCTGTTCCTTTTTAATTTCTTTCGGGTCTAAGCCTTCTATTAAAACCACAAACTCGCCTTTAGGCTCATTTAAAGAATAGTATTGGATTAAATTTTCAATACTGTCTTTTTTTACTTCCTCGAATTTTTTTGTAATTTCACGTACGCAGGCTGCCTGTCTTGTGCCTACAGTTTGGTATATCTCTTTAAGTGTTGATTTAAGGCGGTGAGGCGCCTCGTAAAAAATTATAGTTCTTTCTTCTTTTTTTATTGATTCAAGCACATGTGCCTTTTCTTTTTTATCCGCCGGCAGAAAGCCCTCAAACACAAACCTTCTTGAATCCATACCCGAAAGCACGAGAGCTGTTGAAAAAGCAGTAGGTCCCGGGCATGCTGTTACAGGCACGCCTTCTTTTTGGCAAAGACGCACCAAATCGCTCCCCGGGTCTGATATTCCCGGCATTCCGGCATCTGTTACAAGGGCTATATTAACGCCGTTTTTAAGCTTTTCTATAAGCTCCGGACCTTTTTGCGCCTTGTTGTGCTCATGGTAGCTTACAAGGCTTTTTTGTATATCAAAATGATTTAACAGCTTTAAAGTGTTTCGTGTATCCTCAGCAGCTATTAAATCACAATTTTTGAGCATTTCCACAGCCCTGAATGTTATATCGCCCAAATTGCCTATAGGCGTTCCGCATAAGTATAATGTACCGTACAAAATTAAATTCTCCCCTTTATGCCTATGGGTATGTCAGTTGTAGTAAATATCAATTATTTCATCTGTATATGTGCCGTCGTCTTTATATATAACAAGTGTCGGCATAACTTTAACCATTGGCTTTCCGCTCCTTACGCCTTCCACAAGAACCATATTAGGCTCACGGCTGGCATAAGGCTGTACAAAGCGTATCTTTTTTGGTTCTATTTTGTGTTCCCTTAATGTGCACATAATATCCGTAAGCCTGTGCGGACGGTGAACCATATAAAAATGCCCGCCGAATTTTAAAAGTTTCTGCGCCGCTGAGGCTATATCGTCAAGGGAACATAAAACTTCATGGCGCGCTATGGTTTTGGGGTCAAAACTGTTTTTAATTCCGCCTTCAAAATTCATATATGGCGGATTTGTTGTTATTACATCAAAATATGACGGCTTAAATATTTCAGCCGCCTTTTTTATGTCGCCTTCAACTATATCAATTTTGTCCTGCAAATCATTAAGGAGCACGCTGCGGCGCGCCATTTCGGCACTTTCCGGCTGTATCTCCAATGCCGAAAAATGCGCTGCCTTAGTTTTAGCGCTCATAAGTATAGGTATAACACCTGTCCCCGTGCCTAAATCAAGCACATTATCGCCTTTCTTCGCTGCTGCAAAACCACTTAGCAAAACGGCGTCTACGCCGAAACAAAACCTTTTTGGGTCTTGAATCAGAAGATAACCGTTGCGGTGCAAATCATCGACTCTTTCATAATCCTTTATTTCAACATCCATAATTATCAATCATTCCAAATTCAGTTCCTCATCACTAATATAGTCATCATCATTCTTTTTATCATGCCCGTTACTGGACTTTTGTTTTTTAGCTTTAATTACTTCAATTTCTTTTACTGCATAGTAATTAATAGTAGGCGCGTCGTTTTCGTGTTTTTTAACTGCGGCTTTTACATTCTGCATTAAAACATTTACAGAAAGAATTTCGCCTGTTCCGTCAGGCGTAGATATAATATCCCCTACGTCGGGCATGTTTTTATTAAGCTCCTCATAAGCTTCTTCCTCGTATTTAAGGCAGCACATAAGCCTGCCGCATATACCGCTTATTTTGGTAGGGTTTAATGAAAGATTCTGCTCTTTTGCCATTTTAATTGAAACCGGGTAGAAATCGCCTAAAAACGTGGCGCAGCAAAGTGTTCTGCCGCAAATTCCTATACCGTTAAGCATTTTAGCCTCATCTCTAACACCTATCTGCCTTAATTCTATCCTTGTCCTGAATATTGAAGCCAGCTCTTTTACAAGCTCCCTAAAGTCCACACGCCCGTCTGATGTAAAATAGAAAATAAGCTTGTTATGGTCAAACGTAATTTCAACGTCAATAAGCTTCATGTCAAGACCGTGCTTTGCTATTTTTTCTTCGCATATTGAAAAAGCTTCTTTTTCTTTTTCCCTGTCTTCCGCCTGCTGGAGCGCGTCATCTTCCGTTGCCAGTCTTATTACTTTTTTAAGCGGCTGAAAAACTTCTGAATCCTCAACAAACATGTTCTTTTTAACAACCTGTCCGTATTCAACGCCTCTTGCTGTTTCAACAATAGCATAGCTTCCGTCTTCAAATATATTTCCGTCAGGGTCGAAATAATAAACCTTACCGGCTTTTTTAAACCTAATACCAACTACCTCAGTCATTTCAGTTCTCCTTCATATTAATAAAAAGCACTTCCACAGACAGCTGAAAAGGCGTATTCTGCTTTAACTGCTTTTTTACATTAATTACCGCCTCAAGGCGTCTTGAAATTACTTTTTCATCAAGTATTTTTGCCTGTCTTTTAATATCTTCTGTTTTGTCTTTTTCTATTATCCTGTTTTCATCTTTTAGTACTTTGTAACAGAGCACATCTCTGTAGAACATATACATTATATCGAAAAGCTCAGTATATTGCTTATACTTTTCAATATCCTTTGCCATAAGCATTACAGAAGCCGTATCAAGGCTGTCTAATTTATTAAGGCAGCCTATAACATCCTGCCGCATGGCATAAAACTCCTCATCTTCTGAAAGATGAAGCGCCTCGCCTATGCTTCCTCCGCAGTACTGGGAATAAAATCCGGCGTCCGCTTCATTTAAGCCTTTAAAAGCCATGATATATTCCTTTATTTTATCAGCGCTTATAGGGCGCAGCTTCATTACAACGCAGCGTGAAAGAACTGTGGGCAGGAAGCTTTCTATATTTTGGGTTAAAAGCATTATAACAGCATATTCCGGCGGCTCCTCTAATGTTTTAAGCAGGGCGTTCTGAGCCTGAACAGTAAGCGTATCGGCTTTATCTATAATAAATATTTTATACTTATAGATGTAAGGCTTTATTTTAATTTTTTCCACTACCTGCTCCCTTATGTCATCTACGCTTATGCTCTTTGTTTTGGAAGCTTTTACATAAAACACATCGGGATTATTCCGGCTTTCAAACTGTAGGCAGGAATGGCATTTGCCGCAGCTTTCCCCGTTTTGCATATCCTGGCAGTTTAAAGCTTTGGCAAAGGCGTCTGCAATAAGTTTTTTGCCTGAGCCTTTAAGTCCGCTGAAAATATACGCGTGGGATACCATACTGCCTTTAATGCTTTCCTTAAGGCTGTTTACTATCCTTTCATGACCTGCTACATCTTTAAAATCAGGCATGCCACCACCCCATGGCTTCAATAATATTCTTAACATTATTAAACACTTCATCAACTGAAAGCGACGCGTCTATTGAGCGTATTCTCTGGGGATACGCGTTTAACAGGCTCAAGTATCCGCTATATACTTTTTTATGGAAGTTAAGCGATTCCTTTTCTATTCTGTCCAGTTCTTTTTGGCTGTTTTTTCTCAGTATCCCCTTTTCAGGCGGAATATTAAAAAATATAGTTAAATCAGGCGCGCATTTTTCCAAGGCGAAGCTGTTTATAAGCTCTATTTTTTCCTGTCCCAAACCTCTTGCAAAGCCCTGATATGCAATGCTGGAATCCACAAACCTGTCGCATATTACATTTACGCCCATTTCAAGCTTTGGCAGTATTACCTCGTTTACAAGCTGAATACGGCACGCGGCATATAACAGCGCTTCTGTTTCGTCACTCATATCAGCATTTTGAGCGTCAAGTATTACAGAACGTATTTTTTCACCTATTGATGTTGAGCCCGGGTCCCTTACAAAAACTGCGGCTGTTCCTTTATGCGCAAAATATTCTTTTAAAAGCTCAAGCTGTGTGCTTTTGCCTGAGCCGTCAGTTCCTTCTACAGTTATAAACTTCCCTCTTTTATCCATATTATAAAACCTTTCGTATTTTAATCAGCCCTTTAAAAAATGTATTTGGTCAAAAGGATAAATCCTAAGCAGCACAAGACCTTTTACACTGCTTTTTGTTACAGGACCAAAATACCGGCTGTCGATACTTTCGTCAGCGTTATCTCCAAGGACATAAAACTGGTTTTCCTCTAAAGTAAACTCTGAGTTTTCTGTGACGCTGCATTTATAGCCATCAATTAAATTGCCGTTTATGTATAAAGCACCGTCTTTTATTGATACGGTATCGCCTCCAACGGCGGCTATCCGTTTAACTATTTCAATATCCTCAGTTCCGTTATTATATTCCATAATAACAATGTCATTTTTGCCGTATAAATTCAAGTACGCAGCCGCGCGGCTTATAAGCACTCTGTCGCCGTTTTGCAAAGTTTCAAGCATTGAGTTGCCCGTTATTTTTACAGGGAAAATAACATAATACAGTATAAGCACTATGACAGCCGCCTCAAAAAGCTCTCCTGAAAGTTTAATTATCAAGTCTTTTTTCAAATTAGTTCAGCTCCCAAAGGCAGTAAAATCATTAAATATGATATATAACAATAAACCTATATTATAATAGTATATATCCTTTTTAGGGTATCTTTCAATAGGTTTGTTTATAATAAACATCTGCCTTATTCTGCATTATTATTAAATTATCCATAACATGTCTAATTTTTTCCTGCTGTAAACTGCGTATTCAAAACTAAAGAATATAAATATATCATATTTAAAAAATAACATTTAAACTTATTTTTAATTAACCTAAAATATAATTTTTCTTCATACGGTCTATAAAAAACATAAGAGAGCAAAAAACGGCAATACTTCAAGCCATGCCGCTTTTGCCACGGATAATAAAATCAATCAGCATATTTCAGCAATAAATTTTATTAAAATCATTTGTGAAACAATATGCTTAAATAAAATTCCGCTTTAAAACACATATATTTTTTAACGCTAAATCACTCTGAATCCTTCTCCATGCACCTCAGATGAATCCATAACAATCATAAAAGACCGGCAGTCCGTGTTTTTAACCTGTTTTTCTATATCTGTCATTTCTTTATCGCTGCAGGCTACAAGAACAACCTGTTTTTCACCTTTTTTATACCCTCCCCTGCCGTAAAGTATTGTAGAGCCCCTGCCGGAACAGCTGTTTATGGCATCACAAAGCTCTTCGCCGTTTTCTGTTACCACAAACCCGACTTTTTTTGAGTTAAGCATATTCATTGTTTTGTCAACCATAACGGCAAAAAGGAAATTAATAATCATTCCGTATATTATGCCGTCAATATCTTTAAATATAATTCCGCCGGCAAGTATTATACCTATATCCGAAAGAAACGCTATTGTGCCGAGTTTTATATGCGGCTTTAACGCCTTAACTGCCATTATTATAAAGTCGGAGCCGCCTGTAGACGATTTCCTTGCGTAAATCACAGCATACCCCATTCCTCCTAAAACGCCGGCTGATACAGCGGCTAACATTCTGCTTCCGGTGTATACAGGAAATGCCGGAGCTATATAGTCTATAAAAAGAGATGATATAACCATGCAGCGTATTGATTTTACCATAAACTCACTGCCTATGAGCCTGTAACACAGCACCGCAACAGGAATATTTAAAATTATAGTTGTAAGACCTACAGGAAGATTAAAAAGCCTGTAAAATATAAGCGCTATGCCCGAAAACCCAGTCATTGGGAATCCGGCGTATACCGCAAAGTTATAAATTGCACAAGCTATAAGCGCGCTTCCCAAAACTTCCCATAACATATCTAACAGCAGCTCTCTGTTTTTCATATTAAAACATCTCCTTCCTTAATTTTTAAGACAAAAAAAGACGCTTACAAATCATATATTTTTATGATTCGCAAACGTCCTGCTCTTTTAGTATATGATAATTATAATATTTAAAAATATTTATGTCAATAGATTTTATGTAAAGTAAAAACTGTAAATTTAATTTTTTATTGTAATAAAATTTATTGAATATTAATAATTATTGTTTATTATAATTATTAATTATTTTATAACTTGACGGCAAAAATTATTATGTATTACTATTATATTATATCAAATAATGTTATGTACAGTATAAGAGAATTTTAAGTATTAAGGGGGCAGGCGATGAACGCAGGACTTTTGCTCATAGGAGCAGCTATTTTAATTTGTATACTAATGAACAAGTTTTTGGATAAACTTCCAATCCCGTCGCTTATAGTATTTATTGCCTTGGGCATGTGCTTTGGCGAAAACGGACCGCTGCACATATCTTTTAACGATTATGAAATTGTAAATACTATCTGTTCGGCAAGTTTAATATTTATTATGTTTTACGGCGGATTTGGCACTAATTTACAGGCAGCCCGTCCGGTTGTACTTCCTTCCGTACTGCTTTCAACATTAGGCGTTGCAGGTACGGCAGGTGTTGTAGGTATATTTGCGCATTTTGTTTTAAAACTTCCACTGCTTGAAAGCCTTTTAATAGGCTCTGTTATTTCTTCTACTGACGCCGCATCAGTTTTCAACATACTCCGTTCAAAAAAGCTGGCATTAAAATATCACACTGACTCACTTTTGGAAGTAGAATCCGGCTCAAACGACCCTATGTCATACATGCTGACTACAGTTGTGCTTGCAATTATGTATGGAGAAGATGTATCAATAGCCACACTGCTTTTTAAGCAGATTGCTCTTGGCATATTAAGCGGTCTGATAATCGCAAAATTAGCTGTTTGGTTCTTGGGAAAAAACTTTTTTGAATCGCAGCAGAGCAGGACAGTATTTTTATTCGGCATTATACTTGTTTCATACGCGCTTCCATCAATGTTTGACGGAAACGGATATTTAAGCGTTTATTTATGCGGTATATATCTTGGAAACACTGAGCTTGCGCAAAAAAAATATATGGTGCACTTTTTTGATGTGGTAACCGATATAGCTCAGGTTATAATCTTCTTTTTATTAGGACTTTTGGTAACACCTGTAAATCTGCCGTCAGTTCTGCTTCCGGCGCTTTGTATTATGGTATTTTTAACATTGATAGCAAGACCTATTGTTGTAGGAGTGCTGCTCCTGCCTTTCAGAAGGTCTTTAAGCCAGTTTACTGTTGTATCATGGGCAGGTCTCAGGGGTGTTGCGTCAATAGTTTTTGCTATTTCAGCTGTAATCAAGGGCGCAGGAACTACTTACAACTTATTTAATTTGGTATTCTGCATAGTTTTATTATCAATATCCATACAGGGCACACTTCTTCCATGGGTTTCTTCCAAGCTTTCAATGATAGATGAAAACGCGGACGTAAGCAAAACATTCAACGACTATGAAGAAGAAAGTGATATTGATTTTATTAAAGTACTTATAAACAACGCCCATTCATGGTGCGGCCGCACATTGAGCGAACTTGCGCTTCCTACAGATTTACTTATTGTTATGATTATTCGTGATAACGCAACTATTGTGCCTAACGGAAGTACAAAACTCCTTGCCGGCGATACACTTGTTTTATCCGCAAGGGCATTTGAAGACAGGGAAAACATACATGTTTATGAAAAGGTCATTGGTCGCAATGATAAAATCGCCAATATGCCTCTTTATAAAGTGTCAAAGCCTGACGGCAAGCTTGTTATATTGATAAAACGCGGTCTTGACACTATAATACCTACAGGAAACACAATAATTCTTTCCGGCGATATCCTTGTTTTCGCCGAGTCAAAAAAGAACGCCGCATGAAATTAATAAAATAATATTATTTTATGCATTTTAATAAAAATTCAGTGTATTTAAAACAGCTTTCAGTTATAAAGGCAATTTATAATTTTTCACTGAGTAGCTGATTGGCAAAAATATTCCATTGCTTTATCATTTTGATAAGCTCAGCGCTGTCCAGTTTAAGCGCGGTATCCTGCACGGTATTTTTAAGGATTCCGATGCCGCTGGACTTTTGCTGACGGAATAAAACGCATTGTATAATGCCATGCTCCATGCCGTACCGGCACACGGGCTTATACATTTTTTACTATGATTATAAGTTATATTAAATGAGCTAATATTACAGGGGAGAATATATTAAGGCAGGGAAATAATATTAAAATATAATAAAAAAGCCGCCGGATAAAATCCGGCGGCTAATTGTTATTTAATTATTTAAAACTTAAACTATTTGTTTTATCGGTTATCAGCCCTCAATAGCTATATAGCCTTTCTTTTCAATTGCGTTATTCATTTTATCTGTAGGAATCTCAACATGAAGGATACCTGAATCAAACTTAGCTTTAATGTCGCTCTCCTGAACATTTGTGCCTACATAAAAGCTTCTCTGGCAGCTGCCTGAATATCTCTCACGTCTGATATAGTTGCCATTATCATCTTTTTCATCTTTATCAACAGCTCTCTGAGCGCCTACTGTAAGATAGCCGTCTTCAAGTTTAAGTGAAACATCTTCTTTCTTGCAGCCTGGAAGATCCATATCAAGAACATAGTTTTCATCTTTTTCTTTAATATCAGTCTTCATCATATTACGTTCCCTTTTGCCCATAAGCGGATTATGGTTTGTAAAAAAGCTGTTCTCAAAAGGTGTCATAAAGTCATCAAATAAATCTTCTCCAAAAAGTCTTGGCATCATCATAAGTCATACCTCCTATAGTGTCTAAATACTTTACATAATCAATTAATTTATTATTTAAGGAATTGGCTTTTTTTATTCCTTTAAGCCTCTTTCTTTTTACAAGACATATAATAGCACTTCTTATTAGCCATGTCAAGCGTTGAGTGCTAATTTTACATAATATTTACAATTTGTTAAAATTTACATAACATTTAAAATAAAATAAGCTATTTAACAACAATATGTAGTGTTAAATAGCTTATAAAATCAATATATAGTATATTTAGAATTATATATTATGTTTAAATTATATAGTATATTTACATAATATAATCAACCTTCATATAGTTCAAACCTGTACTGCTGTTTTGATTGTGGATACTTTTCAAAATCAACTTTTGAGGCAAACATCAAAAGCGGTCTTATATAAAACTTGTAAGGCGGATAAAGCGCCTGATAAGTTACCATAAGTTCGCCGGTTTCACTATGCTCGCCAATACTGTGCACATAATAAAGCCTGCCCTTAAAATGCCTGTAAGGGCGCAAAGCTTTTATGTCCCTATCCATACTTAAATCACCCCTTAGATATTAATTGCTGTTACAAGCACAACCATAATTACAATACTTATTACTATTGAAACAGAACCGGCAAACGCGGCTGCTTCAGTATTTGAACCAAGTTTTTGGGTAAACGCCGGTACAAGAGCCGATGTAGGCGAAAAAACAACAATAGTAAGCACACGTTTTATCATTGCGTCAAAAGGCAGTACAAAATATATCAATAACGCCAAAACGGCGCAAATTAAATATTTAATAAAAAGCATGCGCCCTATTTCGCCATAGTATTTTCTGTCTATGTTAAAATCAAGGCTCAGCCCCAGCATAAGCATTGCCATAAAGCCGTTGGCTGAAGCCGTAGTTGATATGAAATTACCCAAAGGTTCAGGAATTTTAATATTAAACACAGCAAGAAGTATGGCTATTATGTATGTGTCAAAAGGCACCGAGCAGAGCATTTTTTTAATAAAATCGGTAAAACCGAATTTTTCCCCGCTTCTTCCAAGGCACGCGCTTGTAACGGCATAGCTTCCGCCGCATGTCATAAGGGCGTTTCCCGTATCAAACATACATGTTGCCACAACGCCCTGCGGACCTAAAAAGCCTTGTATAAACGGCATGCAAAATGAGCCTATATTGTATCCCGGACAGTTCATCATATACAAAACCTTAATATCCCTTTCTTTGCCTAACGAGAATATAAAGCCTGCAAAAAGCATGAAAAAATTAATTAAAAGCCCCATAATCATAAGCAGGAAAAGTGAGTTGTTTTTCTCAAAGGACACAAAACTTGAAATTATAGCAGCCGGCAAAGTTAAATTAAGCGCTATAAATGTAACTGCATCTCTGAACCCCTCTTTAAAAGTCCCACGCTTTTTGAGTATATATCCCAAAAATATAATAACCAAAAAAGATAATGCCTTGCATAAAACATTTACCAAATTAACGCACCCCCAAAACAGAAAATAACACAACACATTAATTTATTATATATAAAAATACAAATAATAGCAAAATATATTATTAAATATGCATGTTACGCAACAGCAAAAATCTTAAAATTAAATTCACATTAAATGTAAAATAATACATTTTAGTGAATAATTAAACAATCGATAAATTAATTATATGTATACTGTATTCTAATAAAATTAAAATTTAACAATAATTTCTTTATTAAATCCACTAATTTTACAAAATTTTATGCTTTTACATTAAAAAATTTTATTTTTTATGTAAATTTTCAATATAATGCATTTTTGCAATTTTGTACCAATTAACTATTATTGTGATAATTTATTCAAATATATTGCAATAAATCCATGTTTGTAGTATGCTACAGACATCAAGTTTTAAGTTATTATTTTTTAGAGGGGGTAAATAATTATGAAAAAGAGAATTTTGGCGCTTCTTGCAGTTGCAGCCTTCACCGTTTCCGCTTTTGCCGGCTGTACTTCATCAGGCTCATCATCTTCTTCCGGCAATAACTCAGGTTCCGCCTCAGCTTCCGGAGAAACAGCTTCTACAGGCGAAGCGGAGTATCATATCCGCGTAGGTCATGTTCTTGCCAGTACCCATCCTTATGAAATGGGTTTAAAAAAGATGGCTGAGATTGCCTCTGAAAAATCAAACGGCAAAATTACCATTGATGTTTTTGCCAATTCACAGTTAGGCAATGAAAGAGATATGGTTGAAGCCCTTCAGCTCGGCTCGCAGGAAATGGTCCTTGTTTCAACTGCCGTACTGTCCAGTTTTACAGACCAGTTTCTCGTTTTTGACCTTCCTTTCCTTTTTGATACTACAGAACAGGCAAGAGCTGCATGCGACAGCGAGCTTGGTCTTGGAATACTCCACAGCGTTGACGACCAGGGCATTAAAGGTCTTGCGTGGTTTGAAAACGGTTTCAGGAATGTTACAAACAATGTTCGTCCTATAGAAAAACCGGAAGACCTTAAAGGCATTAAAATAAGAACAATGGAAAGTCCTATCCACATGGCTTCATTTTCTGTAATGGGCGCTGACCCTACTCCTATGGCAATGGGCGAGCTTTTCACAGCTTTACAGCAGGGAACACTTGACGCTCAGGAAAACCCTCTTGCAATAATAGATACAAACAAATACTTTGAAATACAGAAATATCTCTCAATGACAGGTCATTTCTACGCTCCGGCTCCTTTATTCATAGCTACTGACTACTTCAACTCAATGGATGAGGAAAGCCAGACTGTTATACAGGAAGCTGCAAACGAAGCTGCCACTTATGAAAGACAGTGCCTTGACGACATGAACACAGAGCTTCAGCAGACACTTGCTGACGAAGGCATGATTATTAATGAAGTTGACAAGGCTTTGTTTAAAGAAGCCGTTCAGCCTGTTTACGATGAATTTACAGGTACAGAAGCAGGTCAGGTTAACCCTGATATACTTGCCCAGGTACAGGAAATAATTAGTTCTATGGAATAATAATCCAAAGGCAAATACTTAAAAAATATATCCTCACAGCGTCTGCTTAAAAAATAACAGGCGCTGTTTTTTTGTTTTAAAACACAGCGAAAATAAGTTATAAAAGTATGTTATAAAAGTATGTTCTGTTGTTTTGCCGTATTTTTAATTGTTTTATTATTGATTGGGCAATATAACTATGATATAATGATACAGATTGGTATAAAGGCTCTGTGCAGTTATTTTTAGACACACGCCTTTGAATTAAACCGCTTACTGTTAAAACGTAGTTGTTTTTTTTAATAATGCCTGAACATCGATTGTTTTACAGCTGATGTGGTATAATAATGTTATCATTTTATTAGATATGGAGGAAAGCAATATGAGTTCAACTATATTTATTGTTCTTGCCGTATGTATGGCTGTTGTAGGCATTCTTTTATGTATTATAGTCCTTCTTCAAAGCGGACGCGCAGCTGGTCTTGGTGCTATAAGCGGCTCAGCTTCTAACCCTGACTCATACTGGAGCAAAAACAGAGGCAGTTCAATGGAAGGCGCTCTTGAAAGATATACAAAGATTTTAGGCGCTGTATTTATTATTTTAGGTATAGTAATTAACTTTATAGTTTAATATTGCCTTTTATACGCGGAACCCGTTTTCCGCGTCTTTTTATTTTTCAGCTAAATTACATGCAAATAAAACACGGAAGGCTGATATAAAGCTTTCCGTGTTTTTATGTCTTGCTTAATTTTTTTACTTTTATTCTTCCGGTTTTCCTTCCTGATTTACATTTGGATTGCCGTCAGCTTTTTCAGCAGACTGCTCAGCTTCTTCTTCCAACTGGTCTGCGGCTATTTTAGCTGCTCCGGCAACATTTACGCCATCGCTTAAATTAATAAGCTTAACACCTTGGCTTGCCCTGCCTACAGTTGAAATATCCTCAGCCCTAAGCCTTATTATAACCCCTTCAGATGTAATAAGCATTATTTCCTCACCGTCGGCAACCATAAGCGTGCTTGTTATTTTACCTGTCTTATCAGTTATGTTATGGATTTTAACTCCCATGCCGCCGCGTTTTTGCAGATTAAACTCGTTTATATTCGTTCTCTTTCCATAGCCGTTTTCCGTTACATTAAGCACCTGCATGCTCTCATCACAAAGTCCGGCTGAAACAACATAGTCATTTTCCCTAAGCTTAATAGCCCGTACGCCTGTTGCCGTTCTGCCCATAGGGCGTGCGTCATCTTCATTAAACTTAATGCCCATTCCGTCATGGGTTGCAACAAATATATCGCGTTTTCCGTCTGTTACCATTACGGATATAAGCTGGTCATCATCTCTGAGGTTTATGGCATTAAGACCGCCCTTTCTGATATTTGAGTAGCTCATCATATCAGTCTTTTTAATAATGCCCTGTTTTGTTATCATAACAAGGTACTGGTCAGGCTTAAACTCATTTACAGGTATTACGGCATTTATTTCCTCACCCGGCATTATCTCAATAAGGTTTACTATAGCTATGCCTCTTGCTGTCCTGCCGGCTTCCGGTATTTCATAGGCTTTAAGCTTATATACCCTGCCTAAATTTGTAAAGAAAAGCAGTGTATCATGCGATGAGCCGACAAAAAGGTCTTTTATAAAGTCCTCCTCGCGGGTCTGCATGCCTATAATTCCTTTTCCGCCCCTGTTCTGGCTCTTATAAGTGTCAAGGGCTGTTCTTTTAACATAATTTTTATGAGTAAGCGTTATAACACTTACTTCTTCCTCTATTAAATCCTCAATATCAATATCTCCCGGATTATTTATAATCTTTGTGCGGCGTTCATCGGCATATTTAGATTTAACAGCTAAAATTTCGTCTTTAATAACGCCGAAAAGCTTGTTTTCATCTGCCAGTATAGCTTTAAAGTAAGCTATTTTCTCCAAAAGCGCTTTGTGTTCTTCTTCTATCTTTTCCCTTTCAAGACCCTGCAAACGCCTTAACTGCATTTCAAGTATTGCCTGAGCCTGAAGTTCCGAAAGACCGAAACGCTCCATAAGTCTTTCTTTGGCATTGTCGTAGCTTTCCCTTATGGTTTTAATTACCTCGTCTATATTGTCAATGGCAATCATAAGACCTTCTAATATATGCGCTCTCTTTTCCGCTTTATCAAGGTCAAATTTTGTGCGGCGTGTAACAACTTCTTCCTGATGTTTAAGGTAAAGGGTAAGCATGTCTTTAAGGTTAAGTATCTCAGGCTTGCCGTCTACAAGAGCAAGCATAATAACACCAAAGCTTTCCTGAAGCTGCGTATATTTATAAAGCTGGTTTAAAACCACATTGGCATTGCAGTCTTTTTTAATGTCTATAGTTATTTTAATATCGTCGCCGGCTGATTCATCAAGTATATCGCTTATGCCTTCTATTTTTTTATCTTTTACAAGCTCCGCTATTTTCTCAACAAGACGCGCCTTATTTACCTGATACGGTATTTCTGTAACAACTATTCTTTCCCTTCCGTTTGGAAGGCTTTCTATTTCAGCCTCGCTGCGGATTATTATTTTGCCTCTGCCTGTTCTATACGCGGCTCTTATGCCGCTTTTTCCCAGAATATTGGCTCCTGTAGGGAAGTCGGGTCCCTTTATAACTTCCATAAGCTCTTCCACATCAGTATCGCGTCCGGCTGTTTTGTTGTCTATTATTTTAACAACACCGTCTATAGCCTCGCCTAAGTTATGCGGCGGTATATTGGTAGCCATACCAACTGCTATACCTGATGAGCCGTTTACAAGCAGATTAGGTATTCTTGCCGGAAGCACAACAGGCTCTTTTTCGTTGCCGTCGTAGTTTGGTACAAAATCAACAGTATCTTTATCAATATCAGCAAGCATTTCAGCCGTTATACGGCTCATTCTCGCCTCTGTATAACGGCTCGCAGCAGCGCCGTCGCCGTCTATGGAGCCAAAGTTGCCGTGCCCGTCAACAAGCATATAACGCATTGAAAAATTCTGCGCCATGCGCACCATAGCTTCGTATATGGAGCTGTCGCCGTGCGGGTGGTACTTACCCATTGTATCGCCTACAATACGAGCCGATTTCCTGTAGCCTTTTGACGGGTCAAGGTTCATTTCGTTCATTGAATACAAAATACGCCTTTGAACCGGTTTAAGACCGTCGCGTACATCAGGCAGCGCCCTTGCTATAATTACACTCATGGCATACTCGATATAATACTTTTTCATTTCTTTGTTTATATCGACAGTGACCATTTTGTCTATCTGGTTTTCACTCATTTTTAACTTCCTTTCAAACAAAATAAGGGATTACACGCTTAATTTAATGTTAAAAATCAAGGTTTTCAACATATTTGGCGTTTTCGTTTATAAATTCCCTTCTCGGCTCCACTTCATCGCCCATAAGCATACTGAATATTTCATCAGCTTCTACAGCGTCGTTAAGCTCCACTTTTTTAAGTATCCTGTGCTTAACGTCCATAGTTGTATCCCTTAACTGGTCAAAGTCCATTTCCCCAAGACCTTTATAACGCTGCACATCTTTAATTCCCGTTCTGCCTATCCTGTTATAAAGCTCCTCAAGCTGTTCATCGTTATAAACGTAATAATGCTCTTTATTCTTTTCTACCCTGTAAAGAGGCGGCTGGGCAATATATACCTTGCCGTTTTCAATAAGAGGTCTCATATAGCGGTAAAAGAAAGTCAGAAGGAGCGTTCTTATATGGGCGCCGTCTACATCGGCATCAGTCATAATAACTATCTTGTGGTAACGCAGTTTTTCTATATCAAAATCTTCTGAAATTCCGGTTCCGAAAGCGGTAATCATAGAACGGATAGTGTCACTGTTCAGTATTCTGTCAAGACGTGCTTTTTCCACATTAAGTATTTTTCCCCTTAAAGGCAGAACAGCCTGTGTTTTAGGGTCGCGCGCTTTTTTAGCGCTGCCGCCGGCGGAATCTCCCTCTACAATATAAATTTCGCAGTTTTCAGGGTTGCGGTCTGAGCAGTCGGTAAGCTTGCCCGGAAGCCTTGTTGTATCAAGACCCGTTTTCCTTCTTACAAGCTCCCTTGCCTTTTTAGCCGCGTCCCTCGCCCTTGAAGCCATAAGGGCTTTTTCAAATATAACTTTACCTACAGATGGATTTTCTTCAAGGAAATAAGTAAGTTTTTCGGAAAAAACAGAAATAACGGCGCTTTTAGCCTCACTGTTGCCCAGTTTTGTCTTTGTCTGACCTTCAAACTGCGGCTCGCCTATTTTAATGCTTACAACAGCCGTAATTCCCTCCCTTACATCATCGCCCGTAAGGTTTTTGTCGTTTTCTTTAAGTATGCCGGTTTTCCTGCCATAGTCGTTTATTACTTTTGTAAGGGTTGTTTTAAAACCTTCTAAATGCGTGCCGCCGTCGGTTGTATTAATGTTATTAACAAATGTGTGTATGCTCTCATTAAATCCGTCGTTGTGCTGGAAGGCTATCTCAACATAAATATCGTCTTTTGTTCCCTCGGCATAAAAAACTTCGTTATAAATAGGCGTTTTGCTTTTATTAAGGTATTGAACAAACTCCTTAATGCCGCCTTCATAATGGAACGATTTCTTCTGCTCCCTGCCTTCTCTTTTATCCTCAATATTAATTTTTAAGCCTTTGGTTAAAAAAGCTGTTTCCCTGAGTCTTGTGGCAAGGGTATCAAAGTCAAATTCTGTCTCTTCAAATATTTCAGAATCAGGCTTAAAACGCACTATAGTGCCTCTGTGAGTCGTTTCTCCGCCGTCTATAAGCGGCGTAACAGTCTCGCCCCTGTGATACTCCTGTTTTTCTATTCTGCCGTCGCGGTGAATCTCAACCTTGAGCCACTCGCTTAAAGCGTTAACAACTGACGCGCCTACGCCGTGAAGCCCTCCGGAAACCTTGTATCCGCCGCCTCCGAACTTTCCGCCGGCATGAAGCACGGTAAAAACCACTTCTACAGCCGGTTTGCCTTCTTCAGGATGAATGCCTGTAGGTATTCCGCGTCCGTTGTCTTTTACAGTAACCGTACCGTCTTTTTCAATTATAACGTCAATTTCAGTACAAAAGCCTGCCAACGCCTCATCAACAGAGTTATCAACAATTTCATATACAAGATGGTGCAGCCCGCGGGCGCTTGTAGAGCCTATGTACATGCCCGGTCTTTTACGCACAGCTTCAAGCCCTTTTAAAACTTGGATTTGATTTTCATTATAATCCTGAGCCATATTTTATCTCCCCAATACTAAAAATGTGTTATTACCATATCAGCCATATAAGCGGAATTATTATTAAATCCGCCTAAACACCGTACAAAAAAATAACCGATATTTTTCAGCTTAAACTTATATGCCGCAAAATTATTTCAAACAGGCATAAATATTTGCCTGAATAAAAATTATTAAACAAAAAAACACCGGTTTTTCACAAAAGGCAATTTTTATATTAGTATTATTATACCATTAAAATGCGTTTTTAACAACGAATAGATAGTAAATATTTATGTACTTTTTTGATATATATATAAGAAAGAAAATTACAGGCACAGTTAAAATAATACTGCTGTTTAATTAAATACGTAAAAATATTTTATTTTTATTTTTGTTTCGATTCGTGTTATTTTTATATGCAAATATTAGAATAAACTGTAAATATTAACGCAGCGTATAAAATTGCAAATTATTAATATAATTAATTCATAAGTAAAAAATAAAACGGCATAATTTAATAAAAACAGCATAGTTCCGAAATTTATAATTCCAAGGCTTTTATAGCAGCACAGATTTAAAAAACTGTCCATGCAGCATAAAATACCCTATATGAGCTGAAAAACAAAAAACAATGCGCCTGTGCTGCCGTATTTTTCAAAAAGCAGCGTTGAAGCAGTATTGTTATAAGTCTTAAAAATATCTTTTTAAATTAAAAATTTTAATATAACTAAAAAAAGTATCCGTTTTATCGGATACTTTTTCAGCTGTATTATTCCTATTTATCTCTTTTCATACCAGCCCAGTTCTCCCGGATTAAGATTAATTGTTATCTGTTTAGTTTCGGTATATTCTTCAAGCCCATCAAAACTAAGCTCACGGCCTACACCGCTTTTTTTGTATCCGCCCCACGGAGCTTCAACATAAGCCGGGTTATAGCAGTTAACCCACATTATGCCGGCTCTTATTTCTTTTACAACCCTGAGCGCCCTTGCGCCGTCTTTTGTAAACACCGCGCCCGCAAGACCAAATTCCGTATCATTAGCCATTTCAACAGCTTCTTCTTCTGTTTTAAATGTCTGTATTGTAACAACAGGACCGAATATCTCGTTTTTAACCGCTGTATTGTCAGATGACACATTATCAAGTATCGTAGGGCGTACAAAATAACCTTTATCGCAGCCGTTTTCCATATATCTGTATCCGCCGCATACAACTTCTGCCCTTTCTTTTTTAGCCTGCTCTATAAAGCCTAAAACCTTATTCATGTGGTTTTCTGAAATAAGCGGTCCCATATCCGGGTTATTAATGCCGTTTGAAAGCGTCATTTTATCCGCCCTTTCTTTAAGGCGTTTTACAAACTCATCTTTAATGCTTTCTTCTATTATAATTCTTGAACCGGCAGAACATACCTCGCCTTGGTTAAAAAACACACCCATCATTGCCCACTCAACAGCTCCGTCTAAATCAGCGTCAGCAAATATTACATTAGGCGATTTTCCACCCAGCTCAAGACCTATTTTCTTTACATTGCCTGCCGATGCGCGGTATATGCTCTGACCAACTTCAGTACTGCCTGTAAATGAAACCATGTCAATGTCTTCGCTTTCGGCAATTTCGCTCCCTACCGTGCTTCCGCCGCCCATTACAAGGTTTACCGTTCCGTCCGGAAAACCGGCGTTTGCAAGTATGCCAAAAAACTTAACTGTTGAAAGCGGTGTTTCCGAGCTTGGCTTAAACACTATGGTGTTTCCTGCCGCAAGTGCCGGAGCTATTTTCTGCACACCCATTAAGAGCGGATAGTTCCACGGCGTAATAAGACCGCATAC
>CALWRF010000029.1 GCA_944383885.1 uncultured Clostridia bacterium | reverse complement strand
AAGTTTGTCTCTCAGTTTCTCACTGACTTTTGTTTCCTAAAATTACTTTTGCTCTCTCGAGCTGTGAATTAACTTTGGGTTTTGGTTTATTTTCAACTGTTCAGTTTTCAAGGTTCAATGTCTTTTTCGTCTTCAGCTTTTCGCCGTCAACATTTTATATCTTATCACATCTTCAACTCTTTGTCAAGAACTTTTTTATTTATTTTTTTCAAGCTTTTAACTCAGATTTGAATTTGTCAGTTTTTGTCTGCTGGTTTTCCCGGCGACAAGATAATATTATACTCTCTTTAAGAAAAAAGTCAACACTTTTTTTAACTTTTTCAAATTTTTTTCAAAAACACGACTTCATGGCTTTTCATACTATATATTGTGCCTTTTACTGCCTGTATATGCATATTTTTTCGTGTTATTTATTTTAATTTACTCTGTAAGGTATTTATAACTTTCAGGAACCCTGCCGTAAATAACATTTGTTCCAGGTACTACATCTTTAAAGGCAGCGCTAAACAAATTAATATATCCGCCGGAAGTCTGTTCTTCATTTTTAAGAGTAGAAAAAACTGAATTTCCTTCCGGAGAAATCATTTCAGCACATAAAACATCATTATTAATATTCCTAACCATGTATATTTTGTTTTCAGATGCCCTTGTTTTTATTATTTTATCCGATATTTCGTTTTTAATCCCTCCGTATACAAAAACAGCCGCACAGCCATTTAAAGTATAAACACGTGTTATTTCCGGTATAAGTATTTCATCGCCGAAAATAACACCTATTTTTCCTATTTTTGTTTCAGCGCATAAATATGATTGAGTATTATCATCGGTTTTGCTCCAAAGCGCCTCTATGCCGTATCTGGATATAAGCGAAGCATAAATTTTATTTTCATTATTATAAGAAGAAATAAGAACAGTTTCTCCCTCATTAAGCAGAGAGCTTACTTTATTTATCAAAGTATTCTCATCATACATAAACCCGGTTTCAGGCAGAAACATAAACTCCGCTTTGCAAATTCTGCCTAAACTAATATGCTTTTGTGCCTTATTAATATAATCCTCTAAATTTTCATTTTTAAAAGCTGAAGCCGATATGTAATTAACAGCACCTGAAACATCAAATTTACGTTCCATAAAATTAATAACAGGCAATTCATCTGTTTTTTTACTTATTATATTATAAAGATACGGTCTTTTTTTCGGCAGGTACTTATTTCTTTTTGAAACATCAATATCACAGTATAATATATTTTCCTCATCAGGGCTAAGGGAGCTTATAACATCACCATCAGGCGAAATTACACAGCTTCCGCCGGCATTAGACAAAACTTCTCCCTCAACGCCTGTTTTGCAGCAAAGCGCCATATAAATATTGTTTTCGCGGCACCTTGCCGAAAGCATGTATTCCTTTTGAGGATTTGTAAGGCATTTAGGATTAAATCCAGCTGAAGTTAAATTTGCAAGATTTAGTATAAGACCGGCTCCTTTTTCAGCCAGTATGGCTGAAATTTCAGGCATGCGCCCGTCTGCGCAAACTATTGTGCCTATTTTGCCAAACTCAGTATCAAAAACATCATATTCGTTTCCCGGCTCATAATACGTTCTGTCAAAATGCCACATATTGCTTTTTGTATGAGTATGAATAATATTTCCGTTTTTTCCAATTACAACAGCTTGATTTTTAATTACGCCCACATCACGGCGGGCAATTCCGCAGGCGATATAAAAGCTATGCCTTAAACAGAGTTTTTTCATTTCGTCTATTAAATAATCCACATGTTCAAGTGCTTTATTAATAATTTTATTATTAAGCACATAGCATGGGTATGTGCATTCCGGAAGAAGCACAAAATCCGGCTTTTTTTCAGCGGCTTTTTTTATCATTTCCAATATGTGTTCTGCATTATCAATATAGTCCTCAATTCCGTAAGCTTTAACCTGTATAAGTGCAAGCTTCATTTATATCACCTCAATGTTATATTTTACCACTTTTCAGCCGCTTTTTAGTGCTTTTTTTCAAATTAAAAAACATATTTAAAAGCTTTACATAAATGACTTTTAACGATTTTCATTGCATAATCAGGTAAAAACCTGTAATATATTATCACAGCGGTTTTTTATAAATTCGTTTTTGTCGTTTGCCGCTATATGTATAACTATCCGTTTGTTATTTTTTAAGGAGGTATCAGAAAATGAATATTCCAGATTGGAAAGAAATTTATGCTTCTAAATTAGTTACCGCAAAAGAAGCCATAAGCTATATAAAAAGCGGTGACCGTGTAGTTACAGGCCATGCTGCCGCAGAACCTACATATCTTATTGATACACTTGTAGAAAACTATGAAATGTACGAAAATGTCGAAATCTGCCACCTTGTTTCACTTGGCGAAGGAAAATATACCCGTCCTGAAATGAAAGGTCATTTTGTATTTAACGGCTTTTTTGTAAGCAACTGCACAAGAGAAGCAGTAAACAACGGTCAGGGCAATTACACACCGGGATTTTTCCATGAAGTTCCTAAGCTGTTCAGAGAAGAGCTTCCGGTAGATGTTGCCCTCGTTATGGTAAGCCGCCCGGATAAACACGGCTTCTGCTCATTTGGCACATCAAGCGATTATACAAAGCCTGCCGCTGAATGCGCAAGGATTGTAATAGCGCAGGTAAACGAGTATATGCCGCGTACATTCGGCGGAAACCTTATCCATGTGCGTGATATAGACTTTATAGTTGAACACTCTGAGCCTATACTTGAAATGCAGCCGGCAAAAATAGGCATACTCGAAAATAAAATAGGCAAATACTGCTCTTCACTTATTAAAGACGGCGACTGCCTTCAGCTTGGCATAGGCTCTATTCCAGAGTCTGTACTTACTTTCCTTTGGGATAAAAAGAACCTTGGTCTTCATACCGAAATGGCTTCCGACGGCATTATAGACCTTATGCTTGCCGGTATTATTAACAACAAAAAGAAACAGGTGGAACCGGGCAGGAGCGTTATAACATTCGTAATGGGTACCCAGAGGCTTTACGACTTTATAGACGACAATCCTGAAATATCAATGAACCCTGTTGATTTTGTAAACGACCCTACAGTAATAGCGCAGAATGACAATGTTGTATCCATAAACAGCTGTATACAGGTAGACCTTATGAGTCAGGTAGTAAGCGAAAGCATAGGTCTTAAACAGTTCAGCGGCGTAGGCGGTCAGGTAGACTTTGTCCGCGGCGCGGCTATGAGCAAAGGCGGCAGAAGCATTATAGCCATGCTTTCTACAGCAGCCGGCGGAAAAATAAGCCGTATTGTACCATTCTTAGATCAGGGCGCGGCTGTTACTACATCAAGAAACGATGTTCATTATGTAATTACAGAATATGGAATAGCTCTTCTTAAAGGCAAAACACTTAAAGAAAGAGCAAAAGCGCTTATTAAAATCGCACACCCTAATTTCCGTGATGAACTGCGCGAGGAGTACGAAAGAAGATTTTTTGAGCCATACGAATAATAATTAGCGAGGTATGACAATGGACAGCAATATGGGCGGATTTAACACTCAGCCAAATAACTTCAATTACCAAAATACACAAAATACAAATAAAAGCTCCAAAAACGGCTGCCTTATAGCACTGGCAGCCGCCGGAGGTACAGTTATAGCCATAGGCGTTGTTATATTAATAGCCATAGTAGCCATAATACTTGCAATAGGCAACGCCATAGGCTCTGTTTCAAGCTCAATAGGCTCACCGGAAACTGCCGTTTCCACAACATACGACGGCGATTATGTTGAAACATTGTATTTTGAAGGCACTATAGCCGATAACGGCATATATTCAACAGGCTACAACCATAGGTGGACACTTGATGAAATAGACCGTCTTATTGATGATGAATACAATAAAGGTCTTATTTTGTACCTTAACTCCCCTGGCGGCGGTACATACGAAAGCGATGAAATGTATCAGAAAATAATGAAGTACAAAGAACTGACAGGCAGACCTGTTTACGCCTATATGGGAAACCAGGCAACCAGCGGCGCTTTATACATAGCTATGGCGGCAGATGAAATTTACGCCGGCAGAATGACACTTACAGGCTCTATAGGCGTTATAATGCAGAACTATGATTTAAGCGGTCTTATGGATAAGCTTGGAATAAAAGAAAGCAACATAAAAAGCGGAGCAAACAAAGATATGTTCAGCTATTCAGGCTATACCGACGAGCAAAGACAGATTCTTCAGTCTATAATAGACGAAAACTTCGAGATATTTGTTAATATTGTAGCTCTTTCACGCAATCTGCCTGTAGAAACAGTCAGGACACTTGCCGATGGCCGCGTATTTTCGGCACAGCAGGCAAAAGATGCCGGATTGATAGATAATATTGCTTCTTACGACCAGTTTATGGAATACTTAAAATCCCTTGATGATTTTTCTTACTGTGAATTTATAGATGCTAAAAATACTTCCTCATCACTTTTTGGTTATTTGTTTTCACAATCTCAAATGAGTACAGATAACGGGATATACAGTAAATTAGCTGAATTATTTGAAAATAAAAATAAATCTCCATTTTACTATATATACCAAAACTAATATCAAAAAGAATAAATAAAACAAAAGACACGCGGATAAATAAATTCCGCGTGTTTTTATTATTACATTATTTTTTTGCTTCTGCGTTCCATATAAGTTGTGTCCTGCCATACTCCAAACTTGTCTTTTGAAATTTTTTCTCTGTAGCCTATGTATCTGAAGCCGCATTTTTCAAGCATATTAATACATTGCTTATTTATTGAAAATATAGAAGCGTAAAGTGTCCAATAACCTTTTTTCTCGCTTTCATTAATCATTTTTTCTATAAGCATTTTTCCTATGCCATAGCCTGTATATCCGTTTTTCAGATATATGCTTATTTCCACAACACCTTTATACGCCTCTCTTTGAGAAGTAGGACTTAAAACACAAAATCCAGCTGTTTTTCCGTCTGCTTTGGCTATAAAGCGGCAGTCCTTTAAATGGCCTTTATCCCAGTCATCATAAGGCGGGCATTTTTTATGAAATGTAATGTTTCCGTTTTCAAGCCACCACGAATAAATTTCCGAAACCTCCGGCCAGTCCTCTTTTGTCATTTCACAAATCTCAATATTCATGTAATACCTCCCTTTGTAAATATAAAAAACGGCGCACATCACCAAAAGGCATACGTACGCCGTTTTAATTTATTTCTTTTTATCTTCTATAATATTTTTGCTTGGGCAGTCTTTAGCCGAACAGCCGTAGCAGTTGTGAGAGCAGCCGTTTTTAGCGTTTTTCTGTATCTTGCGGATAGATGTAAAAAAGAGCAGAAACACAATTACTACAAGCAGTATATCGTACCATTTAAGACCAAACATTTATAATTCCTCCTAAAAAAGACCTACTATAAATCCGCCTATATTATATACTATAAATGCCGCTATCCACGCAGTAACTATTTGGAAAACAACAACGCCCAACGCCGCGGCAGTGCTGTTCATTTCCCTTTTTACAGCTGAAATAGCCGCAACACACGGGGTATATAAAAGCGAAAATGTTAAAAACGAAAAAGCTTTAAGCGGTGTAAATATTTGGTTTAAAACATTAGTAAGGTTAGCTCCGCCGCCTGTTAATACGGCAAATGTGCTTACAACAGTTTCTTTTGCGCTGAAGCCTGTAATAAGCGCCGTTGAAACTCTCCAGTCGTTAAAGCCCAAAGGCTCAAATACCGGCGCAATAAATTTTCCTATTAAAGCCATTATGCTCTTTGAGCTGTCGATTACTACATTAAATCTTGTGTCAAATGTCTGTAAAAACCAAATAACAATAGTTGCCACAAATATAATGGTAAATGCTCTTACAATAAAGTCCTTTGCCTTATCCCACATAAGCATTACTACGCTTTTAAAACTTGGAAACCTGTAATTAGGCAGTTCCATAACAAAAGGCACCGGATTTCCTTTAAATACCGTTGAGTTAAACATATAACCGCTTAAAACACCTATGCATATACCCATTATGTATAACACTATCATAACAAGAGCTTTGTATTTTGTAAAGAAAACTTCCGTAAAAAGGGCATATATAGGCAGTTTGGCAGAACAGCTCATAAATGGCACAAGAAGTATTGTCATTTTTCTGTCTCTTTCGCTGGCAAGTGTTCTGGCACTCATTATAGCCGGCACAGAACAGCCAAATCCAATAAGCATAGGCACAAAGCTTCTGCCCGAAAGACCTATCTTCCTTAAAAGCTTGTCCATTACAAACGCGACACGAGCCATATATCCGCTGTCTTCCAGTATTGACAAAAAGAAAAACAGCGTAACAATAACAGGCAGAAAGCTTAAAACACTTCCTACACCGGCAAATATACCATCAATTATAAGTGAATGCACAACAGGGTTAATGCCGTATAACGTAAGACCGTAATCAGCGGCAGATGTTGCACTGCTTATTATATATTCAAGTATATCGCTTAAAAAAGCGCCTATTACGCCAAATGTTAAGTAAAACATTAAAAGCATAATGCCTATAAATATAGGTATGGCAAATATTTTATGCGTAAGAACGCTGTCTATTTTAACGCTTCTTAAATGCGCCTTGCTTTCGCCTGTTTTAATAACCGTATCTTTGCAGGCTTTTTCTATAAATGTATACCGCATGTCGGCAAGGGCGGCTTCCCTGTCAGTTCCCAGTTCTGTTTCCATCTCAGTTACATTGTGCTCCACCATATCTATCTCATTGTCTGTAAGGCGCAGCATCTGCCTCATAGGCTCATCGCCTTCAATAAGCTTAATAGAGGCAAAACGCGGTGAGACATTTATTCTTTCGGCATGGTCCTCTATAAGGTGGGCTATGCCGTGTATAGCCCTGTGTACGGCACCGGAACAGAAATCTTTTCTTTTAGGCTTCTGCTTTGTTTCCGCAACTTTAACGGCAATATCTATAAGGTCGTCAATGCCCTCATTCTTGTATGCCGAAATAGGCACCATAGGCACGCCGAAAAATTCCTCAAGCTCCTTAATTTTAATTGTGTTTCCGTTGGCGCGCACCTCGTCCATCATGTTAAGAGCCATAACCATTGGTATATCCATTTCTATAAGCTGCATGCTTAAATATAAATTACGCTCTATGTTAGTTGCGTCAAGTATATTTATAATGCAGTCCGGTCTTTCTTTAATAAGAAAATCCCTTGTAACTATCTCCTCGCTTGTATAAGGCGAAAGAGAGTAAATTCCCGGCAGGTCCACCACAAGGCAGTCGCTGTGACCTCTTATTGTGCCTTCTTTTTTGTCCACAGTAACGCCGGGAAAATTGCCTACATGCTGGTTAGAGCCTGTAAGCTGATTAAAAAGCGTTGTTTTTCCGCAGTTCTGATTTCCTCCAAGAGCAAAAATCATTAAGCCTTCTCCTCCTCGGCTACTTCTATTTTTTTAGCGTCGTCAATCCTTATTGTAAGCTCGTAGCCTCTCAGATGAATTTCTATAGGGTCACCCATAGGCGCAACTTTTCTAATCATAACAATAGTTTTAGGTGTAATTCCCATGTCAAGAAGCCTGCGGCGCAAAGCGCCCTGACCATTTACCGCTGTTACTCTGTAATTTACACCTATAGGGCATTGGTCTAAAGTCATATTTATCCTCCGAATAAAAATAAAACTTATTGATAATCAATTAGCGTTTGTTAATCAATTTTAAATCTCACGTATATATTTGTCAAGAAATCATAACTCCCAATATTTAACTGCACTCTCATTATTTTTAATCACTTTATAAATAAAACTATGCTGTTTAACTAAAATTATTGTAAATTTTTATTTTTATGGCTTATAAAAATCATGCATTTAATTTTTTTCCAAAACTCCAAAAACATATTTTAAAATTTTCATATAGAAATTGTTGAAAAAGAGATAAAAATTTATAAAAATTTATAAAAGGTTATAAAAAACCATAATGCCGCATTTTATTATTCAAAAAGCCTTAAATTAACAATATCATATTTAAAATAAATATTCCTATGATATAATTAAGCTGATATAATTTTGAGTTTATGCACATGGAGGACTATTATGCGCCAAATCAGTACACAAAAAATAATTGAAGAAGTTAAAAAAATGTGTATATCGTCTAACTGCAATTTAAACAGCGATATATATAACGCACTTAAAGAAGCCGAAAAAACAGAACCGTCGCCCATAGGCTGTGAAATGCTAAGACAGCTGATTGAAAATGCCGGCATAGCCAAAAATGAGCAGGTGCCTATCTGTCAGGATACAGGTCTTGCTGTAGTTTTTGTAACAATAGGTCAGGAAGTACATATAACAGACGGCTCATTAACAGATGCCATTAACGAGGGCGTCCGTCAGGGATATACAGAAGGATATCTAAGAAAATCAGTCGTTAAGGACCCTTTCATACGTGTAAATACAGGCGACAACACGCCGGCTATTATACATTACAATATAGTCGAAGGCGACAAACTTAAAATAGAAATAGCCCCAAAGGGCGCCGGAAGCGAGAACATGAGCAAGATATTTATGCTCAAACCGGCAGACGGAATTGAAGGCGCCAAAGAAGCCGTATTAAGCGCCGTTGAGGCAGCAGGTCCAAACCCATGCCCGCCTATGATAGTTGGCGTAGGCTGCGGCGGCAACTTTGAAACAAGCGCGCTGCTTGCTAAAAAAGCACTGCTGCGCCCTGTAGGCAGTCATTCCAGTTTGGAGCATATTAAAGAGATGGAAATTGAGCTTTTGGAAAAAATTAATAAAACAGGAATAGGTCCTCAGGGCTTAGGCGGCAGGACAACAGCCCTTGCCGTAAATATCGAAACTTTCGCCACACATATAGCATGTATGCCTATAGCTGTAAATATAAGCTGCCATGTAACAAGGCACGCCGTATGCGAAATTTAAAAACGGAGGTATTGTAAAATGGAAATAAAAGTAACCGCCCCATTAACTAAAGAAGACGCCGCAAAACTTAAAGTAGGCGATATTGTAAAAATAACAGGCACAATATATACCGCCCGTGACGCGGCACACAAAAGAATGATAGAGGATTACGGCAAAACAGGCAGATTCCCTTTTAATATGGAAAACGCAGTAATTTATTACGCAGGTCCAGCCCCTGCAAAACCAGGCTCAGTTATAGGTCCGGCAGGTCCTACTACCAGCTACCGCATGGATTCTTACGCTCCTTTTTTAATGGACCACGGTCAAACAGGCATGATAGGCAAAGGCGCCAGAAATGGGCAGGTAATAGATTCAATGAAAAAAAATAAAGCCGTATACTTTGCTGCCACAGGCGGAGCTGCCGCTTTAATATCAAGTCACATAAAATCAGCCGAAATTATAGCTTATGAAGATTTAGGCGCTGAGGCTGTAAGAAAGCTATACGTAGAGGATTTTCCGGCTATTGTTGTTATTGACACGGAGGGTAATAACTTATATGAGACGCAAAAAGCCAAGTACAGGACTTTATAAAATACTGTTTCTTTTAATTGCTGTTGTTTTTTCATTCTGCCTTTTAGGCTGCTCAAGCAGTGATAAAAACACATCTTTACCGTATTCATCAACTGAAAATTCTTCAGAAATTTCTTCAATTTCTTCTGAAAATAAAGAAAAAGAGCAGAAAACAGCTGAAGAACCTGAAGAACCGGTTGTAAGGCAGGCGCTTTTAAGCTTTACAGGTGATTTAATGGTGCACAGCTATCAATATGAAGAAAGCTACGACAGCGCAGCAGGCACCTATGAATTTGACCATAATTTTCAGGCGGTAAAAAAATATTTCGATAAAGCCGACTTTGTTTTGGGAAATCTTGAAACAGTTTTAGGCGGCGATGAAATAGGCGCCCAGGATTTTCCATGTTTTAATACTCCCGACAGCTTTGCTGTTGCCGCAAAAAATGCCGGTTTTGACTTTTTTACAACAGCTAACAACCACTGTATGGACCAAGGCACAGACGCCCTCTGCCGCACACTTGATGTTCTTGATTCTTTGGGAATAAAGCATTTTGGCACAAACCGAAGCCAGCAGGAGCGTGATAATATAGAAATAACTGAAATAAACGGCATAAAATTTGTATTTTTATCCTATACTTACGGTACAAACGGAATACCTGTTAAAAACGAATATAACGTAAATCTGCTTGACAAAACAGCGGTTAAAAACGACATAACAAAGGCTGAGAGCCTTAATCCGGATTTTATAGTTGTTATGCCGCACATGGGCACAGAATACGTTACAGAGCCTACAGAGGAGCAGGAAAACTGGGTTGATTTTATGTTCCAGTGCGGAGCGGACATTATAGTTGCAAGCCACCCTCATGTTTTGGAGCCTATGGAAATGCGTGAAATTACAGATGCCGACGGCACAACTCGGACAGGCTATGTTATGTACTCTATGGGAAATTTTATATCTTCCCAAACAACACCGCCGCGTAACGCAAGCATAATACTTAATATTTCAGTTGAAAAAATAGACGATAACCCGGCTAAAATAACAAAAGTTTCATTCATACCTATCTGGACGCAGTTCAGAAACGGCTCAAACGTAAACGATTTTGTTGTGCGCAGCGTATACGACGTTTTAACAGACAGCCAGAAAGAGTCAAAATACCGCGCAAAAGATTTAGCAAGGGTAAATGACATTCATTACGAAACAACATCGCTTTTATTAAACCGCGATGTACCTATAGAAGAAATACAGGAAGAATATACATTTTATGAAATAAAGGAGGAAGCAGATGCTTAAAGGATTATGTGTTTTTTCAAAAAATATAGAAAATGCCAAAAAAGCCGGCTTTGACTATATCGTTCTTCCCGGCTTTGAAATAGCCGCCATGAGCGATGAAAGCTTTGAAAAACTTGTTAAAAAAGTTAAAGAAACAGACATACCTGTTTTAGGCTATAACTCTTACTGCAAAGATGACTTACCTATTGTAGGCGACGGCTTTAACGAGGAAAAAACCGCAGCCTATGCTTCTCTTTTAAGCAAAAGGGCTTATGCCCTCGGCATTAAAAATATAGGAATAGGCGCTCCTGCTGCCAGAAGACTTCCTAAGGATTACGATAAAGCAAAAGCTTATAATCAAGGCAAAAAATTTATTTCAATAACAGCTTATGAAGCAGAAAAATACGGCATTAATGTTCTTATAGAGGGTCTTCAGAAATATTACTGCGATTTTATAAACTACCTTCCAGAAGCTTACCAGCTCATGAAAGACATAGACAGAACAAACGTAAAAATGATTATAGATTTTTATCACATGAAAGTAAACGGCGAGGAATACCAAAACGCATTAGGTCTTCTTGACTACTGCAAAGACGTGCATATAAGCGGCTGTGATAAAGACAGAAACCGCCCTTTTGTAAACGAAACAGACGCTGAGGATTTAAAGCTTATTTCATCTATACTTAAAAAAGGCGGATATAACTTAACACTTACTTTGGAGCCTGACCCTGTTGAAGAAGGATTTTTGGAAAAAGCCGCAGAATCATATAATACAATCAATAAATATTTTGAATAAATATTTATTTTTAATTTTAATCGCCAAATAAAATATTAAACAGCCGGACGCATTTATGCCTGTCCGGCTGTTTTTATGCCATAATCGTAAATATGCAATAAACAAAAATACCTGTTTTAAAATATTAATCAAACCATTAATAAAAATTTCAAACTATAGGTTTTCTGCCTGCCGTTCCGGCTTTTCTCGGATAAGCCTTAGGAACAGGCTTAATTTTTTTAATAACTACGGCGCTGTGGGTTATATCACTGTCAGGTATGGCTATATCAACAACCTTTTCAACACTTCCGCCTAAAACATCTATGGCTTTTTTAGCCTCTGCAAGCTCCTCTGAAACGTCAGGACCTTTAAGTGATATAAAGTATCCTCCTACGGCTACAAAAGGCATGCAGTACTCGCAGAGCACGTTTAAACGGGCAACAGCTCGGCTTACGCATAAGTCGAATTTTTCTCTGTAAAGCGGATTTCTGCCGCCGTCTTCGGCTCTTGAGTGGACACATAAAACATTTTCAAGCTTAAGCTCTTTTTTCACTTCTTCAAGAAAATTAATTCTTTTGTTAAGGGAGTCAAGAAGCGTAACTTTAATGTCCTGCCGCACTATTTTAATAGGTATCCCTGGAAAGCCGGCGCCTGTTCCCACATCTATCATTGATATGCCTTTTTCACTTATAAGCGGCAGTACGGAAATGCTGTCTGCAAAATGCTTTATCGCAATTCCCTCTTCATCTGTTATAGCCGTAAGGTTTATTTTTTCGTTCCATTCTAAAAGGAGCTTTTTATATATTTCAAAGTCGTTAACAGCTTTTTCGCTCAGCTCAACGCCCATTTTTTCAGCGCAGTTCCTTAAAATTTCACTTCCGTTCATTTTATTCCTCTCCTTCTGTTTTAGAGGCTCTTTTAATTTGTTCAAGATAAATCATAAGCACTGAAATATCAGCCGGAGAAACTCCGGCTATCCTAAAGGCGTGCCCAATATTAAGAGGTCTTATATCGTTAAGCTTCTGCGCAGCTTCAAGCCGTAATCCTTTTACATTGTTATAGTCTATATCTTCAGGCAGAAGCCTGTTTTCAAGCTTTTTAAATTCCTTAACCTGATTAAGCTGCTGTTTTATGTAGCCTTCGTATTTTATCTGTATTGCAGCCTCATGAGCAGCCTCGCTGTCTATGTCCGGTCTTGAAGTATCTATTTCGGCTAAAATATCATAATTAAGCTCAGGGCGCTTTAAAAGCTCGCTTAAACGCGCTCCGCTTTTTAAAGGCGTGCTGTGGTGTCTTTCAAGGAATTCCTGTATTTCAGGTTTTAAGCCTATTGTAACAGAATTTATACGCTCTTTTTCTGCTGCAATAAGCTCCTGTTTTTTAAGAAATCTATGGTATCTTTCATCTGATATAAGACCTACCTCGTATCCTATAGGCGTAAGACGCTCATCGGCGTTGTCCTGCCTTAAAAGGAGCCTGTATTCTGCTCTTGATGTCATCATTCTGTAAGGCTCACGGCTGCCTTTTGTTACTATATCGTCTATAAGCACGCCTATATACGCGTCTGAGCGGTAAAGTATAACCGGTTCTTTGCCCTGAAGCATTCTTGCGGCGTTAATTCCGGCTATAAGTCCCTGCGCAGCCGCTTCTTCATAACCGCTTGTGCCGTTAAACTGACCGGCGCCGAAAAGACCTTTTATATTTTTAAACTCAAGGCTGAGTTTAAGCTGTGTGGCGTCTATGCAGTCGTATTCAATAGCATACGCTGTACGCATGAACTCGCAGTTTTCAAGACCCGGTACTGTACGGTAAAGGGCAATCTGCACTTCTTCCGGCAGAGAGGAGCTCATGCCCTGAACATAAAGCTCGTTTGTATTTTCACCTTCAGGCTCAATAAATATCTGGTGGCGCTCTTTATCTGAAAATCTTACAACCTTGTCTTCTATTGAAGGACAGTATCTCGGACCAGTACCCTCTATAACGCCGGCATAAAGCGGAGAGCGGTCAAGGTTATTACGTATAATTTCATGGGTTTTATTGTTTGTGTATGTAAGGTAGCACTCAACCTGCGGTCTTGCTATATCTTCCGGCTTATCCTCAAAAGAAAACGGCACTATTTTCTCATCGCCGTACTGCGGAGTCATTTTTGAAAAATCAACTGTCTTTTTATCTATTCTGGCAGGCGTGCCTGTCTTAAACCTGTAAAGCTTAATGCCCAAATCTATAAGGCTCTGGCTTAATTCAGAAGCCGCCTTTAAACCGTTAGGTCCCGATTGTATTATAGTTTCTCCGTAAAGGCAGCGTGCCTTTAAATACGTGCCTGTTGAAAGTATAACGGCTTTTGCCTTATAAACAGCTCCTGAGGAAGTCAAAACACCTGTAACCTCTCCATTTTCGGCTAAAACCTTAGTTACTTCAGCCTGTTTAATTTTAAGGTTAGGCGTCTGTTCCATAACCCTTTTCATTTCTTCTTTATACCTGTTTTTGTCAGCCTGCGCCCTAAGGGAATATACAGCAGGACCTTTGCTTGTGTTGAGCATTTTAATCTGGAGATATGTTTTATCTATATTTCTGCCCATTTCACCGCCCAAAGCATCTATCTCACGCACAAGATGACCTTTAGAGCTTCCGCCTATAGACGGGTTGCATGGCATCATGGCTATTGAATCCAGATTAATGGCAAAAACAACTGTTTTAAATCCAAGCCTTGCTGATGCAAGCGCCGCTTCACAGCCGGCATGTCCGGCGCCTACAACAACTATGTCGCATTCATCAGCCAAATATGTTTTTGATGCGTTTATATCACACATTAAATCCACTCCTGTTTTTTTATAACGCTTTTTCATAACGTCTTTTTATAACTTTTTTTCATAACGTTTTTTAATAACGCTTTATAAAACTTTTAATTATTTGCCAAGACAGAATTTTTCAAATATCCTGTTTATAATATCTTCCTGAAGGCTTTCGCCTGTTATTTCACCCAAAAAGTCTACAGCCTGTGAAATATCCATAGACACAAAGTCTTCCGGCATGCGTATTTCTATTGTATTAAGGGCTTTTTTAAGGGACTGCGCGGCTTTTTCAAGGGAATTTTTATGGCGCACATTACTTACCATAACTCCGTCGCCTGCTTCAACAGCGCCGCTTGTAAGTATTTCTTCAATAAGCCTTAAAAGCTCATCTGTGCCATTATGCCCCTTAACGGAAATACGCAGTATGTTTTTGCTTCCCAAAAGTGAGGTTATTTCATTTTCTTCAGCCTTTTGCTCCAAATCTGTTTTATTTAAAAGCACTATATGCTTTTTGTTTTTAACAAAATTAATAAGCTTTTTATCATCATCGTCTAATGTGCGGGATAAATCAAGCATAAGCAGTATAATGTCCGCATTTTCCGCTCTTTTAATGGAGCGCTCAACGCCTATTTTCTCAACTTCGTCATCTGTATCCCTAACGCCTGCCGTATCTGTAATCCTTACAGGTATGCCGCCTATATTAAAATATTCCTCAACGGTGTCCCTTGTAGTTCCAGGCACATCTGTTACAATAGCTCTTTCCTCATTTAGAAGAAAGTTTAAAAGCGAGCTTTTGCCTACATTAGGCTTGCCGAGTATAACCATGTTAACGCCGTCGCGGACCATTTTACCCATATCAGCCGTATCAATAAGTTTCTGGACACTATTTAAAGCCTCATTAACTGTTTTATTAAGCGAGGCGTAAGTCTCTTCTTCAATATCATGTTCCGGGTAATCAATAGCCGCCTCTATTGTTGAAACAGCGTCTAAAAGATTATTCCTGATTTCTTTTACCTTTTCTGATAGAGCGCCGGAAAGCTGGTTTACAGCGTTTTTCATTGAAAGCTCCGTTTTGGAATTTATAATGTCAATTACCGCTTCTGCCTGAGAAAGGTCTATGCGCCCGTTTAAAAATGCTCTTTTTGTAAATTCTCCAGGCTCTGCTGTTCTGGCGCCTGCGAGAGTTACAATTTCCATAATTTTTTTTACAGCAGCAGTTCCGCCGTGGCAGTTTATTTCCACAACATCTTCTTTTGTATAAGAATGAGGGCATTTCATAATGCTTACAAGTACCTCGTCTACTTTATTTCCATTATTATCTGTAATGTTTCCGTAGGTTATGGTATGTGTTGGCTTATCTTTCAGTTTTACGCCTGAAACACTTTTAAATATTTTATCGGCAACATCAATGCTGCCCTTTCCGCTTATTCTTATTATGCCTATCCCGCCTGAACCCATTGGAGTTGAAACAGCGGCTATTATATCATCTAAAAAGGCTGTTTTCAAACTAAACACTCCTTTGCAAAACATAATTAACTGTATCTATACTACAATACACAAAAAAAGCCCGATTTTCAATATATATAATCTGAAAATCAGGCTTAAAGAGCCGGATAATATTATTTAAGGGCTATTACTACATTTCTGTACGGTTCTTCACCCTCGGAATATGTAGTCACATATTTATTATTTTGAAGGCTTGAGTGAATTATCCTTCTTTCATAAGGATTCATAGGCTCAAGCACAACTTTTTTGCCTGTCTGCTTAACTTTTTTAGCAAGGTTATAAGCCAGTGACTCAAGGGTTTCTTTCCTTCTCTGGCGGTAGTTTTCAGTATCCAATGTAATAGAGATATATGGCGCATCGCCTTTATTTACAACAAGATTTACAAGATACTGTATTGAATCCAGCGTCTGTCCTCTTTTGCCTATAAGTATTCCCATATCGCTGCCGGAAAGGTTTATTAAAAGCTGTTTTTCTTTAAGCTCAGTTTCTATGTTAACTATTATACCCATAGCCACAAACATTTCCCTAAGGAATTCTTTGGCTATTTTTTCCGGATTAAACTTAACTGAAGCCTTTATAACAGCATCTTTTGAGCCAAAACCCAAAAAACCCTTTGTTGCCTTTTCTATAACCTCTATATTAAGCTCATCTGCGGAAGAAACATTAAGTTTGCGAACGGCTTCTTCAACAGCTTTTTCTTCTGTTTTAGCTGAAACTTGTATCTCCTGCATTATTTATTCTCCTCCTCAAGCTTAGCTTCTTTCTTTTTAAGAAATTTAACTACAAGCAATGTCTGACCGGCCTGAAGAAGGTTGCTTACAGTCCAGTAAACGCCAAGTCCTGCCGGAAGGCTTATTGTCATAACGCCCATCATAATAGGCATCATATAATTCATAACTTTCATTGACTGCATGGTAGGGTCCTGCGGTGAGGCGCCTGCCTGCGCTGTTGAGTTTCTTGTAAGCGCATAAGTTTGTATAAATGTAGTGGCGCCTGATGCGATAGGCACAAGTATGCCTGGAAAACTAAGCCCCGGGTTTTCAACCATGCTTACTCCAAGGAAATATTCCATTTCCGTCTTTACATTAAGCAATGGCGTAAGCTGGTCGGCAAAACTGCCAACAGAGGCTAAAACAGTATCCCAGTCGTTAAGCGTAAGCTGGCTTATAAGGTTTTTAATATCGGCAGCCTGAGCCACATCAACAGTAAGCTTGTGCTGTATTATAATATCAGAAAGGGCTGCAAGCCTTGTATCAACAGGCATATTCATAATTACGTTTGTTATGGCGTCGTAGTTTTGACCGATAACATCAACATATACGTATGCCTGCTGAAAAATATAAAATAAAGCATAAAGAATAGGCAGCTGTATAAGCAGCGGAAGGCATCCGCCAAGCATGCTTACATTGTTGTCTTTTTGCAGTTTCTGCATTTCAAGAGACATTTTCTGCTGGCTTGCCACATCTTTTTTGCCTTCATATTTCTTTCTTATTTTCATTAACTCCGGCTGAAGTTTCTGCATAGCCATTGTTGATTTCTGCTGTTTAACAAGCAGCGGAGTAAATATAAGCTTAACTATAATAGTAAATAAAATAATAGCCATACCCAACGCGTTTACCGGACTTATGGAATAAATAAAATTAAAAAGCGCGTTGTAAACTATTCCTAATAAGCTTGCTATAGGCCCAATTATAACACCAGGCGTTCTAGCGGCGAGTAATGCAAAAGTCGTACTCAAAACCAAATCCCCCTCGATTTATTGTTGTCTTTCATGGCACAGGGTCATATCCTCCCTTATGGAACGGATGGCATTTAAGAAGCCGGCGAACACCGAGATACCCGCCTTTAAAAACGCCATATTTTTTAACGGCCTCATACATATACTGGGAACATGTTGGAGTAAACCTGCAGCATGGGCCGAAATGCGGTGATATGCAAAGCTGATAAAACCTGATTAATAAAAGAAAAAATTTTTTTACCATATCAACCATACTTCTTTCAATATTAAATAACCAATACAAACTTCTGACTTAACTTATATCAAAAACAGCATGCCTTTGTCAGGATTTTTTAATCAGCAGGTTGTGTTTTTTTAATAAGCTTAAAAGTGCTTTGTTTATCTCTTTATAACCGCAGTCGGCAGCAGACGAGCGTGCAATAACCACTATGTCATATCCGCGCTGGATATCGTCTTCCATGAGCCTGTAGCTTTCTTTTATAAGCCTTGTTACGCGGCTTCTTACAACGCTTTTGCCGACTTTTTTGCTTACAGATATGCCAAGGCGGTTTGAATCCGGATATTTTTTATTTTTAACTACATACATAACCAAACAGCGGTTTGCCAAAGACTTGCCCTTATTATATACGAACCTGAACTGATAATTTTTTTTTATGGACTGTGTAAATTTCAATTTATCACAACCTTAATGCTTTAAATATTAAAAGGCCACTATCCGCGGCCTGTAAATACAAAGTATTTGATTTAATTATGCAGATAATACTTTTCTTCCTTTTCTTCTTCTTGCAGAGAGAACTTTTCTGCCGTTAGCAGTAGCCATTCTTTTTCTGAAGCCGTGTACTTTGCTTCTCTGCCTTTTCTTTGGCTGGAATGTCATTTTCATGTCTTACGCACCTCCTTAAACTACTTTCTTGCGCCTGTCCTGCACAAAAGCACTGCTACCATTATAATAAATAAAATCTCTTGCGTCAAGAAAATTAAATTGAAATATACCAATAAATAGTACAAATTAAGCATTTTTATTATACAAAAAATTACAAATTTTGTGTTTTTGTATATATAGTGTCTAAATTAGATTTGCACACATTATATTGATATGTTAATAATTCTGCCATAAAATCTCTCCGCATTTAAAGCCAGCAATGTGTTGATAAGAAATAAATATTTTGTTATATTATAGTGGATAACTCAGGATTGCAGTTAATAAAAAGCCGGATAAAAAACATAAAACAACATTATTTCATAATTTATAGCTTAATCTAAATTAAATTCCACATTAAGAAATATTATTAAAAATTAAATATGTGGATATTTTATGTTGATTTTTGTTAAAAAGTGTATAACATATATATTTGCCCTGATTTTTAGCCTATATATTGATTATTTAATGATTTTGCCACTATAAAATCGATATTTTTCCAAAAAGTTATCAACAGCTTGTGCACAACATTGTTGATAACTTATAAAAATGTGATTTGTACAGTTTTAAAATTATTATTTGAACATTTATTATTGTAATATGTATATATATTTTAAATTTTTATGCGGCTTTAAAATTATTTTTTACATACAAAAACAAAGGAGGAAAAAATGGACGATTTATATTTAAGCTGGCAGAAAGCACTGTCGCTTATAGAAAAAAATCTTGAGGACCCTATAAGTTTCAATACATGGATAAAACCTCTTAAAATACATGTCTGCGACGGAAGAGACCTTGTTTTAAAAGCCGAAAATGACTTCAGCAAAACTCAGGTTGAAAACAAATATCTTTCTCTTATAAAAAACGCGCTTATAGAAGTTACGCATATTGAATACAATATTATGCTTATAGGCTCTTCCAACATATCATCTTTAGATAACCAGCAGTCTAAAACAAACGACCCTATAGCTGCCGCAAACCTCAATCCGAAATATGTTTTTGAGTCTTTTGTTGTAGGAAACAGCAACCGTATGGCTCACGCCGCATCTTTAGCCGTGGCTGAAGCCCCGGCAAGTGCCTATAACCCGCTTTTTCTTTATGGAAATGTTGGTCTTGGCAAAACACACTTAATGCATTCAATAGCGCATTATATACTACAGAAAAATCCGCAGGCAAAAGTTTTGTATGTTACAAGCGAAACATTTACAAACGAGCTTATTAACTCCATAAGCACAAATAAAAATGAAGAGTTCCGGAATAAATACCGCAACATAGATGTGCTCCTTATAGATGATATTCAGTTTATAGCACAAAAAGAACGCACTCAGGAAGAATTTTTCCATACATTCAACGCTCTTCACAGCAACAACAAGCAGATTATAATCTCCTCGGACCGCCCGCCTAAGGAAATTAAAACATTAGAGGAAAGGCTTAAAACACGTTTCGAGTGGGGTCTTATAGCTGACATACAGCCTCCGGACTATGAAACAAGAATTGCCATACTGCGCAAAAAAGCAAAGCTTGACTCAATAGTAGTCCCTGACAGTGTTATGAACTTTATAGCAAAATACATTGATACCAACATACGAGAACTTGAAGGCGCTTTAACACGCATAGTGGCTTTTGCAAAACTTACAAACAGACAGGTTACAGTGGAGCTGGCTGAAGAAGCTATGAAAGACATATTTGAAAGAGCTTCCGAAAACAAAATGACAACTGAATTCATACAGGAGATAGTTGCAAACTACTACAAAATAACAGTCGCCGACCTTAAAGGCACAAAAAAACCAAAAAACATAGCATACCCAAGGCAGATAGGAATGTACCTTTCAAGAAAACTTCTTGACATATCTCTTTCAGCCATAGGAGAAGACTACGGCGGAAGAGACCATACAACCGTTCTTCACGCATGCAATAAAATAGAAAAAGATTTGGAAAACGACCCGAAGCTTTCAGAAACGCTTTTGGAGCTTGAAAAGCGCATAAAAGGACTTTAATAATTGTTATTTATTTAACATATATTGCTTTTTTGTTGTAATTTATTTTTTAGGTTAATTTTCTAACATTTTGAATAGTTTTAAATGTTAGAAAAAGTATTAACACAGCCATGTGGATTTGATGTTGATTAATTGTTTATAACACTGACTGTTTTAAAGCCATGTTGAGATTGTGGACAAACGTCAGCCAATAACAAAACTTATATACATCATTATCCAGAAAAAAAATTACGTTATTTTGGAGCCTTTTTATACTTATCAACAAATTAACAGCTACTACTACTATGATTACTAAAAAGAACTTATATATATATGTATTGCACACAGAAAGGAGTTGTCAACAAACATGAAATTAACACTGGATAAAGACTTGCTTATAGAAGGAATAAACACTGTCTCAAAGGCAGTAATCACCCGAACAACCCTCCCGGTACTGGAATGTATACTCCTTACGGCACAGGACAATACGCTTACACTTACGGCGAGTGATTTGGAAATAAGCATTAAATCAGCGCCTATACCGGCAGATGTTATTGAAAATGGTTCTACAGCCATTGAAGCAAAACTTTTTTCCGAAATTATAAGACGTTTAAACGGAGAAAAAGTTACAATTACCGTAAATGATAAAGATGCCGTTATAAATTGCGGTTTTTCGGAATTTACAGTATTGGTTCAGCCGTCTGAAGATTTTCCGGATATTCCTGAGGTTGAAAGGGAGTATTTTTATAAATTAAAGCAGGCTGATTTAAGGGATATGATTAACGCTACAATTTTTTCTGTAGCTCTGGACGAGTCAAAGCCTTTTCTTACAGGAGAACTTATTGAATTTAAGAAAGACAGGACAAATGTTGTTTCTGTAGACGGGTTTAGAATTTCTTACCGTTCAAAGGAAGCTGATAATGAAAAAGAAACAAAAGTAATTATACCGGCTAAAACTATGAGAGAAATAAGCCGTATTCTTTCAGGCAATGAAGAAGATGAGACTGAAATTTTTGTTACAGAAAAGCATGTTCTTTTCAGTATAAATGGCAACACTGTAGTTACAAGGACTATTGAAGGAGATTACATAAAATACGAACAGACATTTACTGACGAATACAAGACAAAAATTATTTTGGACCGTTCGGAATTTATTTCTTCTCTTGAAAGAGCTTCTCTTATATCACGCGACGCAAGAAAAATGCCTGTCAAACTTGAAATAGGCGGCGGAAAAGTTATTATAACTTCACAAACTGAAATAGGAAAAGCGCATGAGGAAGTAGACTCCATAACAGAAGGCGAAGAGCTAAAAATTGCTTTTAACCCGAGATATTTAATAGACGCCTTAAAAGCTATTGAAGATGAAAAGGTTGCAGTACAATTTAATTCATCTTTAGGACCGTGCATTATTAAGCCTCAGGACGGAGATTTGTATAAATATTTAATTCTTCCTTTAAGAATATAATTTTATAAGAGGGTTATAAGAAGGTTATAAGAAGGTGTTTTTATGGAAACTGTACATATTAAAGATGAATATATAAAGTTAAACCAGCTGATGAAGTTATGCGGCTTTGTAGGACGTGGTTCTGATGTAAAAATTCTTGTAGATAATGGGCTTGTAACTCTTAACGGTAAGTTAGTTACAGAGCTGAGGAAGAAAGTATATTCAGGCGATGTGGTAAAAGTTCAGGACATAGGTGAGGTAAAAGTGGAGGAAAGCATTTAATAAAATGTATATTAAAAATATTTCCCTGTCCGGATTTAGAAATATACTGAGGGCTGATGTTGGGCTTAAAAACGGAATTAATATTTTTTACGGAGCTAATGCTAATGGAAAGACAAATTTTTTGGAGTCAATTTATATCTGCTCTACTGGAAGAAGCCATAGAACGAAAAATGATAAGGAACTTATAAACTTTAATTCAGATGAAGCCCATATAAGGGTTTTTATACAAAGTGAAAATACCACACAACGTATAGATGCTCATATAAGAAGAAATGACAAAAAAGGTATTGCTGTAAACGGCATTCCGCTGAAAAAAAGCAGTGAGCTTTTTGGTACACTGTATACAGTTATTTTTTCGCCGGAAGACCTTCAGCTTATTAAAGACTCGCCTTCTCAAAGAAGAAGGTTTATTGATATTGAGCTTTGCCAGTTAAGTAAAGTATACTGCTATAATTTGCAGCAGTATATGAGAGTGCTTAAACAGAGAAATAATCTTTTAAAGGAAATTCAAAAAAATCCTGCTTTAAAAGAAACGCTTTTTGTATGGGACAGCCAGCTTGCTGAATATGGGCAAAACATAATTAAAAGCAGAAAAAAATTTGTTGAAGATTTAAGCCGCAAAGCTTCTTTAAGGCACAGCCAGATTACATCTGATAATGAGGAACTCGCTGTTTTATACAATCCCAGTGTAAATGAAGACAGCTTCGAGGAAAAGCTTTTCTATTTTTTAAATCGTGATATTTTATCAGGCAGTACGTCTGTAGGTCCGCACAGGGATGATATAAGTTTTTATGTAAACGGAAATGATGTTAAAATTTACGGCTCACAGGGGCAGCAGAGGACCGCCGCTGTATGCGCCAAGCTGGCTGAAATAGACATTATAAAAGAAAGCTCATCAGTCAGTCCAGTTCTGCTTTTGGACGATGTTTTGTCTGAGCTTGACAAAACACGTCAGTATATGCTTATGGACTGCATTAATAATGTGCAGACAATTATTACCTGTACCGGAATTGAGGATTCTATAAAGTCTTATACAGGTGAGGCGGCAGTTTTTAATGTTAAAAACGGTGTTATAAAACGTGAAGCTTAAATCTGTCTGATAAAATAATACTAATTAATAAAAAAAGCGCTGTTTAAGCGCTTTTTTTATACTGACTTTTTGTATTTTTCTATGTCATCAATTATCTTTAAAAGATATTCCTGCTGTGTTTTGGTGTAGCAGCACAATTTTTCGTACAGTTCGTTTTTTTCACCTGCTTTTGTAGGGTCGTTTGTTGTGCAGAGCAGGTAATCAAGGCTTACATTAAAAAAGTTAGCGATTTTTTTTAAATCATTTATTGAAGGTTCATTCCTTCCTGATTCGTAGTTTGATATAGCTGTGTAACCATAACCAAGTATGTTTGCTAATTGTGTTTGAGTAAGTTTTTTGCCGTTTACATAGTAGTTTTCTCTTAAAAATTTAAGTCTTTCACGAAATTCCATATTAAATCACCTACAAGAATATCATAAATTTGTAATTTTAAATTCATAATTTGTGTTATAAATTCATTATATCAACTAATTATATAAAATTCAACATAAACTGGATAAAAACAATTACTTTTTTTCTACATAATTCCGCAAATTATTATAAAATTATTATAATTTCTTAATTTAATTTTATGTTAAAAAAATAAAATGTCTATTTATATTAATTTTTGATTTCGACATAAATCAATTTATTTTTTTTAATTTTAATGTATAAATGTCGTTTTATAACTTAATATTGTATATGAAAGTATCTTCAAAGGATAATTAAGGCAATATATAATATTTTTGAGGGTGAAAAATTAGCGGAGGTGCTTTTATATGCTGAATTTAATAAAATTTTCTGACCTTTGCGGAAAGAAAAACGTAAACTGCGTAAGCGGAACTGAAAAAGAAGGCGTAGTATGCCATATACCTGTTAACGAAATTAAGCCAAATCCAAACCAGCTTAGAAAATTTTTTAAAAGGGAGTCTATAGACGAGCTTATTTGTTCTGTAAAAAAATTCGGAGTCTGCCAGCCTATACTTGTAAGGAACATAAATAATAAATTTTATGAGCTTATTTCAGGTGAAAGGCGGCTTATGGCTGCAAAAGGCGCCGGGCTTGAAAAGATTCCGGCTATAATTTTAACTGTAAGCGATAATCGAAGCGCTGTTATATCGCTTCTTGAAAATACGCAGCGCCAGAATTTAAGTTTTATAGAAGAGGCGGAAGGTTTTTACAGTTTAAAAGAGGATTATGGCTTTACAGAAGAAGAAATAGCGTCTTCATTTGGTTTAAGGGTAAGTGATGTAAACAGAAAGCTGCGTTTTATGACATTTACCCCGGAATGCAGAAGAATAATAGCAGAAAGCGGCATAAGCTCAAGCCACGCATCTTTGGTTTTAAAAATTCCTGATGATTTAATAAGAAAGTCAATACTAAGAAAAATAAGCGATATGGGATTGTCAGTACAAAAAACATCAGAAATTGTTGAAAGCGAAATTGAAAGGCTTAAAGCTGATGATATTATATTTTCTGAGCAGAAAGAAAAGCGGAATTTTTCTGATATGCGTCTTTTAACTAATACAGTAAGACGTTCCGTGGAGTTGATGAACCGCTCAGGCATAGGTGCTGGATATGAAGTTGAAAACGATGAGGGCGGAACTAAGATAATTATTTCAATTCCTAACTGAGTTTACATAATATTTGTTGCATGCTGTATTATAAATATATTATCACGATTAAAAAATAAAATATTTCAGCAAAATATTACTTAAAATTTTATAAAAATTAATTCCCTGTACTAAATTTTTATTTAATACAGGGAATTAATTTATACTGATTTCTTTTTAATACTGATTATTTTGGAAATTTTGCTGTCAGGAATCTGCGCAAGTATAACTGCTGCGAATACTATTATACAGCCTGTAGTTTCTTTAAACGACAGGACTTGGTGGAGCACAACCCATCCGGCAAGTACTGAAAATACTGATTCAAGGCTCATTAAAAGTGAGGCTATAACCGGTTCTGTATACCGCTGACCGAATATTTGCAGTGTATATGCTACGCCGCTTGAAAGAACGCCTGCGTATAAAACAGGACCCATGCTTTTTAATATGTCTGCCAAAGCCGGCATTTCAATATAAACCATAGGTATTGTAGAGAGTATGGCACAAACTAAAAACTGTATGCAGCTTAAAACAACACCATCTACTTTAGGCGAAAAATGGTCTACTGTAAGTATGTGGAACGCGTTGCAGAAAGCGCAGAGAAGAATGTAAAAATCGCCTTTTGATATGCTTTCCAAACCGTTTGACATGCACAAAAGGTACAGACCCAGCAGGGCGGCTATTAAGCTTATTATGGTTTTTATACTAATGTGCCTGCCGGTAAAAATGCCTGTAAGCGGAATTATTATTACATAAAAAGTTGTTATAAAACCTGCTTTTCCTACAGATGTGTATTTTATGCCTGTCTGCTGGAATGAGCTGGCAAGAAAGAGCATACAGCCGCAGCATATACCTGCTTTAATTACGTCTTTTTTATATGAAATGTTTTTATATACAGTATTTTTGCTTTCCGGAAATTTTCGTATTATGGGTATAAGCGGAATAAGTACTATAAATGCTATATAATTTCTCATAGCGTTAAATGTAAAAGGACCAATAAACTCCATTCCCGCGCTTTGTGCCGCAAAAGCGGTGCCCCAGATAAATGCCGCTGTAAGCAGCATTAAATTTCCCTTAACATTATTTCCTGCTTTTTTTGGAACTTCATTGCTCATTTATAAATTTTCCTCAGGTATCTTTATTTATAACAGTTATAAAAACAGGCGCCCGATATGTTTATTGGTTATTCTTATTTGTAAATATTTCTGAAGTTTTACCGTTAAGAATTATAAATGTAGTTGTTGCTGAGTCCGCAAGAAGCATATCGCGGTTTACAACACGCAGCTCTCCGGTATATCCTGCAAGTGTGCGGCCTAAATGATTGGCTTTTACTGTAATTTCTATTTTGTCGCCTAAAAACACTGGTTTATGGAAGTGAACACCAAGCTCAACTGTTGTTATGAAGCTTTCCTGAGCAAAAAAATGTGTAAGTATGCCGAAAGCGTTGTCAAAAGCTGTTGTTATCATGCCGCCATGCATTACACCCTGCGGATTAAGCTCCCATTCTGCTACATCATAGCCTATAGTAAGAGATTTTTCCTCATAATTACATCTTACAAAATATGGATTCATCATTTTTTCAACATCATTTCTGCGGTCTTCACCGGCTAAAAGGTTTAAAATTTCTTTTATTTTGTTTTCCATTAATAACTGTTTGTTTTCCATTATATTTTATCTCCTGTTTGTATTTTATCTAAAAAAGTCCTCAGCTGAATTGGCAAATTCAACACTGTTTTCAATGTGAGGGAAAAGGCGTGTTTTCTCAAATATATAATATCTGCAATGCGGCATTATTTCACGCAGTTTTTCCATATTTTCTATTGGGTTAAGCAGGTTTTCTTCTCCCCATATAACGCATACAGGTATTTTTATATCGGCTATATACTGCTTAATATCCATATTCATATAATTAGTTATAAGTGATGCAAACGCGTAGCGCGCATTTCCTTTTTCTGAATGGGCGTTTTTGTAAAACTCATTTATTATTTCATTATGGCTGTCTTCTTTAGCAAAAAATCCGTAATTATTGATAAATGCTTTTACAGCCGGCTTAGATGTTTTAATGTTGTAGTAAGCCGTGCCAAAAAGAGGAATCTCCATTAAAATTCTCTTAAACTTTCCTGCGTTTACTGCCATAGGGTCGTTAATTCCGTTTGGAGAAACAAGAAGGAGCTTTGTAATATAGTTCTGGTATATTTTAGCGCATGTAACAGCTGCCGCGCCTGAGTTATTAGCCGCAATTACAAAGCATGGTTCTTTGATAACGTTTTCTATAAAGTCCTTAATTAAAGATGCGTAAATAAAAGCCGTATATGTCATTTTTGGCTTGCTGCTTAAACCATATCCAAGCATATCTATTGTATAAATTTTATATTTAGCGGAAAGCTCGTCCACCGTTTTATCCCATTCAGCCATACAGCAGGAGGTATAAAGACTGTGTATGAGCAGAAGCGGCTTGCCGCTTCCTTTTACTTTATAATATATACTGCCGTATTGCCAATCATAATATTCTCCGTCAGTGCTGCTGCTTTTTCCGGCAGCCATATATGATATTTGGTTAAAAATTTTAACCGCGCCTAAAGAAGCCGCAGCTATTGAGACAGACTTTAAAATTGATTTAATTTTTTTATTCATAAAAAACACCACCTTGATTTATTTATGGCTTATACTTAATATTATGATACAAAACTTACAAAATGAAAAGACCATTTTTTTAAATGAATTAATATATTTATCTGTTTTGCGGTGATAATAATTATTACATTAATATAAAGGTAAAAAAGTTGAATTTTAACTGGTATTATGATAAACTTTTTCTTAATTTTAATAAATGCCAGTAATTTGAAGGGAAGATTTTAATGGATTTTAAATATGAAATTGCCAAAGCTGTTGCAGCCTGCTTTGACCTTGATATAAATGAAGTTTATAACGCTATAGAAATACCGCCGGATAAAAAAATGGGGGATTATGCTTTTCCATGCTTTAAGCTTGCTAAGGTTTTAAGAAAAGCTCCGCCTTCTATTGCCCAGGATATACTTGAAAAAATACAAAAACCTGATTTTATAAGTTCTGTAGAGGTTAAAGGCGCGTATCTTAACTTTTTTGTAATAAAGAGCCGCTTTGTTAAAGAAATTCTTGACAATGTTAATTATGAAAATTATGGTACAAGCAAAATAGGTGAAGGAAAAACTATAGTTATAGATTATTCATCGCCTAATATTGCCAAGCCTTTCCATGTAGGTCATCTGCGTTCAACTGTTATAGGCAATGCGCTTTACAAAATTTACAGCGCTTTAGGCTATAAATGTGTCGGCATTAACCATTTAGGCGACTGGGGAACGCAGTTTGGCAAGCTTATTTCGGCTTATAAAAGATGGGGTTCTAAAGAAGCTGTTGAAAAAGACGGCATATCAGAACTTATGAAAATTTACGTTAAGTTCCATGAAGAAGCCGAAAAAGACCCTTCTCTTAATGATGAAGCCCGTATGTGGTTTGTTAAAATGCAGGACGGCGATAAAGAGGCTATCACTCTTTGGAAATGGTTTTACGACCTTTCAATTAAAGAATTTGAAAGGGTTTATGATATTTTAGGCGTAAAGTTTGACGCATATACAGGCGAGAGCTTTTATAATGATAAAATGGATGCCGTAGTGCAGGAACTTAAAGATAAAAAACTTCTTACAGAAAGTGACGGCGCACAGATAGTAAACCTTGATGACTGTTCAATGCCTCCGTGTCTTATAATAAGAAGCGATGGCGGCACGCTTTATGCAACAAGGGATATAACAGCGGCTTTATACAGAAAGAAAACTTATAATTTTGATAAATGTTTATATGTAACAGCTATAGACCAAAACCTCCATTTTGCCCAGTGGTTTAAAGTAATTGAAAAAATGGGTTACAGCTGGGCAAAAGACCTTGTTCATGTTCCTTTCGGGCTTGTAAGCCTTGAAAGCGGAAAACTCTCAACACGCCATGGCAATGTTGTACTTATGGAGGACCTTCTTAAAGGCGCTGTTGATGAAACAAGGAAGATTATTGATGAAAAAAACCCAAATCTGCCTGACAAAGAAAATGTTGCAAAACAAGTAGGAATAGGCGCTGTTATATTTAATGACCTTTATAACAGCAGAATTAAAGATGTTGTTTTTTCTTGGAGCAGAATGTTAAACTTTGATGGCGAAACAGGACCTTATGTTCAGTATACAAATGCAAGAGCTTGCAGTGTTATTAAAAAAGCCGGAGATGCAGATTTTAATAAAGCTGATTTTTCCGCTTTAGATGATGAAGCTTCGTTTGAAGTATGTAAGCTTTTAAACATATATCCGTTAAAAATACAGGACGCCGCAGACAAATACGAGCCTTCCATAATTTCAAGATACCTTGTAGACCTTTCGCAGGCATTTAACAAGTTCTACCACGATAATCCTATAATTGTGGAAGATGAAGGTGTAAAGGCGGCAAGGCTTACACTTGTTAAAGCAGTAAACAGTGTGCTTGTAAAAGGTTTATCTCTTTTAGGAATATCAGCGCCAGAACAAATGTAACAAATGTTTCACGTGAAACAAAATAAAATCCGGTTTAGAAATAAACCGGATTCATTTTTGGCATTAATGATTTCATATATAATGTTTCACGTGAAACAATTTAATAAATATTAGTATTTTTAGTTTATTTTTCAATAAAACTGTGATAGAATATTTAAAAACTTAGTATATGTTTACAGTAAGGAAGATGTTGTTTTTATGAGCAGAGTTAGAATTATAGCGGTAGCTAATCAAAAAGGCGGAGTTGGAAAAACAACAACCGCTATAAATCTTTCAGCATGTCTGGCAGAAGCAGGCAAAAAAGTTCTCATTATAGATGCTGACCCTCAGGGCAATTCTACCAGCGGACTTGGATTTGAAAAAAATGAAATTGAAAACACTATATATGAAATACTTCTTGATGAAATTAAAATTCAGGACGCTGTTTTAAATACATGTGTTGAAAATCTTCAGATACTTCCTTCCAATATTAATCTTTCAGGAGCTGAAATAGAGCTTATAGGCAGCGAAAAAAGGGAATATATACTTTCAAATGCAGTTAATACCATAAAAAACAACTATGATTTTATAATTATAGATTGTCCTCCTTCGCTTAATTTAATAACAATTAATGCCCTTACGTCTTCAGATACAGTACTTGTGCCTATACAGTGTGAATATTTTGCCCTTGAAGGTCTTGAGCAGCTTCTGCACACAATAGGACTTGTTAAAGACAGGCTTAATCCTTCACTTGAAATGGAAGGTGTTGTTTTTACAATGTACGACGCGAGGACAAACCTTTCAATGGAAGTTGTGGAAGAAGTAAAAAAAGATTTAGGCGAAAACATATACAAAACAATAATTCCACGCAATGTCAGGTTAGGAGAGGCGCCGAGCCATGGACTGCCTATTATTTTATATGACAGCCGCTCAAAGGGCGCTGAAAGCTACCGCCTTTTAGCGGAAGAAGTTATTGAGAAGGAGTGGAATTGATTTGTCTGTTAAAAAAAGCGGTCTTGGACCAAAAGGAAAAGGTCTTGAGGCTTTGTTTGAATCCAGCAGAAAAGAATCTGTTAAAAATAATACAGAAAATACAGACGGCAAAGTTGTGCTTTTAGATATAAATAAAATTGAACCTAACAGAAACCAGCCGAGAAAACAGTTCCAGGAAGAATCCCTTGAAGAACTGGCAGAATCAATTAAAAACTACGGTGTTATACAGCCTATAGTAGTTAAGCAGAATGAGGATTATTATGAGCTTATAGCCGGCGAAAGACGATGGAGGGCGTCTAAAATAGCAGGGCTTAAAGAAATACCGTCAATTGTAAAAAAATATGATGATGACAGGCTTTTTGAAATTGCTCTTGCCGAAAACCTTCAAAGGGAAGACTTAAATCCTATGGAAGAAGCGGCAGGATACAGTAAATTAAGCAGGGATTTTAATTTAAGTCAGGACGAAATAGCCAAAAGAGTTGGAAAAAGCCGTTCTGCCGTTGCAAATGCAATGAGGCTTTTAAACCTTGACAGCCGTGTTCAGGAGCTTGTTAAAAACGGAAAGCTTTCTTCAGGTCATGCAAGAAGCATACTTCCTGTTGAAAACGGCGATGAGCAGTTTGAACTGGCTGAAAGAATAATCGACGAAGAATTAAGTGTAAGAGAAACAGAAAATATTGTAAAAAGGCTTTTGGACAAAAAAACTGAAACTGCTGAAAAAAAGCCAAAATTTAATACTGACGGATATAATAAACTGGAAGAAAATTTAAGAGATATTTTAGGCACCAAAGTTAAACTAAAAAGTGGAAAAAATAAAGGCGCTATTGAAATAGAGTATTATTCGGATGAAGATTTAGACAGAATAATATCTCTTATGAATAAAATAATTATTTAGGACGTGATATTGTATAATGGAAAATTTAATTGCAATTATAAACCAAAACTTAGTTGCAGTAATAGCGGTCCTTATGGTTCTTATGTGTGCATCTTTAATAGTCGCGCTTGCAGCTCTTATACAAATTTCTAAACTGAAAAAAAGATATAACAGCGTAATGGGTGAAGGAAAAGAAACAGTGAGCCTTGAGGAGAAATTTAAGGAATTTAATGAAACTTCATCTGAAATTAAAGAAAAATACGATAAAATATCTGAAGCTGTTATGGATATAAGTAAAAATATGGATAAATGCATTCAAAAAGTGGGTATAATTAGATATAACCCATTTGACGAAGCCGGCGGAAATTTATGTTTTGCCGTAGCGCTTTTAGACAGTGAAAATAACGGCGTTATATTAAACGGGATACACAGCCGTTCCGGGTGTTATACATACGCTAAGCCTGTTGAAATGGGAGTCAGCGAGTACGTTCTTTCACAGGAAGAAATGCAGGCTCTGAATATGGCTCTTGACAGCTCTTATGCGTGTGATGACAGAAAGGAAATTGTTAAGAAAATAGAAGAAAGATATGAAAGGGAAATACTTCCTAAAAGAAGCAGAAAAAAATCGGGATTATTCGGCAAAAAAGACTCTAAAGTATCGGCACAGTAAAAAAAGCCGGAAATCGGGGGGAATGATTTCCGGACTATAAACATTTCAACCCTGAAAAAATATTTTTCAAAACTGAAATGTATAAAAGTATTATGGTCCGACATATTGTTTTTTATTCACAAAAATTAAAAATTTGTATAAATAAAATTGGAGGATTAAAAAATGTTAGACGTAAAATTATTAAGGTCAGATATGGAAAGCGTTAAGGCAGCTCTTGCTAAAAGAAATAAAGACTACCATCTTGAAGAATTTACTGAGATGGATAAAGTAAGGCGTGAGCTTATAGGCAAAACAGAAGAGCTTAAACAAAAACAGAACGCTGACTCCAAAGAAATTCCTAAGCTTAAAAAAGAAGGAAAGGATACAACAGCCCTTATGGCTGATATGAAAGAGCTTTCAGATAAAATAAAAGAACTTGACTCTCAGATTTCAGAAGTAGATGAAAAACTTAATAAATTCCTTCTTACAATACCTAACACACCTTATAAGCTTGTTCCTAACGGCAAAGACGACACAGAAAACGAAGAGTTAAGAAAATGGGGCGAGCCGAGAAAATTTGACTTTGAATTTAAGCCTCATTGGGATTTAGGCGAAGAATTAGGAATACTTGACCCGGCTACAGCAGGTAAAATTACAGGTTCAAGATTTACCGTATATAAAGGCGCCGGAGCAAGGCTTGAAAGAGCTATAATAAACTTTATGCTTGACCTTCATGTAGACAAACAGGGATATACTGAAATATTCCCGCCTTTTATGGTTAACAGAAAATCAATGACAGGCACAGGTCAGCTCCCTAAATTTGAGGAGGACGCATTTAAAGTAGCTGGAACAGACTATTTCCTTATACCTACAGCCGAAGTGCCTGTTACAAATATGTATTCAGATATGATACTTGACGGCAAGGACCTTACTATTAAGCACTGCGCTTATACAGCATGCTTTAGGGCAGAGGCAGGCTCAGCAGGAAGGGATACAAGGGGAATTATACGTCAGCACCAGTTTAATAAAGTAGAAATGGTTAAATTCTCAAGACCTGAAAACTCTTATGAAGAACTTGAAACACTCACAAACGACGCAGAAGAAATACTTCAGATGTTAGGTCTTCCTTACAGGGTAGTAAGGCTTTGCGGCGGAGATTTAGGCTTCAGCTCAGCAATGACTTATGATATTGAGGTTTGGATGCCAAGCTACAACAGATATGTTGAAATTTCCAGCTGCTCTAATTTTGAGGACTTCCAGGCAAGAAGGGCTAATATTAAGTTTAAAGATAATATAAAAGACAAAGCAAGATTTGTTCATACACTTAACGGCAGCGGTCTTGCTGCTGGCCGTACAACAGCCGCTATAATGGAAAACTATCAGCAGGCAGACGGTTCTATTATAATTCCGGAAGTTTTAAGACCTTATATGGGCGGAATGGAAAGAATTACAAAATAAAATATTTTAAAATAGTAAAATATATTAGCAACAAAATCCTCTGTAAGTGGTTTTACGGAGGATTTTTGTTAGCTGCATTAAACAGTTTTTCCTAACTATTCCTAACTATTCCTAACTATTTCAAACTATTTTTAACGGAGTGTGCTTTTATTGAAAAAACTTGATTTTATTATAATAGCTGTTCTGCTTGTCTGTGCCGGAGAGCTGTATTTTTCAGGCATACTGCGGCCGGGAAGTGAAGGCGCTTATGCAGTAGTTTATGTAGACGGCGAAGAAGTAAAAAAATATGATTTGTCAAAAAATACAGATGATACTGTAACAGGTATAAACGGAACTAACCAAATCAGAGTGCAGGACGGAAAAATAAGCGTTGTTTCTGCCGACTGCCGGGATCAGATTTGCGTTAATCATCTGCCTATAAACCGAGAAAATGAGAGTATAGTATGCCTTCCGCATAAGGTAGTTATAGAAATAGAAAACGGCGGCAAAAACAGTATAGACGCTGTAGTCCAGTAAATTATTTAACGGCGGTAAAAGGAGTTGAGTGCAGTGGCTAAAAAAACGGCATACTATGGTATATTTGCCGCTCTTGCCATACTAATGGGTTATGTAGAGGCTGTTATACCCATGCCTGTGCCTATACCGGGTATAAAAATAGGTCTTTCCAATATAGTCGTTGTACTTTGTATGTATGTAATGGGTACAAAAGAAGCCTTTTATATATCAATAGTCAGGGTTATAATATCGGCGCTGCTTTTCCGCGGGTTTGTAGGGCTGTGGTACAGTTTGGCAGGAGCGTTTTTAAGTTACGGCGCTATGCTTGCCGTACATAAACTTAAAGATGCGACAATAATAGGTGTAAGCGTAACAGGCGGAGTGTTCCATAATATAGGGCAAATTATAGTAGCCTGCATTATTTTGGGACGCAGCGTAGTTTTATATTTAATACCGGTGCTTATGGTAAGCGGTGTTGCCGCAGGCTTTGCTATAGGAATTGTATCAAAGTACTGTTTGAGTTATATTGAAAAAAGACGATAATAAAATTTATTAAAACCGTAAAGTTTAAATTCTTTACGGTTTTATTTTGTATTTAAGGTATAAATTAACTGAAAGTGCTTATATTATGTAATATATAATAAATGCGGAGGTTATACCTATGAAAAAGAATAAAGCCGATAATTATTTGTTAACAAGCATAGAAAATCTAAAAAAAGAAATGAGCATAGTTAAGAGCCGGTTTGATATGGAAACAGATGAATGCCTTATTGACAGTTATATATACCAAATGGAGGCGCTTAATAAAAAATACCAGTATTTTCTAAAGCAGGCAAAAAAATCAGGAGTAAAGGCAAATGTTTTTGAGGGAGGCAGCGAATTGTGCAGTCGTCTTTTGTAATGTTTGCCATGATAATGGCTTTCGCGTTTTTAATGCTTATAGTTATAATTTCAGGACCGCTGTCTGTATTGTTTAAGTTTATAATACGTTCGGCATTAGGCGCCGGCATACTTTATGTATTAAATATAATTCTGGCGCCATGCGGCATATATGTGGGAATAAACCTGCTGACTTCTTGTTTTGTTGGCTTTTTAGGTATTCCCGGTATAGGCAGTTTAATTATAATAAGCCATCTGCTTGGTGTTTGACATTGTATTGCCCTCAGTGTAAAATTTATAATACAACTGCGAGGTGATAAATGTGGACTACAGCTTTTTTATTAATAAAACATCGTCTATACTGCTGGATAACGGCTTTTATGAAGGTCCGGCGCATAATAACGTGTTTTGGTATATAAAAATAATGCCGCCTGTTTTATATGCTGTAAACATAACCGACAGCAAAAATCATTTAGAAAAAAATACATATATTTCTTACTTGAATGAGCTGTATAAAAATTTAAAAAACTGCCGCTGCTCAAATTTGGTATGTATTAATGTTCTTTTTAGTAATAAATTTACTGCTGAAAATGAAAACAAGTATTTTTCTAACTATTTTTCTAACTATATTTCTAACGGTTTTTCTGAAAATTTTAAATCTTCTGACTCTTACGGATATTCAGAGGAATTTTCAAAATTAGACATAAATAATAATATACATAATGTATTCTGGGTATTTAACGCAAATGAGGAAAGGCTGCTTTTTCCAAAAGGGCAGCCTACAAAACTAAACGGCATTGAGCTTTATTTTAACTGGAAAAAGTATGAAAAAAGCGGAACAAACAGTATTAAAATATACAACAATAAGCCGTATATTACTTATGCTATTATAGTAATAAATGTTTTAGTTTGGGCATATATAAACTTAAAAGGCGGAGACAGTACCGTATATAATTTTGGTACAAGCAGGAAGGGACTTTTATCAGGACAGTTTTACAGGCTTATAACAGCTGTTTTTATGCATCAGGAAATTAGCCATTTGTTCTTTAACTGTTTTTCGCTTTATATATTCGGCAGGGAGACAGAGAGGATACTAAGCCGGGTGAACTTTATTGTTATTTACTTACTAACAGGATTTTTGGCGTCGCTTTTCAGCGCGCTGATTGGCGGCGAATTATCCATAGGCGCGTCAGGCGCTATATTCGGCGTAATAGGCGCTTTAGCCGCTGTCAGCCGCATGAAGGCATATAAAGCGCAGTTAATGGATTACTTTACTTTGGTTCTTTATATAGCTGTTAGTATATTAACAGGCTTTTCCAATCAGCAAATAGACAATACAGCCCATATAGCCGGCGCTTTAAGCGGATTTATAATACAATATTTTTATTTTAAGTTTAAATATGCTGATGGGAATAAAGTTCAAAAATAACCAAAAAAACGGCATGTTAATAAATTTAATAAAGTTATCAACAGCTTTTTTGTGGATAAAGTGCATAACTTTTGAATTTAGTTTACATAAAATATATGCTGTGAGCCGGCAAAAAAATTACGGTTTGTTTTTTAATGTAAAAACATTGTAAAATAAGGGTTTTTTGAGTGTCAAAACAAATAAGTTCAGAAAAATACTTGTAAATATGTTTACAATAATTTTTATCGTCGATGTTGATTTATTTGTGGAATAAAAAGACGTAAAAAAAAGAAAATAGCGCTCAAATGTTGATAAGTATAAAAATTATAAACTAATAACTATATTTTGTTTTTAAAATGATGTTTTATTCAATATAATGTGGTAAAATAAATGTTGATAAATTGTTTATATGTTGATAAATAAAAGTTGTCAACAAAATTATGTGTATAAAGCGGTATTATTGTTGATAAGTTTGATTAAATTTAATTAAATTGTGTTGATAACCGTAAATAAAATTCTGTTTTACAAAAGGGGAAGTGAAGAAATGGAAAGTCTGGAAAATATGAAAAATGAATATATACAAAAATACAGCGACAGAAAACTTGTTTTCGGCGAAGGCAAAACTGACGGCGGAATAATGCTTATAGGTGAAGCTCCCGGCGGAGAAGAGGAAAAAATGGGCAGACCTTTTGTGGGCAAAGCTGGGAAAAATCTTGATGAGTTTATAGAGCTTGCCGGATTAAGAAGGGAAGACCTTTATATAACAAATGTGGTTAAATTCAGACCTACATCTGTAAGTGAAAAAACTGGGCGCATGGTGAACCGGACACCGAGCCGTGAGGAAATAGAAGACTTTGTGCCTCTTCTGAAAAAGGAAATAAGCACTTATAAGCCGTACCTTATAGTAACATTGGGCAATGTGCCTTTAAAAGCCGTAACGGGCAATAACCGCCTTTCAATAGGAAGCTGCCACGGCGTCATTATGGAGTCGGAAGGTTTAAAGATATATCCTCTCTATCACCCGGCGTCGGTAATATATAACAGAAATCTGAAAAACGTATACGCTTCTGATGTAAAAAAAATAAAGGACTACATAAACTGAAAAATAAAAAACTAAACCCCCGGTATGCATAATAATACCGGGGGTTTTTAAAAAAATCAAAATTATATGTTTTAAGTAATTTTTGTATTTAATTAATTAAATTCATTTTCAGCTTAAAGGAACTTCAAATTTAAGCATACCGTTTGAATACGGTGAGATTGAACCTGCTGAAGCAAATATTATTATTTTGTTTTCGCCTAAATAACAGCCGTAGTTTCCTGACTGGTTTGTTTGAATAAATTCTTTGGCATTATCAAAGTATTTATCAGGATGGGCTGATATTTCATCGCTTAAATAATTAACAGCTCTCTGCATGTCAGATATATTGTTCTCGCCTTCGCATCCGGCTAAATCGCTTAGTGTAATTTCGCTGCATGTTTTAATGTCTAAATTCATTCCGTATCCGTATGTAACAGGGTGCGCTCCGCCTGTATATACCGTAAATGTTGTAAGGTATGATAAAATACCGTTTGTATCATCATGATATAAGTCTTCATAAGAAATATAAATCTCATTTGTCCGGTAGTCGCTGCCTAATTCCGAAAGTGATTTAAGCATAATATCCGTGTTTTCCTCAATATATTTTGTAGCCATAGCATGGACATAAGATGAAATATAGCTGTTTATGCCTGCACTTTGAGATGATTTATCATTAAGCTGAGGGTAAACAAGTGCAGCTTTTAAAATTTCAGTACCATTTTCAGATTTAAGAATCCAGTTTTCAGACGCTTTACTGCTGTAATTATCCTCCTGAGCTTCGTATGAAACATCGCTTTTGTCAAGTATTGTTTTTTCCTCAGGCAAGCTTATGTCAACAGTTTTTGTTGTGTCATCCCAAACTACTTCAGCTCCAAATGCTTCAGCGATAGGTCTTATAGGCACCATTAACCTGTCGTTAATTATAACAGGCGCTACATCAAGTTCTTTATTATCGTTGTTTATTGTAATAACAGGATTGCCTATTTTAATAGTTACGTTTGTTGTGCCTTTTTGTATGTTTACTGTCTGTATTGAGTCTATATAATAAACATCAGCGCCCATTTTTTCCATAACACCACGAAGAGGTATAAGTGTCCTGTTATCTTTAATAATTGGCTGCTGGTCTTGAAAAACCACTTTTTCAGAGTTAATGTTAACTGTTATATCCGAAGCAAAAACCGGCACAGAGCATGAAAAAATTGAAAGAGCTAAAATTAAATGCAGTATATTTTTTTTCATTAAAATGCCTCCCTATACTTATCATACTTAAATTATTTAGTACACGGATATTATAACTCTTGTAATTTTATTAGACAATAAAAATGAAATATGTAAGAAAAAATTAATAATTTTGTTATTTTTTACAATATATATTAAAAAATTTTAACATATTAATACTTTTTGTGATATACTGTGAATAAAGGTCTTTATATTCAAAAGGAGAACGGATATGACATTTTTACAGCTTAATTATGTATCGGAAATATATAATTGCGGTTCAATAAATAAAGCGGCTCAAAACCTTTTTGTTTCACAGTCGAGCCTTTCCAGTTCCATACGCGAGCTGGAGGAGGAATTGGGAATAAAAATTTTTATAAGAAACAACAGGGGTATTGTTCTAACGGAAGATGGACAGGAGTTTTTAACACAAATACGTCCTATAATAGAGCAGCAAAAAAGGGTGGAGCGCTTTTACAGCGACAGAGGCTCAAATGAATGCGCTAAACTCAGCATATCGGCGCAAAGGTATCCGTTTTGCGCCAGAGCGTTTGTAAAGTTTCTTGAAAGACATGATTATGAAAAGTTTGAGCTTTCTTTTAAAGAAATAGACATGGATAAAGTTATAGAAAATGTATCACAGCGTAAAAGCGATATAGGCATAATATTCCTTTCGGATATGACAGAGAAATTTATGAACAGGATTTTAAGCGCTAATTATTTGGAATATAAAGAAATTACAAGGTTCAGACCTATGGTCTTTTTGAATAATAATCACCCTTTAGCAGGCAGCCAAGAGATAAGTTTAAGCGATTTAACAGAATATCCTTATGTTGTTTTTTCAAAAAAAGACAACACAAGCGCTAATTTTTCAGAAGAGGCTGTGTTTTCAGGCTCATTTGACTTTAATAAAATAATATACATAAACGACAGAGCGACGGCTTACAATATTTTAAGCTATACAAATGCTTTTACTACAGGCAGCGGACTTTTGCCTAAAGGCTATAGCCCGGATAATATAAAAACTATACCTATTAAGGATAATTTAGACTACATGCGTCTTGTATGGATAAAAATAAAAGACATAAATATAAATCCTTTTGCTGAGGAGTTTATAGAAATACTTACAGATATGCTTAACAGTAAGTATTAAAATTACATAAAAAATGATGGTGCTAAACACCATCATTTTTTTTACGCGGGATATTAATTTATATTATTTTGCTGCTGTTTCATGAGCTTTCCAGTTTTTGAAATCCCATGGCTTCTTTTTTATAACGCCATCGGCAAACGGTATAAATATTGATATTACAGCAAATACTGCTAAAAGCTGCTGGTACCATAAAAGAGGGAATAAGCTTAAAGGGCTTATTTGTGTGCTGGCTTCGGCTGTAAGGCTGCATGCCAAAAGCACTTGGGCGCCGTAAGGTATAAAGCCTTGGAAAACACATGTCCAAATATCAAGGAGAGAAGCGCTCCGCCTTGGGTCAACATGAAATTCCTCACATATACCTTTTGATATAGGACCTGTAATTATAATAGCTACTGTATTGTTGGCAACTGCCATGTCCGCAGCAGAGGCTATGGCGGCAATGCCTATTTCAGCAGAGCGTTTGCCCTTAATTAAGCCTTTTATTTTAAGCAGAAGCCATTCAAGACCGCCGTTTTTAGTAACCATATAAGCTAAACCGCCTGTCATAAGCGAAAGAAGGAAAATTTCAGTCATGCTTGTAAAACCGCTGTAAATACTCTGAACAAAACCCAAAGGCGCTATATCGCCGTATGCAATGCCTATAATGCCGGCTATAACAATTCCTGAACCTAATGTTATAAATACGTTAAGACCTAAAACAGCCATTACAAGTACAAATATATACGGCAGTACTTTAATAAAATTATAATCAAGTTTACCAAGAGAAATTACTGTTTCCGGTCTGCCGAATATAAGCAGAAGTATAAATGTTAATATGGAAGCCGGAAGAGCAATAAAAAAGTTAACTTTAAATTTATCACGCATTTCGCAGCCCTGTGTTTTTGTGGCTGCTATAGTAGTATCTGAAATAATTGAAAGGTTGTCGCCAAACATTGCCCCGCCTATAACAGCCGCTACCATAAGCGGCATGCTTAATCCGGCTTTATCGGCTGTTGTAATGGCAATAGGACCTATAGCGCCTATTGTACCCATTGATGAGCCAGTAGAAACTGCTAGGAAGGAGCTTATAACAAACATTCCGGCTGTAATATAGTGTGCCGGAATAATTGAAAGCCCCAGATTTGCAGTTGCGTCAACACCGCCCATAGCGCTTGCCACAGAAGCAAAGGCGCCGGCAAAAAGATAAATAAAGCACATTGTAAGTATGTTTTCATCGCCGCAGCCTTTAATAAAGTCAGCTAATTTGTCGTCTGTTTTGCCTTTAAACATAGCAAAAGCTACAACAACAGCTATTAATATGGCTACAGGAGACGGAAACTGATAAAATGCCATTTCAACGCCTTGCGCCTGAAGTATAATCCCAGCCCCGAGATATATAAGTATAAACACCAGAAACGGTATCAGAGCATAACCACGGGCTTTGGTGGTATTTTTGTTATTATCCATATTACAACCTCCTTATAATAAATTAATTATAACACTAATAAAATAAATTATCCTCCTTTCAAATTATGTTTCTACTAAATTATTTTTTATTTAGTTATAATATATCATATAATCTGCCTTTAGTGATAATCTGAAAAATATATAACTGGTTATCTGTTTTACCAATAATAATTATTTATTTTTTTGGATATAAAATATTATATCAAATTTTCAATAGTAATAATTGTACATAGTTATCGCAAAAACAGATAACTGGATATACATTTAAACTATTAACACTTTATCCGCAAGTTGTGGTATTGTGTACTTAGAGAATAAAAAAAAGTTCATTGACTTATGATTTATTAAAAAGGAGTGTTGGAATATGGAAAATACAAAAGATTTGGGATTTAGTACAAGAGCCATACATTCAGGCAATGCTAAAGATACAATATATAATGCGCTTACAATGCCTATCTATCAAACCTCAACATTCTATTTCAACAGCTGCGAAGAAGGCGGCAGGCGTTTTGCAGGAGAGGAAGCCGGATTTATTTATACACGTCTTGGAAACCCGACAAGCACAGTGCTTGAAAGAAAAATAGCCGACCTTGAGGGCGGAGAGGCTGCGGCTGCCACAAGCAGCGGTATGGGTGCCATATCTTCAACACTTTGGTCAATAGCCGGGGCAGGCAAACATATTATAGCAGACAGCACATTATACGGCTGCACATTCGCTCTTTTAGCCCATGGTCTTCCAAGATACGGAGTTGAGGTAACATTTGTTAATACATCTGATATTAACGAAATAAAAGCCGCCCTTAAAGAAAATACAGTAGCTGTTTACCTTGAAACGCCGGCTAACCCTAACCTTAAAATAGCAGATATAGCAGCTATAGCAGAACTTGCACACGGATATAATAAAGATATAAAAGTAATATGCGATAATACATTTGCCACACCTTACCTTCAAAGACCTCTTTCGCTTGGAGCAGATGTAGTTGTCCATTCAGCTACAAAATATATTAACGGCCACGGCGATGTAATAGCCGGATTTGTAGTTGGAAAAGCTGATTTTATAAACGAAGTTAAAATGTTCGGCATTAAAGACATGACAGGCTGTGTTCTGGGTCCTCAGGAAGCATTCCTTATTTTAAGAGGTCTTAAGACATTTGAAATAAGAATGAAACGTCACTGCGAAAATGCGAGGGCTATTGCTGAATTCCTTGATAAACATGAAAAAATAGAAAAAGTTTACTATCCTGGTCTTGAAAGTCATTTTAATTACGAAGTTGCTAAAAAACAGATGAGTGATTTCGGCGGCATGGTGTCATTTGAGGTTAAAGGCGGAAAAGCAGCCGGCATGAAGCTTGTAAACGCTCTCAAACTCTGCACAATAGCCGTAAGCCTTGGAGATGCTGAAACGCTTGTTGAGCACCCGGCGAGCATGACTCATTCAACATATTCACCTCAGGACCTTAAAGACGCCGGAATACCGGAGGGTCTTGTAAGACTCTCAGCTGGTCTTGAAAATGCCGAAGATATAATTAACGACTTATCCCATGGTCTTGAGCAGATTTAAAATCATTCCCCCTAAAATAATAATTAAAATCTCACACCCCTAAAAATCAAAACACTAAAAGCCTTCTCTTATATCAAATGGAGAGGGTTTTTAGTGTTTTGTTGAATTAAAAAAAACTTTAATATATTATATATTGTAATAAACTAAAAAGGGGGTATTTTTATTTATACTCTGGAAGATTTTTTAAATAATAATCCATTTAAAGGCATACGGTGTCTTACTAAAAAAATCGATTTTTCTAAAATACCAGTTAACTCTGTTTCTGTAATAGAACTGCCTGTAGATGATTTTGTAAAAGAAAATGACTTTGTGCTTTCAACAGCTATAGGCTGTTTATATGATAATACGGTTTTTACAGAATTTATAAAAGATATAAAAAAATCAAAGGCTGCGGCTCTTTTTCTTTCTTTCAAAGACAGTGAATATACAGTAGATAAAACAGTATTGTCGGAGGCTGAAAGTATATGCCTGCCCGTTTTTTCAGTGCCGTGGCATTTTAAATTTTCTGATATATCTGATTTTGTAATTAAAAATATATATGAAAAAAATATAGAATTATATAAAACTGTACAGGATAAGCTTTTTAACGCTTACTTTACATCTAAAGACATTAATTACGCCTCAGAAATTATAGCGTCTTTTTTATGTTCCCCTGTGGCTGTTTACGACAGATGGGGAGAGGTTAAGGCAAAAACATTTGATGATGAAAATAACAGCAGTGAATTTTTAAAAATAGATATAAGCATAAATGAGTTTTTAATGGGTTATATTTATATCTATAACTCAGGCGGCGGTAAGCAAAGCAGTAAATTTAAAATTTATAACACACAGCTTATTAAAAAATATATCTGCCTTCCTGTCTCACTGTGGTTTAACAGGGAAAGCATAGAAAATATGGTTGTTTTTAAGCTTAAAAACGATTTTGTCTGGGATTTGGCAAACGGCGGATATGAATCTTTTGCTGAAATGGCAAAACAGGGCATAAAGTTTGGTTTTAATCTTTATAAACCATATACATGTATTGCTGTTAAAATAATGTCATCAAAAGAAAGCGGGTTCGTAAATGAGTATACACATAAAGCTGCTGTAATGATGTCTAAAGCTGAAGATATTATAAAAGAATGCGGCAAAAAAAGCGGTTTAAATATAATGCTTGCAAACAGAGGTCTTATTTTTATAATTTATATTGAAAATACAAATGCAGAACCTCAAAAAGCAGTTGACTTGTTTTTGGAAAGGGCAAAAAAAGATATAACAAATGGTATTGACAATATAAAAATGTACTGCGGAATAAGTGAGGTAAGCCTTGAAAAGGCTGATTTTACAACTCTTTATAACCAGGCTGTGCTTTCCCTTCATTACTGCGAAAACTCAAAAAACACATCATACCGCTTTACTTACCGTGATACTAAAATATTACGAATAATTTTGGTTTTGCAGAAAAACGGTGATATACGCCAAATGGCTTTTGATACAGTAAATAAGCTTTTGGATTATGATAAAAATTCGGATATAGACCTTATGGGAACGCTTACAGAGTTTATAAACTGCAACTATAATACAAGCCTTACAGCCCGAAAACTGCATATTCACCGCCAGTCACTTTTGTACAGGCTTGATAAAATAGAGAAAGTTGTAAAAATGAGTCTTCAAAGCCGCAAAGACCTGTTTCTGCTTGAAATTTTTACAAGAATATACAGGGATTATTAAAAAACCGCTGTTTCGGATAAAAATATCCGAAGCAGCGGTTTTTGCTCTTTTATAAATTTACTGCTCTATTACTGCCTTACTTTAATGTGTACTTCCCTTAACTGCTGTTCTGTTACTTCGTTAGGGGCGCCGCACATTAAATCTTGTGCGTTGCCGTTCATAGGGAACGGTATAATCTCACGGATGTTCTCTTCGTTTCTGAGAAGCATAATCATTCTGTCTATGCCAGGAGCCATGCCTGCATGAGGCGGAGCGCCGAACTGGAATGCCTGATATAAAGCGCCGAATTTCTGTTCTAAATCCTCTTTTGAATATCCGGCTATTTCAAACGCCTTAACCATAATGTCAATGTCATGGTTTCTTACAGCACCGCTTGAAAGCTCTACACCGTTGCATACAATGTCGTACTGGTAAGCAAGAACATCAAGAGGGTTCTGCTCCTCAAGGGCTTTAAGCCCGCCCTGCGGCATAGAGAACGGATTATGCGTAAATATTATTTTCTTTTCTTCCTTGTCGTACTCATACATAGGAAAATCATTTACAAAGCAGAAACGGAACGCGTTTTTCTCTATAAGACCAAGCCTTTCGCCTAACTCATTTCTTAACTGTCCGGCATAAATATTGGCATGTTCTTCTTTATCGGCTATAAAGAATATTGTGTCCCCAGCCTCAAGTGAAGCAAGCTGAGCAATTTCGCCTTTCATGTCTTCAGGTATAAATTTGTCAATAGGTCCCTTGTAGCTCATATCCTCAAGAACTTCAAGGTATCCCAACCCGCCCATGCCTATTGATGTGGCGAATTTAAGAAGCTTTTCGTGGAAGCCTTTTGACATATCAGCATGAACTTTTATAGCGCGGACTGTTTTGTTGTGGAAAGGCTTAAATGTGCATCTCTGGAAGAAGTCTGTTAAGTCAATAATCCTTAACGGATTTCTAAGGTCCGGCTTATCTGAGCCAAACTCGAGCATAGCCTGTTTGTAGCTTATAACAGGATAAGGAGCCTTTGTAACAACACTGCCTTTAGGAGCAAATTTTTCAAATGTAGCTGTTAAAACTTCTTCACCAATACGGAAAATATCTTCCTGTGTGGCAAAGCTCATTTCAAAGTCAAGCTGATAAAACTCTCCAGGTGAACGGTCAGCTCTCGCGTCTTCATCTCTGAAGCATGGCGCAATCTGGAAATATTTGTCAAAACCGGAAACCATTAAAAGCTGTTTGTACTGCTGCGGAGCCTGTGGGAGGGCATAAAACTTGCCTTTGAATTTTCTTGAAGGAACAATGTAGTCCCTTGCGCCTTCCGGCGAAGAAGCACAAAGTATAGGTGTCTGGATTTCTAAAAATCCCATTTCTGTCATTTTCTGACGAAGGAAAGATATTACATGGCTGCGGAATACAATGCCGTCTTTAACTTTTTTGTTCCTTAAATCAAGGTAACGGTATTTAAGCCTTAAATCCTCGCGGATTTCCTTTGATGTAACAATATCAAAAGGCAGCTGCTGGCGTACTTTGCCAAGCATAGTAACTTTGTGCGCCTCAAGCTCTATTGTGCCTGTAGGTATTTTAGGGTTGTATGTTTCCTCATCACGGTGGTCCATAACGCCCTCAATTGAAATACAGTCCTCTTTGTTTATGCCGTCAAGAAGGCTTGTGTCGCGCATTACAACCTGTAATACGCCGTACATATCTCTTAAGTCGATAAATGAAACACCGCCGTGGTCACGGATATTTTCTACCCAGCCGGCTACTTTAACTGTTTTGCCAACATCACTTTCTGATATGTTGTCTAATGTTGTTGTTCTGTAGATAGTTGATAACTCCATAATTCTCTCCCTGCTTTATATATTAATCATGTTTTAAGTTTCGGATTGGATTAAAAAATCTTTGCGCAAATAAAAAAATCCGCCCATCCCAAACTGATTTCAGGACGAACAGACCTGTCCGCGGTACCACCTGATTTACTGATTAAACAGTCTCTCTTATTTGCCAAATATCGCTTGGCGCGCGGCGCACCTACTGCCGAAAAAGCGGGTTCGGATTGCGGCTGTTAGAGTGTTATTCACACAAATTCATTCTACCGGGTTTACACTGTCTCCGGCTCACTGCAAGCGATGAAATGCGCTACTTCTCTCCGTCATTGCCATTAGATGTATTATATAATAGGGTTTTTGCCTTGTCAACGGCTATAAAGAGCTTAAAATAAGCAAAAAATCAATTTTTTGCTGCAAATATATTAATTTAAAGCCGCGTATGGATTTTTATAAATATGCCTTGATTTAATATTTTGCTAAAAGACGATATATATACTTGTTTTTAGCTCCTTTTCTGATAAAATATGAATTAAATAAACTAATTCAAAAAAGGATTTGGTTATATGGAAAAAACTGACAATATCCAGATTAAAAGCATATCAGAAGATATTATTAATTTATCCAGAAACAGTTTAATACTTAACCTGAGATTTTTAGACAGGGCAATCGGCACTGTTAATGTGTCGGAAGGGGAAGTTTTTTCAACTGACGGGGAAAATATATATTTTAACAGCAAAGATGTTATTTTAAGTTACAGAAAGAATAAAAATGCCTTAACCCATGATTTTCTCCACGCTGTTCTGCACTGTGTAATGCGCCATTTGTTTGTAAGCGGCAAAGTAGATAAAAAAATATGGAATGTTGCATGTGACATAGCAGTAGAAGCCGCAATTGATGAAATGGATTTAAACTGCGTAAGGCTTCCAATAAATGAGGAAAAGGAAAAAATAATATCAAAGCTTAAAAATGAATTGAAATTTGTAACAGCCGAAAAGGTTTACCGTTATTATAAAGATAAAAATTTAAGCAATGATGAAATAGAAATCCTGAACAGTGCTTTTAAATTTGACGACCATAATTTGTGGTACAGCGATGAGCCGGAAGAAGACGAAAGCGTAAAAGACCAGCAGGAAAGCGATGAATTGGATATTGAAAGCTATAAAGAAAAAGAGTCTGACGGAAGCGAAAACGAGAATTCAGATTTAGGAAATGAAAAAGACCCGAACCAAGGAGAAGAAATAGAAAGAAAAGCCGAAACCGAGGAAGAAAAGCAGCAGTCAGACGGCGGAATTTCAGAAGAGTATTCGCTTAAAAACAGCTCCGAAGGTTCATCGGATTTAAGCAAAATGTGGGAGGATATATCCCGGCAGGTACAGACTGACATTGAAACAATGTCAAAAAAATGGGGCGATAAAGCCGGGGAACTTACCCAGAGTTTAAGGGAATGCAACCGTGAAAAATATGATTATACAGAGTTTCTGCGCCAGTTTTCTTCTTTAGGCGAAGAAATAATTGTTAATGACGATGAGTTTGACTATGTGTTTTACACTTACGGTCTTGAAATGTACGGCAATATGCCCCTTGTGGAGCCTTTGGAATATAAGGAAGTAAAAAAGATAAAGGACTTTGTTATTGCCATAGATACTTCAGGCTCCGTTAAAGGCGATATTGTCCAAAAATTTATAACAAAAACATACAACATACTTAAACAAAGCGAAAGCTTTTTTACAAAAGTAAACATACATATAATTCAGTGCGACTGCAAAATTCAGGAGGATAAAAAAATAACAAGCGCCAAAGAACTTGATGAGTATATGAAAACCATGGTGCTTAAAGGTTTTGGCGGTACTGATTTTACACCTGTATTTGATTATGTTGAAAAGCTTATTAAATCAAAAGAAATTACTAATATTAAAGGCTTAATATATTTTACCGACGGATACGGCAAGTATCCCGCAAAGCAGCCGGAATACAGCACGGCGTTTGTTTTTATTGATGATAATTACAGTGATTTTGATGTGCCTTCATGGGCGATACGCCTTGTTTTGGGCGAAAATGATATTTAAAAAGAGGTGCGGCAATGAATATTAAAGAAGCTAAGGAACAGATAAAAAACGCGGTAACGGCTTATTTTTCAAAAGACGAGTTTGGAAATTATGAAATACCTGTAGAACGCCAAAGACCTGTATTTTTAATGGGTGCTCCCGGAATTGGCAAAACTGCCATAATGGAGCAGATAGCTCAGGAGATGGGGATAGGTCTTGTTTCGTATTCCATGACACACCATACAAGGCAGAGCGCTTTGGGTCTGCCGTTTATAATAGAAAAAAATTACGGCGGCGAGAAATACAGTGTTTCGGAATATACAATGAGCGAGATTATAGCCTCGGTTTACGATTTAATAGAAGAAACAGGAGTTAAAGAAGGCATATTGTTCTTAGACGAAATAAACTGTGTTTCCGAAACGCTGGCTCCGTCAATGCTCCAGTTTTTGCAGTATAAAGTATTCGGCAGACATAAAGTGCCTGACGGCTGGATAGTTGTAACTGCCGGCAATCCGCCGCAGTACAATAAGTCAGTAAGGGAATTTGATATTGCCACATGGGACAGGCTTAAAAGAATAGATATTGAACCGGATTTTGATTCATGGAAGGAATATGCATTAAAAAAGCGCATGCATGCCAGTGTTGTAACATATCTGGATATTAAGAAGAATAATTTCTATAAAGTCGAAACTACGGTAAGCGGCAAAAGCTTTGTTACCGCAAGAGGCTGGGACGATTTATCCCAGATGATTAAAATTTACGAAAAAAAGAATATCAAAGTTGATATAAAACTTATAAGCCAGTACATACAAAACAGCGCCGTGGCAAGAGATTTTGCTATGTATTATGACCTTTACAATAAGTATAAGTCAGATTATGAAATAGATAAAATATTTACCGGCAGTGTATCAGGCGATATATCAGAAAGAGCTAAAAACGCTAAGTTTGACGAAAGAATGGCACTTTTGGGTCTTTTAAACGATAAAATTACAGAAGAAACTTCCAATGTTATATCAAAAGAGGAAGCGGTTAAAAGCCTTATTGCCATTATAAAAAACATAGCTTTTAAAATTTCCGAGAACAATATGCCGGTAACCGAGATTATTGAAGAAAGCATTAAAAATCAGAAATATGAAATGCATGTGCTTAAAAAATCAAATTCCCTTTCGCGTGAAAAAAGCATAAATTTTGAAAGAGTGATTAAGTTCTTAAACGATGCCCAGAGCAAAATTGTAAAAGGCGGCGTTTCAGACGGAAGGGAATGTCTTGAAATTATAAAGTCCGACTTTAAAACTCTTGCCGACAGCTTAAAATCACAGGCTCAGGAAACAAAAGAAGACATGAACAATGTTTTCAGGTTCTGCGAAAAATCATTTGGAAGCGGTCAGGAAATAGTAATACTTATAACAGAGCTTACAATGAACAATTACAGTTCTTCATTTATAAGCCGTTACGGCTGTGAGGAGTATTTTAAATATAACAAAGAACTCCTTTTTTCAGAAAGACAAAAAGATATCGTTACACGTATAGAAAATCTTGATATTAATTTTTGAGGCGATGTAAATGGATTTTGATATAAAAAACGGCTGTGTTGTTAAATACACAGGAAAAGGCGGCACAGCAGATATACCAGAGGGCGTAGAGGTTATAGGTGAAACAGCCTTTTTTAAGTCTGCTGCCGAGGTTATTAATATCCCTTATGGCGTAAAAAAAATAAATTCCGGCGCGTTTTCAGCCTGCACAAAACTTAAAACCGTAAATATTCCGGAAACAGTGGAGTTTATAGGAGATAATGTTTTTTACGGCGATATTTATTTAACCCAGATAAATGTTTCGGATAAAAACATGTTTTTTAAATCCGTTTCAGGTGTGCTTTACGACAAGGAAATGAAAACACTTCTGGTATGCCCTAAAAAAGCAGAAGGCGTTTTTACTGTGCCGGAAGGAATAGAGGAGATTAAAGAACTGTCTTTTGACAGCTGCGGTCAGATAACCGAAATTAAGCTGCCTGAAAGCGTAACTAAAATAGGCGGACGGGCGTTTTGGGGCTGCACAAAACTGAATAAAATTAATATAGACGGCAGAATTAAAAAGCTTTCAAACAGCGTTTTTTACAACTGCCCGGCTTTAAAGGAGTTTTGTGTGCCGGAAGGCATAACTGAAATAGGCGACAGGGTTTTTGGATACTGCTTTTATTTAAAAAAAGTCGTTATTCCAAAAAGCGTAAAAAAAATAGGAGAAAACTGTTTCAGAGACTGTTTCCGTATTGAGGAAATTGTTTTAAACGAAGGTATTGAAAGCATAGGCGGCTGCGCTTTTTTCGACTGCTATAAACTTAAAAGCATAACTGTTCCTAAAAGCGTCTGCCATTTGGGCATGGATGCGTTCGGCTACTGCCGTGAGTTAAGGAATGTGGAAGTCCTTTCAGAAAATTTAGATGACGAGTCTTTTATTGCCCTATCAGGATTAGGCGAAAATGTTGATATAAGTATTTATGCGGCGCCTTCAGAAAATGTGTGGGCAGAATTAGATGAAAAAAAGAAAATCAATTTTATAAATTACGCATTAAAGAATGTAAAAACTTTAAGTGCCGGTGTTAAACTAAAATATTTAGTGTATATAAAAGAAAACTTATCTGTTTTTATACCTGCCTTGTGCCGTAAAAATAATGTTGATGTTATGGAATTTCTGGCAGGTGAAGGAGTTATAAACTCTGCTACAAGGGATTTGTTCCTGCAAAGCCTTGAAGAAAATCCTGTATGCAAAGCCTATGTTGTGGATTATTTGGGAAAAAAGAGCGATAACAGCGAGTTAGAATTGGAAATAGATGAAATACTTTCTTTATAGCCTTGTGTTATTGTTTTAAATTAATATGGAAAAAAAGCTGCCCATTTATAAAAGCCGCGCTTTAATATATAATTATTATATTAAAATAAACAGGTATTAAAAAATATCAGTTTATGCAAAAAAGAAGGAAAATTAAGTTTTAATATATAAAAGTTTTATGTGGGAGGGTAATATATTGCTGCGGCAAATTAAGTATTTTCAGTCTGTTGTCAGGCAAAACAGCTTTTCCGAGGCTGCCGAGGAGTGCCATATTTCCCAGCCGGCTATATCACAGCAGATAAAAGCGCTTGAAAACGAGTTGGGATTTAAGCTTTTGGAAAGAAAAAACAGAAAATTCTCACTTACTCCTGCCGGAGAATATTTTTACAAAAAGAGTTTAATTCTGATTGCCGATTATGAACAGATTTGCATTGAAGCTGAAAAAATCGCCAAAGGAAGCGAAATGGTTTTGAAATTCGGCTATCTCCGCAGTTATGGCGGTTATGAGATTTATTCGGCTCTTGAGGATTTTCTGGAAAAGTATCCTAAAATATCGGTTCAGCTGTTAAGCGGCACTCATGAGGAATTATTTGCCCTTGTGCGTAACGGCGAAGCAGATTTAGTTTTTAACGACCAGCGCCGGATTTTTTCGGACGAATATGTCAACATTGTTTTAACTACAGATAGCATGTATGTTGAAATATCATCAAGGAACGCCATGTCATGCCTTTGTTCTGTTACAGCTGATGAATTAAAAAATATTCCATGCATATTAGTTTCTTCCAAGGAACAAAGAGAGATTGAACGGGAGTATTATCAAACAGTAATAGGCTTTAAAGGGGACTTTATATATGCCGAAAATTTAGAGGAAGCGCGTCTTTTAGTTATAAGCGGCAGTGGTTTTATGCCTGTTGAGGGAAACAGCCGGAGATTAAATTTCGGCACGTCAATTTGCAGAATTCCGCTTTACAGAAAAGATGAGCAGATTAAAAGGAGCTATTGCCTTTTTTGGAAAAAAGACAACTCAGGATATTATATTGAGGAGTTTGCAGATATATTAAAAAGCAAATTTGAATAAATAAAAATATATTTTTTAAAAATACAGGCGTTCCCGTTATTTCAGGAACGCTTTTCGTATAACAAAAACTTATTCTACAAAAGAGTAAATAAAATTGATTGCCTTAAATATGTTTTTTATAATATTTCCAAACAGCAAAAGGAGGAAGCTTATATAAATGTTCTTATTATAAGCTCAAGTCTGCGATATATTCCGCTCAATGAATTTAATTCCATGCATATAATTCCGTTATTGGACAGCAGGATACCCTGAAAATATTTCAATACCTGACATGTTTGCCATAATGAATACTAAACAGATACACCACATCTGGAACGCCGATTATTATTACAGCATGGTTTATACGGTAAACGGCAAGGGAAAGGCGTTGGACTGTATTGAATGCGGAAAATGCGATGCGGCTTGTCCCCAGCATTTAAGTATCAGGTCTTTGCTTAAAGATATGGCAAAAGAATTTGAAAAACAGAAGGAGTGATTTTATAATGGCAAAATTAGTAGCTTTTTATTCCAGAGCTGATGAAAATTATTTTGGCGGACAATACCGCTATGTAGATGTGGGAAATACCGAAAAAGCTGCAAATATTATAGCAAAGGCTGAAGGAGCTGAGCTTTTTAAAATTAACCAGAAAATTCCATACGCCGCCGACTACAATACATGCATTAAACAGGCACAGGAAGATTTGAGAAAACACGCCAGACCGGAGCTTGTAAGCGTTCCTGATAATTTGGATAAATATGATGAGATTTATTTGGGTTATCCTAACTACTGGGGCGATATGCCGATGGCTGTATACACGTTTTTGGAATTATTTAACTGGAAAGGCAAAATTATTCATCCTTTCTGTACCCACGAAGGAAGCGGTTTAAGCGGGACAGAAAAGAGTATAGCTGATGTGTGTAAAGGCGCCCAAGTTAAAAAAGGTTTGGCTGTTTGCGGTTCATATATACAAGAAAGCGAAACGGATATTTTGAACTGGATTAAAAGCTGACTTTAATAAGCAAAATATTTTAGAAAATAAATTACATATCTAAAAGCAAATGGGTCTTTGTTGTATAATGCCGTATAAGCATTTATCGCCAAAGACCTTTATTTTTTTGAGGGTTAAAATAAAACATTACTTAATTTGAATATGCAGAACAGCAAAATTGCATCGGCAGAATGTGTGTTTTAGAAATATCAAAAGCAAGTTTGCTGAAAAGTAAAAATATTCCTTTTAAATTAAGTTGATATGTGAAATTGACATTGCCATTATTCCATATTTAGAATACAATATTACTTAATGATATGGGAGGTATTTTTATGGAGTTCATGTCTGCAAGAGAGGCAGCTGATAAATGGAAAATCTCTCAAAGACGTGTTGCTGTTCTTTGTTCTGAAGGCAGAATAAAGAATGCTGAAATGCTGGGGAATATGTGGCTTATACCCATTATGGCACAAAAGCCTGCTGATGAAAGAAGCATTAGGTATATAAAAAACGATGATAAAAAAGTTAAGCCCTTTTTATAATTTTCAGGGGACATATATAAATCTTACATTTCAAGTAATAATGAATATGAGTTAAAAAGTAAAAATCGTCATATAGAATATAAAATCAACAATAAAG
>CALWRF010000028.1 GCA_944383885.1 uncultured Clostridia bacterium | reverse complement strand
GTGAAGCCGCTGAAAGAATTAAGCCTTACGTTGTGCGTACAAAGCTTATAAGACAAAAAACAATGGACAAAAAACTTGGCTGCAATGTGTATCTTAAACCGGAAATGCTTCAAATTACAGGAGCGTTTAAAATGAGAGGCGCTATGAATAAAATTTTATCTCTTTCTCAGGAAGAAAGGGACAGAGGCATAATATGCAGTTCATCAGGCAATCATGGTCAGGCTTGCGCTTTGGCGGGAAAAATTACAGGTACGCATGTGGTAGTTGTTCTTCCGGAAGATGCGCCTCATGTTAAAATAGATAAGGCAAAAGCACTTGGCGCGGAAGTTGTTCTTGGACCAAGATATTACGATGACAGATGGAAAATGGTAAAAGAAATTCAAGAAAAAAACGGATATACTATGGCTCATGGTTATGAAGATTATACAGTTATGGCTGGACAGGGAACAATAGGTCTTGAAATACTTGAGGATTTGCCGTATGTTGACACAGTGTTGGTTCCTGTAGGCGGCGGCGGACTTATTGCTGGTGTTGCAACAGCTATTAAGGAAATCAATCCAAAAGTACGTATAATAGGCGTTCAGGCTAAGGCAAGTGACGGATATGTCCAGAGCCGTAAAGCAGGTCACAGAGTTGAAGTTGAATGTTTCCCAAGCCTTGCAGACGGACTGGGCTGCCGTAAACCAGGTGAAAACCCATATCCTATTTGTGAAAAATATGTAGATGACTTTGTGTCAGTAACAGAAGAAGATATAAAAGAAGCTGTTAAGCTTGTAGCTTCGGAAGCAAAGCTTGTAGCTGAGCCGTCTGCATGTGTTGGAATAGCAGCGCTTCTCGGCGGGGAAGTTAAAGTTTCACCTGACGAAAATGTATGCTTTATACTTACATCAGGCAACTGGGATATTGATATGATAGGAAAAATACTTAATGATGAACCTGTAGAAGGAATGCTTTAATTAATTTGCAGCAATATACATAAGTTAAATAGTTATGTTAAATATTAGGCAGTACATAAGCTTTAAAAAGCTTGTTGTGACTGCCTTTTTTTATTTAGCGGTAATGCTTTTTAATTGTAGACGAATAATGTTGCAGTATGCTATACTGACCATATATGAGTTGAAATAAATCTATTTAGTATAAGGAGTATTTGTATGCTTACAAAAGTTGCTGAAAATATATATAAAAAAATTGTGCCTTTGCCTAACAATCCTCTTCGGGAAATTAACGCTTATATAATTACAGGCAAGAAAAATCTTTTAATTGATACCGGCTTTAACAGACCGGAATGTAAGGAAGCTCTTCAAAGTGCTTTTGATGAGCTGGGGATAGAAAATACAGATGTTTTTATTACACATCTTCATTCAGACCATTGTGGGCTTGTACCTGATTTTGCATCTGAAACAAGCACTGTTTATTCAGGCGAAACTGACGGGGAACTAATTAATTTTGAAGTTGGAAACCTTTATTGGCGCATGCTTGACGATTTATTTGTAAAATATGGTTTTCCTAAAGCCGCATTCGGCAGAAACACCGACATTCATCCGGGAAGAAAATACTGCCATAAAGAACGAGTTAATTTTACATATTTATCAGAAGGCGATGTGTTAGAATATGGCGGTTATAAACTTAAATGCATATTAACCCCAGGTCATACGCCGGGGCACATGTGTCTGTATGACAGTGAGAAAAAAATACTGTTTTGCGGCGACCACATACTTGGAACAATAACACCTAATATATGTATTGAAATAAGTTCTGAAAATCCGCTTAAGGATTATTTGGAAAGCCTTAAAAAAGTTGAAAAACTTGATGTTGAGCTGCTGTTAACAGCTCACGGAACACCTGTAAAAGATATGTATGGCAGGATTATGGAGTTATATAAGCATCATGAAGACAGGCTGAAAGAAGTAATTCACATATTGGCAGATGAAGAAAAAACGGCTTATATGGCGGCAAGAGATATGACATGGGAAATTGACTGCAAGAGCTGGGATGACTTCCCTGAGCCGCAAAAATGGTTTGCTACAGGCGAGGCTATTGCGCATTTGCAGTATCTTTATTTTTCAGGAAAAATTAAGAGAATAGAAAAAAATGGAATATACTATTATAAAGTTTAATTTTGCTTTTTTATATAAAACACCTTTGGAGGAATTAAATGACAGAAAGAATTTTTATTACAGGTGATAAACACAGAACATTTGTGCCGCTTTTTGGTTTGGCGGAAAAAAATGAACTTAGAAAAACAGATATTTTACTAATTGCCGGTGATGCTGGATATGTTTGGGATGAAAGTTATATATATGATATAAACAGTTTGCAGCAGATTTTTCCTGGAGTAATAGCGTTTATAGACGGCAATCATGAAAATCATGAACTTTTAAACAGCATGAAAGTAAGTAAATGGAACGGCGGCAGTGTTCATAAGGTAGGAGAGAGAGTTTATCATTTAATGAGAGGAGAAATATATTCTATATACGGAAATAATTTCTTTACTTTTGGAGGTGCCCGTTCTGTTGATAAAGACAGACGAAAAGAAGGTGTGAGCTGGTGGAAAGAAGAAGAACCAAGTATAGAAGAAATTGAATATGGAAAAGAACAGCTTATAAATAATATTGATAAAATTGATTATATTATAACGCATGAAACGCCGATTTCGGCGAGAAAATACATATCCAGACAAAAGCCGATTGATGAAGGATACATTTTTCCAGCCGTACTTGAAGACTGGTACAATACTATAACTAAATCTGAAAGATTTAAAAAATGGTACTTTGGGCACATGCATGTTGATAAAGAAATAAACAAAAATTTGTATGCGCTTCATCATGATATAAAAATTATTGGGGAAAATAAGTCTGTTCGCTGGGTATGATATATATAACATTAATAAAGCAGCAATATTAATTGCTGCTTTATTAATGTTGGTTTATATGTAATTTTAAAGATGATTTTTTATTTATCATATTTAATGTCCTGTTTATATTTAAGGTACTTTGCCAAATTTAAAATTATGTCTTTTGAATCGTCATCAAGCTGATTGAAAAGATTTAAGCCACTTAGATTTTCACTTACTGTTGTCTTTTCTTGATTTTTATTCAAAATATCTGGTTTAGTTAATGACATATAAACACACCTCTTTTGAGAGTATTAATTTTTTAATAATATTTATTTCTAATTTGATTCTATATTTATTTTATTAATATGTCAATAGAAAATTGAAAAAACGTGACAATTAAGTATTGACTTTACGAATTGAGTAGTTTGTTATGGGCATAAAAAAACACCGGATTAACCGGTGAAATCAATCAAGCTGTTGACGGGATTCGGACCCGTGACCTCCGCACTACCAATGCGGTGCTCTACCTGCTGAGCTACAACAGCAAAGTAACCTAACGATAGATATAATATACAATTATACTGTATTTGTCAATATTTTATTTATATATAATAAAATTAATGCTTTGTTATGCCATATTAAAATATACATTTTTGTTGACATATAAATTAAATAAAGTAATATTGTAGTTAGTAAAAAGTAAAATTGATTAAACAAAATTTTGCAGTATTTTAATGAACGGAGGGATAATCATGTTGGACAATGATAAACCATATAAGCTTATAATGGCGATTTTGCAGAAGGACGATTATGATGATACTGTTGAAGAATTAGGAAAAAATGAAATATTTGTTACAAAACTCTGTTCAAGCGGCGGTTTTTTAAAGAAGGAAAATGTAACCATAATGATAGGTGTTGAAAAAGAAAGAGTTGACGATGTAATGAAAATACTTGAAAAAATGGCAGGCAAACGCAAAGAAACCATTTATGCTATGCCAACACCTGTTTCAGGAGACCATTATATAGGAAGCAACTTGTCTGTTCCTTTTGAAAGGGAGGTAGGCGGCGTTACAGTTTTTACGCTTGATATGGAGCAGATAAAAAAGATGTAATATTTGTTTTAAATAAAGATTATTAATTTTAATATAAAAATTTTCCGGATGAGTTTTCGTCCGGATTTTTATATTTAATTATGAGCTTAACAAAAATATTCCAATGTAAACTGAATAATAAAGCACTTAAAAAACCACAAGAACTAATTATTATATTTAAGCAGAAGTCAGAAGATATAAGATTTATAAGGCGGTTAATGATTAAAAGTATTAAAGTGTAAATGAAAATAAATACATATAACTAAATTATGTAATTTAGTCAATAAAGCAGGCAAAATAAAAAGAGAATAAAAGAAAAAATTAAATTTTAAGCAGGAAAATGCTTGCAGAAAAGTTTTTCTTTTTCATTAAGTGAAAGTATGTTGTAGGAACAATGAGGGTGACGGGAATTGCAAAAACCTTCAATGATTAAAAACATGTGTTTTAAGTTCCTATATTCTGTTTAATTAATTGTGATATTAGAGTTTGTGTTATGTAAAATTTTATGGAATATGGAAGGCAAACCAAAACAGAATGATACAGCGCCTTTTATAGATGTTGCAGGCGATAAATACTACGGCAAAGCCATTGCGTGGGCAAATGAAAACGGCATAGCGGCAGGCTATGGCGATACTTTTGGAGTAGGCGAAGATATTACAAGAGAAGAATTTGCGGCGATTTTGTATCGTTACGCACAGTCTAAAGGTTATGAAACTGCCCAAGGCGGAATGGCAATAAGGGAATATTCTGATTATGAAAATATTTCTGACTACGCAATGCCGGCTATGGCTTGGGCGGTAAATGCGGGTATTATAGGCGGAATGGGCGACGGCATGCTTAATCCACAGGGCAAAGCCACCCGCGCGGAAGCGGCTGTAATGCTCATGAACTTCTGCGAAAATATAGTAAAATAAGATATTTGTATGCAAAAAAAGCCGGAAGATGAAATGTTTCCGGCTTCTTTTATGCAGCTAATATTTAAACAGCAATACAAAGCCACCAGCTAAGCCGGTGGTCAATGTGCCTTTAATTTATAAACGCATAATTTCAGACATAATACATGAGCCTTTGGCGCCGCACAGCATAACTTCATTCAGCTGTTCTTTTTTTATTTTAATTCCTCCAATAGCGAATACCGGAATGGATACGCTTTTGCATACGTTTTCTAAAAATCCTAATCCACGGGGCTGGAGGTCCTTTTTACAGTCTGTAGCATAAATGTGACCTGCGGCTAAATATGTCGCTCCAAGGCTTTGGGCTTCTTTTGCTTCTTGTACTGTATGTACAGAAGTACCTATTTGCGAAAATGAGTAAAGTTCATTTTTTCTTTGCCGCATAACGCTAAGCGGCAAATGAATTGATTTACAGCCTAACTGCTTTGCTGCATTTACATAATTATGTAATATACAGTCAACATTATATTTTTTACAGATAGATATGACATTTTTGGCTAAAACTACATATTCTTCTTCTGGCAAATCTTTTTCACGAAGTATAATTGCTTTCGGTTTATGCTGACATATTATTTCAACCTGTTCTAAAAAAGGACGTTTAGTTAAATGTCTGTTAGAAACCGCAATTATATTTTTAAAAAGCTCGGTTTCACACATAAATATAATCATTCATGACCGGCTGAAGGTTATTTTTAAGCAGAGAATTGTAAACCTCATCTACTGACCTGCTGTCGGAGATTTCAAACTGGTCGTCGCCTTTCTTTTCAGAATTTTCAATATGTTTGCCAATGCCGGTACTTACGCCTGCTGAAATTTTTGTTGCAGCGATATTTACTAAATTATCACGCACACGGCTGCATTCTCGTGTAGATATAGTTATGTTGGCAAATGGCATAAACAGACGATACGCACATATAACCTGAAGAAGCTGTGGTTCATGTACATCCATAGGATTTATGCGGTCGTTATTAATTATTGGACGCAGTCTTGGACAAGAAAATGCAATTTCAGCATAAGGATATTTTCTTTGAAGCAGGTAAGCGTGATATCCTGTAGCAAAAGCGTCTTTGCGGAAATCATCTAATCCAAGAAGCGCCGCAAAGCCAACACCGCGCATACCGCCTTTTAAAGCTCTTTCCTGAGCGTTTGCACGGTAAGGAAATATACGTTTATGTCCGGCAAGATGAAGGGTTTCATACTTATCTGAATTATAAGTTTCCTGAAAAACTGTTACATAATCAGCACCGCATTTATGAAGATAAGCGTATTCATCGGAATTAACTGGATAAATCTCTAAGCCTATAACTTTAAAATATTTTTTTGCAATCTGGCAAGCTTTACCTATATATTCTACTGTTGACTTGCTACGGCTTTCACCTGTTAAAATAAGTATTTCCTGCAAGCCTGTTTTGGCAATGGCTGCCATTTCCTGTTCAATTTCTTCAAAATTAAGCTGTGCACGGTTTATTTTATTATGGCGGTTGAATCCGCAGTAAATACAGTAATTTTCACAATAGTTGGCAATATAAATTGGTGTAAACATATATACACTGTTGCCGAAATGTTTTTTTGTTTCTATGCGCGCAGCCTGCGCAATTTCTTCAAGCAGAGGAAATGCGGCAGGAGATAGGAGCGCTGCAAAATCCTCCGGTGAACGGTTATCCTTTGCCAAAGCTTTGCGTACATCTTCTTCTGTATAAATGTTATAGTCGTAATTATTCATAGCAGAAATAACATTATCAATTACATCAGAATCCAAAACTTCCATATCAGGCAAATAAGTCATGTGGTCAATTCTGTTTTTCTTTTGGTCTTCTAAAATTTCTTCACTTAATATACTTTTATTCAAATGCTCATTATTCATATTTTACACCTCTCAATACTGTAAAAAACCGGTAAGCGGGGAAGAAGCACTGGCTCCTTTTTCTATTGTCCTGCCAAGACCTGAGATATATGCGCTTCTGCCTGCTTCAATAGCTTTTTTGAATGCTTCAGCCATAACCTGAACATTTCCGGCTGTAGCAATGGCTGTATTTGCCATTACAGCAGCAGCGCCCATTTCCATAGCCTCACATGCTTGAGAAGGTCTGCCTATGCCGGCATCAACAATTATAGGCAATGATATCTCATCAATTAAAATTTGTATAAATTCTTTTGTGCAAAGTCCTTTGTTAGAACCAATAGGCGCGCCAAGAGGCATTATACATGCAGCTCCGGCATTTACTAAATCCCTTGCAACATTCAAGTCAGGATACATATACGGCATAACGATAAAGCCGTCTTCAGCAAGCTTTTCAGTAGCTTTTATTGTTTCCTGATTATCTGGGAGAAGATATTTTGTATCACGCATAATTTCTATCTTAACAAAATTACCACAGCCAAGCTCTCTTGAAAGTTTAGCAATGCGAATGGCTTCTTCAGCATTTCTTGCTCCTGAAGTATTAGGCAGCAAAGTTACATTATCTGGAGTATAATCAAGTATATTTGCTAAACCGCCTTCATTGGCACGGCGCACAGCAAGTGTAATAATCTGTGCGCCTGCCTTTTCTATACAAGCCTTTACAAGGTCTAAAGAAAATTTACCAGAGCCAAGTATAAAACGTGATGTAAATTCGTGACCACCCAAAATTAATTTATCTTCATTTTGTTGCATAATGCATACCTTCTTTCTTTAATAATTAAAATTACGCAGTTTCCTCACCTAAAAGCAGCCGTGCAATAATATTTGCTTCATGAGCGGCGCACAGTGTTGCCCTTGGAGCCATAAGGCATTGGTTTTTTGAAATATCTGTAATTTCGTCACCGCATATATAAAAATTTCTGCCGACTTTTCGTGTGTGTATGCTATTGCTGCTGCCATAACCTGCCATGCCCGAAGCACATACAAGCTTCTTTTTTGGAAAGTATTCTAATATTCCGTTAACCAGCATGGATTTTGCCTCAGCATTATCAAACGCTTCACAAATTATGTCATCGTTAGCAAAAAGAATTTTGATATTATCATTGGTAACTTTAATGCAGTCAGCTGTAATATCTAAATATGGATTAATTTGAAGCAGTTGTTCTTTTAAGGCTTTGGTTTTATAAATACCTATATGGGATATAAGGTATTGCTGCCTGTTTAAGTTTGTTAAATCAACTTTATCAAAATCAATAATATGCAGATGTCCAACTCCTAATCTTGCAAGCATAAAAGCCACATTGGAGCCAAGACCGCCTAAACCCGCAATTGCAACATATCCATTGTTTAGTTTTTTCTGTATTGCTTCACCATGACGTTCAATAAGCGCTTCTTGAATATATTCTTTTGTAATTTTGTGCATATATTAGCCGCCCCCTACAAAGCTAACAATTTCAATCTTATCGCCATCATTAAAAAATGTTGTGTCATAAGCCGGCTTAGGCAAAATTTCGCCGTTTAATTCAACAGCAATACGCTGGCGACGGAATTTATTTTCATCTAAATAATTTCCAATTGTAGTTAAAACGGTAATATCAACATTTTTTCCGTTGATTGTAACCATAAACAGCCTCCTTTCTGATAAGTGTAAAAAAGAGTTCATAAAGAAATACACCCGTGGTGGTGCACCCCTTCATGAACTCTCATTCACTCTAATATCTATAATATTAAATTTTATAATAAAATAGGAAGATGCCAAAACATCTTCCATATATTTTAACTATATGTTCCTACGTTGGCATTATCCAAATCAGGTATATGGGTCGAAGCAGAATGCTTCCTCTCAGCCTATAAATAAGCTCCCCTTTTTATATTTACATAAAACAGTATACCATATTTCAATAAATTGTCAATAAAATTTAAAAACAATTATTGTTTTACTTGCTCGCGGCATACAGAGAAAAATTCTAAAATAAAATAACATAATTTTATTTAGCTTGTATTGAAAAAATAATATTAATGTGATATTTTTATATGAGAAACGGCTGAAGTTTACATTAAAAGGGAGTTGACAAGGCGTATGAAAAGATATACGCTTGACAGACAGACAGACAGACAGACAGACAGACAGACAGACAGACAGACAGACAGACAGACAGACAGACAAACAATGAAAATCTGTCTTCATTTACATGCATAAATTTTATCAGCAGCCTTTCTTTTGCACAGTATTTTGCTGCGCTTTTTTATTGTTTATAAATTAGGAAGTGTTTTAATATGTCTAATATGCCTTTAGGTAAAAACAATATAAAAACAATCCGGCAACGCGTAAGCGGTTTTAAAAATAATATTAACAACCGAATGGATAAAAAACACATGGATTTTTATATTGTTTTTTTGGCGGCTGCATTTTGTGTGTTGCTGACTTGTTTAATGCTTTTTGTGAAACCTGTTGCCGGCGTTGCCGACGATGGGACGGTTTTAAGCGTTATAACCGGCTCTGGTCTTGCGTATCCAAACGATATTATCCAAAGCAAAGATTATTTTGTAAAAGAATATGTGATAAAAAGCTTTGGAACATTGGGTTACAGGTCTGTACAAACGATTATTATTGGCATAGCAAAAGCTATTGATTATTTTATTACAGGCAGCATGCGTTTTGATATAAGGTTTTTAGGTTTGGTATATATTATTTTATATATTCCAGCCATAATGCTTTTTATAAAAGCTGCTATTAAAAGGCTGAAAAATTTTTCACAGAAAGTTTTTATGGCGGTATGCGCTGTTATAATGTTTTGTGATGCGGGATACATAACATATTTTAATTCTTTTTATCCAGAGGCATTGATATTCATAAGCCTTTTGTATATGTCGGCAGCTGCCGTAAACCTTTGTAAAGCAGGCAGATACGGCTATTTATGGATAGTTTTGTTTGCGACTTTTGGAATAGTGCTTTGCTTTGTAAGAAGATATTGTTTTTTTATAGGGTTTGCCGGAGCGCTTTTCTGTTTTTTGCTTATAAATAACAAAAAAGAAGAAAAATATGCAATAACAGCCTTTATATGCGGTTTTTCATTAATAATATCATCGTTTTGTTCTCTGTTTATTTTAAAAGATGATTTTAACAGAGCTGATAAGCTGCACTCAATGACAAGAGGTGTTCTTCTACAGTCAATCAATCCTGAAAATACACTTAGCGATTTTGGCATAGATATGTCGTATTCGCTTTTAACAGACGTTTCGGCTTTTGATTTATTTCCGGCAACAAATGGATATGACGCAGTTTTAGAGAAAGAGTTTTTAAATCGCTATGATATATGGGATATATACAGGTATTATATAAAACACCCGTTAAATATGGCTGCCATGCTTGATATAGCAGTAAAGGCAAATATAGAAGTAAGCAGGGAAGACTGTGGAAACTTTGAAGAAGCCGACAGCATTAATCCAGGAGAAAGAACTCTTTTTTGGTCGGCATACAGCATGTTTAAAAACCGTTCAATGCCGAAAACAATAGGATTTTTTGTTATACTTATTATTGTAAATATTGCTCTTAATATTGGAAAAAGCTCAAAGGATAAAAAAGGCGGCGTATATTTAAGCTTTATAGGAATGTTAACGCTTTTTACAATTTTCACAAGCTGTTTTGTTATTGTTAAAAGCGGTGACGCAGCCCTTATTCAATATAATGGGCAGTTGGGAATGGTTATGGATATAATCCTGTTTTTTACAATAGGCGAAACTCTTGAGAGGCTCAATATTTTGTGATATTTGGGAGGAAAATAATGAAAAAGATAAGTGATAGTATGAAATCGAGGCTTTCTCAGGACATAGGAATTTTAGGTTTTTTAATTTGCGTATCTGCGGTTATAGTAACTTCCTACAGTTCCGAGAGTACAGATAAAACTGAATGTCTTATAATGTTTTTAATAACATGTGTTCCCGTTCTTTTTTGTGTATATAAGATGACAATTTTATCATACTCTCTTACGGGAATAGAAGTTCTCTCTTATGCGGTATATAGGATTTATATGTGGTCTGTATGGAATAGACCTTTTTCAGCTGTTTCGTATGTTTGGCTTGTTGTACCGGTTCTTATGGTTATTTTTTTAAGCATTTTTATTTCTGGTTCCAACCGTTTGGAAACCGAAAATAATATTTTAAGGGAACAGGTAGAAGAATTAGTGCTTGTAGATCGTGTTACCGGATTATATAATATGAGAGGTTTACATAATGATTTAACAAGGCAGATATCATATTGCTACAGAAACAATACAAAAATATGTCTTATGGAAATACGACTAAGGTACAGCCATGAGCTTAAGAAATTTTTAACAGCAGGACAATTCCTGAAACTGCGCAAAGTAATGGCTGATGTTGTGGAAAACGCTGTAAGGATAGAAGACAGAGTGTATGCTATTGACGAAGAAGGAACACTGGCTATTATGCTTACCTGTGACAGAAATGGAGCAGAATTTGTTAAGAACCGTTTAAAAAGCGCTCTTAGCGACAGAAGTTCTTTTAAAGGTATTATGGAGATATCTATTAAACTGGAAGTAAAGATAGGATATGTGGAGTATGACCGTGAAAAAATATCTACCGCAGTTGATTTTATTGCGAAAACTGAAAATGAAACTCAGTATGATGTATAAAGCAGCAGTTCTGTTTGTTTTATGCTTTATTACGGTTTTCAGCATGACAAAAGTCTCTTTTGCTGAAGAAAAGGAAAATATGCAGGAATTTGCAGTTATGGAAAAAGTATATGCTTTTGCAAGCCCTGTAAATTTGCTTGAAAGTATAGATGTTCTTCTTGAAAATAAAAAGCAGGTTATAATAGGTATTATGCCGATATATGAAAACACGGATTATCCAGCTATGGCTGAATTTACAAATGTGATTTGTTATGCCCAGTCCAAAGGCTGTAGGATTTTGCTGCATTTTCCGATTATTCAAAAAAATGATGTTTCATCTGAGGAGGTAATTGATATTATAAACTCCCAAATATCGATGTATGAAGGTTTTGGAATAAATATAAGGGGCGTGCTTATGGGTGAAGACGACAAGCGTTACTCTTATATGGAAAATGACATAAATAATTATTTGCCTGTATTTAAAGTCAGCGCTGATGATTTGGAGTATTATGACAAAGAACTTAAAAAAAGTTTTACTATTTTAAATACTTCAAATCTTCCAGAAGTTTTTTATAATTACACCCAAAGGGATATTCCAGAGGATTTTGATTTTAAAAGAGATGCTTTAAGCAGGGCTAAAGTAAGTCTTGAAAGCCAGAACAGAGTGCTCATGGTCGTTGTTACGGTGGGGATAACCGCTTTTTTGGTTATGATTCTTCTTGCAAGAAGGCAGATGCGGAAATACTTTTTTAATGAGGAGGACGGCAAAGATGAGCGCTATTGACATATTGTCACTGTACGCCATAGCAGCTATATGGATTCTTATGATTATAAATATGGTTCTTTCAACCGGCGGGTTTGTTTATTATATGAAAGTGTACTCAACTGACGGGAGGATACCATTAAAGAATTATCCAATGGTTTCTGTTCTTGTGCCGGCACATAACGAGGGGATTGTTATAGAAAAAACAGTGTCATCACTTATGAAATTCAGCTATCCAAAAGAAAAATATGAGGTTATAGTCATAAATGATAATTCATCTGACAACTCAGCTGATATATTGGCAAATATGCAAAATGTATACGACCGCGAAAGGCTTATTGTAATTAATACTGATTCAATTACAGGCGGAAAGGGAAAATCGAACGCTCTTAATATAGCGCTTAAAACAGCCAAGGGAAGTGTTATAGCTGTTTATGACGCTGATAATACCCCGGAATCTGACGCGCTGATATTGTTGGTGGAAAATCTAATGGCTGATAAACGGCTTGGAGCTGTAATAGGCAAATTCCGCACAAGAAACAGAAATGCTTCAATATTAACAAGATTTGTCAATATTGAGACTCTTGCCTATCAGTGTATGAATCAGGCTGGGAGATACTTCTTTTTTAAACTATGCACAATACCGGGGACTAATTTTGTTATACGCCGCGAGATTTTAGAAAAAATGGGAGGCTGGGATACGAAAGCGCTCTCGGAAGATACTGAGATAAGTTTTAGGATATACAGAATGGGGTATTATATAAAAATGATGCCTCTGGCTGTTACATGGGAACAGGAGTCGCACCTTTTGGGAGTATGGTTTAGGCAAAGAACCCGTTGGGCAAAGGGTAATTTTTATGTTCTTGTTAAAAACTTTAAATATATATTTGATTTTAGTGCGGGACCTATGCGTCTTGATGTGCTGTATTATGCTTTAGTTTATATTTTAATGCTTTCAGCGCTTATTTGCTCTGATTTTATATTTATTCTTGGAATTTTAGGCTGGGCGCATGTTAACTTAGCGGGTTTTTCAACTCTTTTATGGGTTATGGCTATAGTTGTGTTTGTTGTTAATATTATGGTTACATTGGCGCCGGAAAAAAATGAATTTGGTATTGTTTCGGCAGGTCTTGCGTTTTTAATGCTGTTTACATACTCAAAGCTGTGGGTGCTTGTTGTTATAAAAGCTATATTTATGAGTATAAGCGATTTTATATTTAAAAAAGAAGTTAAATGGGATAAAACTGTAAGATATGCAGAAACAAGCGGTGATAATTTACAGCTTAATGGCATTGATAATACGCGCAGCGGAAAAATGAGGTGAAGGAATTGTGTTCTGTTAAAAAATGTATTTGCGGTTTGGCAATTATAGGGGCTGTTTTATATTGCATGGGTTTTTATCTTGTATATGCCGCTGAAAGCAAAATGTTTTACTGCGGTCAAAACAGAGTGCTTTCGGGAGTATATCAAGAGGAAACAATTTATTTTCAGGTACCGGAATATTGGAGAGTGAACAGGGCTGAGGCTAATATATATGCAGAACTTAGTTCTATGCTTACAGATGTTCCGGCGTCGCTTACATTCAGCGTTAATGGAGTACCTGTAGATTCTGTACCTATGAATTACATAAATGGGTCAAGACAAAACTTAACTGTTAACATACCAACACGGCTTATTAATACTGGCTATAACAGCCTGACAATTACAGGTTTTGCCCAGATATATGATGATGACGGATGCCTTGATGAGTTTTCCGGAGCCAATTGGGTAGTTATTGACGGAGAGTCATTTATAATGATTGATTATGATTTAAGCGGTATTGACGGAGCTGTAGAACGATATCCGTATCAGCTTATTTCAGACACTAACGAGAACGGAAATGGACTTAGCGTTGTGGTTTTTGACAATGCCGGCTCTGACGAACTTACAGCAGCTGCCATTATAAAAGCTGGGCTTGTTAAATCTCTTGAGGATTCCGATGAGATTGATTTAAAGTATTATTCTAAATATGAAAGCAGCCAGTCATCTGCTGTTATATTATCACTTTATAACGATGGTTCCCCTGATTATTTAAAAGACGTTATGGAAAGGAACGGCGTTTTAGAGACAGATATTGAAAATTCAGCTGCGATAATAATTGAAAATGGCGATGACGGTCAGTGGCGAGTATTTATTGTATCAAAAAATCCTTCCTGCCTTACTGAAGCGGCATGGTTTTTAATGGACGACAGCAGAAAGAGCCAGGAAAAAGGAAATGTAGCATTTGTTAATGCCGAAAGTTCAAAAGAACTTAAAGAAGGAACAGAAATTTTACAGGGAGAAACTATTGAGCTTTCTGAGCTTTTAGGCGGAAGCAGCGGCATAGAGTTAAGGGGAGCTTTCAGAAGGGAATATATAGTTTATCCGCCTGATGACACTACATATATTATAGGTCCAGATGACACTTTTAATTTTAATTTTAGGTACAGCGAGAATTTGGACTTCAGAAGGTCGCTTTTTACAGTCTATGTTAATAACAAACCTGTTGCCAGCAAGCGCTTGCAAAAAGAATACGCAGGAGGGGATAATATTGAATTTGTTATTCCTGATGATTTAACCGGCGAACCTCTTGAAAGCATAACATTTTCATTTGATTTGGAGATAGAGGATTTATACTGCACTGTAAGACTTGATGAAATGCCGTGGGCGTTTATATCAGGTAATTCGTCTTTTTCTTTTAACGGACCAAGAAGCATGTTTTTATCATTTGAAGTAACACCATGGCCATTTATAAAAGAAGGCTTTGCAGATAATATGGTATTTGTTATGCCAAACTCGCCGTCAGATGATGAACTTAATTTATTAGGTGTTCTGGCAGGAATGTATGGCAGGGGTATGCGTCCGTATGGAGATTTCAGTGTAATTAAGGCATCTGAGCTTTCAAATGATGTATCTGAAAACTCAAATATAGTAGTATTAGGTAATTTTAACAATCAAGATATTTTAAGCAGTGTCAGCGGCAGCCTTCCGTTTTCAATAGATGTTGAAGATGGGAAGTTTAATGGAAATGAGATGTTCGCTTTTTCTGATGAATACTCTAAAACTGTGGCAGCAATGCAGCTTATACCTTCGGTTTATAATAATTCTAAAGCTATGCTTGTAGTTGCGGCGCCAAATGACGATGTAATTAAAAGTTTAACAGAATATTTAAGAAATTTCAGCAATCAAGACGGATTAAACGGAGATACGGTTATAATTGACTTATATGATAAAATGCGGTATTTTGATTTTCAGGAAGAATATATTGGAAATCAAAAACCTACACTAAGGGAACGCATTGAGAAAAACCGTGAATCAGTTGTATTTTCCCTTGTTGGAACATCAGCTATGCTGCTGCTTCTTATTGCTTCAATTCTTATACTTATAAGAGTTAAATTCGCTGATAGAAAAAAATAAATATTTTAAAGTACAAGGCGTGGAATTATGGTAAAAAACAAAAATACTGATTATGCCGTTAAAAATATAATATATTTAGCAGTTATTTTTTCTACAGTTATAATTTTAATTATTTTGGTATGGTTTATTATGAAACCTGAAAATTCCAAAGACGAGAATGATGGCAATGGCACGGATATTCTTTCAGGAAGGGCTGTGGATTTTCCTGAGAACATAATTTTAGGAGAAAACATTGAAAATCTAAACTTTGAAACTAAAAACGGCAGTAAATTTAATATTGAAAAAAACGGCAAATATACTGTCCTTACATATTGGGCAAGCTGGTGCCAGTATTGTCAAAAACAGATTAAGGCAATGGAAGAACTTAAAGATATGGACAATGTGTCGCTGCTTATTGTAAACTCTCTTGACAATAAACGTGAAACTATAGAAACTGCTGAAAAGTATTTATCTGATAACGGCATAGGCATACAAAATGTGTATGATAATAATAAGACCGTTTATAACAGTCTTGGAATAAAGAAAATTCCTACAACAATTATAATTTCTCCTGAAGGCGAGGTATCAGCTGTTTTTACAGGAACTATAGAAAGTGTTTACAGCCTTGAATCTGTTATAGACTTTGTTACTAACGGGTATTCGGCACAGACATTTGATTTTATAAAAAACAATATGATTAACCAATATGGAGGTCTTCGTACAAGCTTTGAGAGCGATGGAGAAGTGCCGTTTGGTGATGATGTTTTAAGCGAATCTCAGGGTCTTTTAATGGAGTATGCCGTTATTTCTAAAAATAAGGAGCTTTTTGACAGCGCGTACAGATATGCAAAGGAATATCTTTCAAATAATGGTCTGTTTTTATGGTATTACAGTCAAAACGCTGATGTTTCTTCTAACGCATTTTTAGACGATTTAAGAATTTACGGCGCTTTGCTATCTGCTGGTGATATTTGGGGAGAATATGAAAAAGAAGCCAAAGAGCTTGAAAGTGCCTTATTAAAGTATAATATAACTTCAAATGGTCCGGTTGACTTTTATGATTTTGATAAAAATAAAATGGGAAATTCTTTTTCGCTTTGTTATGGAGATTTAGAACTTATAAATATACTTGAAAAAAGGACTGGTGAAAAAGGTCTATATAATAAGGTAAGAACTATAATAGATAAAGGATATATATCAGACAGTTTTCCTTTTTATTACTCAAATTGGAATTATAGTAAAAAAGAATATTCCAAAGACAACCTTAATATGGCAGAAGCTATGTATACATTATATAACTTATCCAAAATAGGAGAGCTTAAAGAGGAGAGCGAAAAATGGCTATTAGAAAAACTTAATGGCGATGGAATTATGGCTGAATATGACATTAATGGAAATGTAACAAAGGGGTATGAATCTACAGGGATTTATGCTTTAGCCGCGCTTATAGGAATGGAATGCCAAAATGATGAGATAATTACATTAGCCCTATGGCGGCTTAATAAACTTAGAGTTTTTGATATATCAAGTATATACAATGGTGCTTTTGGCGGAACTGACGGAAGCGGAATATATTCTTTTGATCAATGTATGGCTCTGAAAGCGTATAAAGAACTTGAAATTTATACAGGTCAGCCGTAAAGAATATAAATATTTTATAAAGCAGTATTTAAAATAAAACCTGCTTTACAGATGTATTTGTATATAATATTTAAAAGACGGAATGTTTCCATTCCGTCTTTTTTGCTTTTATTTATTATATCTTTTAATTGCCTTTATTATTTCTACTTGCAGGATTGACAAAAATGAAAGACCCACAACAATTAACCATTGCTCGCTATTAAGAGCGGTCAGCCGGAACGCATTTTGAAGCGCAGGCACAAATAAAATACATGCCATAAGTACTGCGGAAGCAATAAAAGAAAGTATCAGCCAAGGATTGAATCCTTCCGCACGTATCCAAATGGGTTCTGTATTAGAACGCTGATTGAAAGCCCGCAGCATTTGAGAAAGGGCAAGAACGCAAAAAGCCATTGTCTGTCCTGTAATATGGCTTGAAGTTTTTGCACCAATCCAGTAAGCGCAAGTTGTCATAGCCGATACAAATATACCCTGTACAACAACACGGCGTATCATATCTTTTTCAAACAGTGTGCCTGATTTAACCGGCTTATGTTTCATGATGTTTTTGCTTGCCGGATCGACACCCAGCGCAAGAGCAGGCAGCGTAGCTGTGGCAAGATTTACCCATAAAATGTGAACTGCCAACAAAGGCGCATCCCAGTTAAACACAGTTGCCACAAATAAAGTTAATATTTCCGCAATGTTGCCTACCAGAAGGAATTGGATTACTTTTTGTATATTGCGGTATACACGGCGGCCTTCCTTTATGGCATAGGCGATTGTGGTAAAACTGTCATCAAGCAGAATCATATCAGCAGCGTCTTTTGCCACATCTGTGCCGGTTATACCCATTGCAACGCCTATATCTGCTGCTTTTAGGGCAGGGGAATCGTTTACACCATCTCCGGTCATGGCAGCAACTTCGCCAGTGCGTTTTAAGCTTTGGATTATGCGCAGTTTGTCTGCTGGGGATACACGGGCAAACACAGTTGTTGTTTTTACCGCTTTATCCAATTCGTCATTGGTCATTGTATCCAGCTCATCTCCAGATATTACTGTATTACCTTCCCTGTATATATCCAGCTCTTTTGCAATAGCAAGGGCAGTTACTTTATGATCGCCAGTAATCATGATTGTGCGTATTCCTGCTTGACGACATGTGCGAACAGAGTCAGCTACTTCTTTTCTTGGCGGGTCAATCATGCCTGTCACGCCGATAAAAGTCATATCAAATTCCACATTATCATCATCGTCTGTTGGAAGTTCATTGAGCACGCGCATGGCAAACCCAAGTACACGCAAGGCATTTTCAGACATATACAGGCAAAGCTTTGTAATATTTTCTTTGTCAGCCTGTGAAATAGGGCGTATGCCATCTGATGTCAGTATGCTGGTACACAATGGCAGCATTTCATCCACTGCGCCTTTAGTATATGACACCCATTTCCCATTGATATTATGAACGGTTGTCATTCTTTTTCGTTCAGAATCAAAAGGCTGCTCAAATACACGAGGATATTTGTCTTCGAGCATTTCATGATTTATGCCAAATGCCTGCGCCATATAAATCAGCGCGCCTTCTGTAGGGTCGCCTATAATTTCTCCTTTTCTATCAGGGTCAAGACTGGCGTCATTACAAAGGGCTGCCGCGTATACTAACTCTTTATATACTTCAGGGTGATGTTTTGAAGCATTTTCAACAGGTGTAGTTGTGCTGTTTTCAAAATCACCATTTACAGCAACATGTGTTACAGTCATTTTGTTGAGTGTAAGAGTTCCGGTTTTGTCGGAACAAATAACTGTTGCGCTGCCGAGGGTTTCTACAGCAGGCAATTTGCGAATAAGCGCATTTTTCTTTGCCATACGCTGTACACCTAATGCCATTACAATAGTTGCTGTAGCAGGAAGACCTTCTGGGATTATTGATATCGCAAGTGAAATCGCAACCAAGAACTGTGGAACAAGTGGACGGTGATAAAAAGCGCCAATAGCGAATATCAATACACAGACAATTAATCCAACAACAGTCAATGTCTTGCCAACTGCGTTCAGTTTACGTTTTAATGGTGTATCAGTATCGTCCTGACTGTCGAGCATTCCGGCAATGTTTCCAACTTCTGTATCCATTCCGGTGGCTACTACAACACCAGATGCTCTTCCGTATGTGACAATGGCAGATGTATACGCCATATTGCTGCGATCACCAAGAGGGCAGTCTTCTGGCAGTATATCTTCTGCTTCTTTTTCAGACGGTATTGACTCGCCTGTTAAAGAAGCTTCCTGCACTTTTAAATTTGCAGAATCAATCAAACGAATGTCTGCCGGAACCATATCGCCATCACCAAGCATTACAATATCACCAACTACCAGTTCGCTGGCAGGAATGACACTCTCTTCGCCTTGGCGCAGCACACGGGCTGTAGGCGCACTCATATTGCGCAGTGCTTCCAGAGAGGATTGCGCCTTCTTTTCTTGCACAATTCCGATAATAGCATTGACAATAACAATTGTAAATATAACCGCCGCTTCTGTCCATTCCTGTAAAATTGCTGAAAAAGAAGCTGCACCGATAAGAATAAGCACCATCGGATCAATGATTTGTGCTTTCAGCATTTGAATAATGGTTTTTGGCGGTTTTGAGCGCAGTTCATTGCGCCCGTTTTTTCTGAGCCTTTCGGCAGCCTCAGCATCGCCTAACCCTTCTTCGGATGTATGTAAAATCTTATATACCTCCGTAATTTTAAGTGCGTGCCAAGGCATCTGTCTGTGTCGATCCATAGTGGATCAATCACTCCTTTCTTTTATTAAATTTATATTCTGACCGCCTTTAAGCGGTAGTCAGCAAAAATAAACACAAAAAGGCATAGCCTGCTGTCCGATAATCAGACACAGGTTATGCCTTTACATAAACATATATTTAATTTATGGTAATTATTTCGGTCAGAGTCGCTACTGTCAGAGTCATCCATAGTATTTATTTCAGTCCCTTTCATTAATTAGTTGAAATTCATTATACAAATGAATTTTAAATAAGTCAAGGGGAAAATCAATAAGTTTAAATTATTATAGAATATTTAATGTATGAATTAATAAATAGGAGTTTAAAAATTATAAAATCCAAAAGTTTAAAATTTCACAGACGGTTGTTGTCGCCCCATTCACACATGGAGTCTAATATTGGGATAAGAGTTTTTCCTCGCTCGGTTAAGCTGTATTCAACCTTAGGAGGTATTTGAGGGTATTCTTCTCGATGTATAAGTTTATCGGCTTCCAGTTCTTTTAATGTAGAGCTTAATGTCTTATATGATATTTCGCCGATATATTTTTTCATTTCATTAAAACGAACCACACCAAATTCCATAAGCGTATATAAAATTGTCATTTTATATTTTCCGTTAATTAAAGATAAAGTATAACTGAATCCAGTTGTTGTAAGGGATTCTTTTGAAATGCACCGTTTACTCATTTTTTACACTATCCTTTTGGTAAGTATTGAACCTAAATGTAATTATTATACTTAAATGTGCGTACTTGTTTTTTATATTATTATTGCTATTATTATAATATGGCAAAATAAAAAAGTCAATTCTGTTGGCAAGGAAGAAACTATGGCTTTATTAAGCGTTACTGAACATAAATGGGAAAACAGAATATATTTTACTGATGTGCTTCTTATCCTTAAAATTGACAAGTGAATTGAAATGCGTGGCAAAAGCGCGTAATCAGAACTCTGACAATTAAGGAATAACCTAATTATGGTGGTCTTGATATTTAGCTGACCGCCTTATTAAAAAGGAGGAATATTTTATGAGTAAGAAAATTGTTGTAATTACTGGAAGTCCTCGCAAAAAGGGTAACAGCTTTGCGATGACAGACGCTTTTGTTAAGGCTGCTGAAGCCAAAGGATATGAAATTTCCCGGTTTGATGCAGCTATGATGAATGTTGGAGGCTGTCACGCCTGCGAGACGTGTTTTAAAACAGGTAAAGCTTGTTCGTATGACGATGATTTTAATATTATCGCGCCAGATATCTTAAAAGCTGACGCTGTTGTATTTACTATGCCGGTTTACTGGTATTCTATACCGGCACAAATTAAAGGAGTGATTGACCGAATTTATTCATTAGTTGTAGGCGGCAAAGATATTTCTGGCAAAGAGTGCGCTTTGATTGCCTGCTGTGAGGAAAAAGATATTACTGTATTTGATGGGGTGCGTATCCCAATAGAGCGTACAGCGGCTTTAAATAAATGGAAAATGGTTGGCGAAGTGCTTATCACCGGAGTTTTAAATGCTGGTGATATTAATAATACCGATGGATGTAAGCAGGCAGCTGCCCTTGCAGATAAAATATAAAACAGGAGCAAAACTATGAATAAGAAAATTGTAATATTAAATGGAAGTCCACGAAGAAATGGGAATACATCAGCTCTTGTAAAATCATTTACTGAAGGGGCTGAAAGCGCAGGCAATAAAGTTACTGAGTTTTTTCTTGATTCTATGGATATACATGGCTGCAAGGGCTGTTTTGGCGGCAATAACAATCAAAAATTCCCATGTGTTCAAAATGATGACATGGATAAAATTTATCCGGCGGTTAAGGAATGCGACATTGTAGTTTTAGCATCGCCTCTTTATTATTGGAATATGAGCGGTCAAATAAGAACAGCCATAGACAGACTGTTTGCTCTTGAAGAAGGCGGAGAGAACCTTTTGAGAGGCAATAACAGAGCATCGGTACTTCTTATGGCGGCTGAGGGCTGTAACTTTGATGATGTACTCACTTATTATAATCATTTAACAGAACATTTGCGCTGGAAAAATTTGGGCTGTGTTCTTGCCGGAGGAAACGGCGATATTGGAGATATAAAAGGAAAACCGGAAGTTGAACAGGCTTATAAGCTTGGAATTAAAATTGAATAATTAAACTTATTATTAAATACGTGATTATGGCAGTGTTTCTGCCTATGGCATAATATATAAATTAACAGAACCTATCCATGTATTGAAATTTTCAGGGTTTTGCGGATTAAACAGCAGAATATATGTGTATATATTTATTTGATTATGTTATGGTTTTATGTTTCGTCTAAGCGCAGAAATGTTATTTTAATTATTCATTTGGCGGAAAACAGCAAATTATAGACAGTCTGTAATGATTTTCTAATTTAGTCAATAATTCAAAATTAATTTATATTTTAAGTGGTTATACTGCTCAAAAAATGCGGCTAAATATTTTTGACCCAAAATTAAAAAGCTGAACAATAATATTTAATTAAAGATTTGTTATAAAGCTATAAAGGCTTGTTTCCTGCAAAGGGCAGGGAGCAAGCCTTTATGCATGTCTTAATTCGTTTTATTATTGTAATAATCAGCCGCTGCTTGTCTATCTAATTCAAATTTATGCAGATAAAGAAATTAATTTTTCAATATTTCACAAAGTTTGCCTCAACTTAGTTTTCAAAATAATTCCAATTTAGGATTATACTTTGCATGATACATTTATTTACGAAAAAGAAATTTAGATTTATAATTTTTATATATTGTGAAATTTAAGTGCTTGCGTTTTGTTTACTGCTGTTTGATTAAAAGAATTAAAAACAAAAAAATTTTTATTCAATTACATATAATTTATTATTAATTTTCATTATTATATTTCGATATATTTAATTATAGGAAGAAAGTAAAAATTATTTCTAATACTTTAAAAGCATTATGCAGGATATAGTCAGATTATATCTAATTTTATTAAATATGACAGATACAATTATAAAATCCAAGAAAGCAGTGTGGCTGATGTGTTTTTAAAATGGAAAACAGAAGAAGAAAAACAAAATAAAAAACTTGTAAAAAGTTTAAGAAAGCTTTCTTTAACAGGAAGACTGTGCTATTTATTTATGTGCGTTGAAAAATATTTAACTGCTCTTTATCCGCAAAAAGACTGGACGCCTGTGGCAAAAAGATGCTGGCAGTGGACAAACAGGTACTGGAACGAAGGCTGGGATATATACTCTGTTGTGGTGCCAGAGTATCTATTTGAATATAACACTTATGAAGAAGCAAAAGATGATTTTGACGGACAGCTTACTGAAAAAGATTATTATGAATTGGTGGATTTATTTCAAGGCATTACAGACGGAAATCCCGAAGATGAAATAAATCAAGTTTTGAAAATGCCTGTAGAATTTTCAAACGAATGTGAGTGCCGTGATTTTGGTGCTGCCAGTGTTTCATCCATGTATCTGTTTTTAGATATGAAGCATATTTTCGACCTGCACAACATGACACTGCCGGATATAGGCATGGTAGGCAATATGACAATGGAGCAGAAAAACGGCTGGGGAGAATTTGTAGAGAGCGAATATCTTTCTACCATATTAAATACATAATCATCAGGAGGTGCATAGATGTGAGTTTTAAGTACAACTTAACCGTAACAGAAATACTTAAAAAAATGGGCTGTAAAAGAAGCAAAGATAATATTTTAAGCGACCAGCAAAAAGGAATTGTTATTCCTGCTGTGCTCAATGATTTTTTGTCTTTTGCGGTTAATACTGATTTATTTTCAACATCAGATGTTTGGGTGCAAACAAGAAGGCTTATTCGTTTTCTTTACGATGATATAGAAGAGAACATTAAAGACGAAAAAGAATATTGTAAAACAGATAAAAGTGCCGCTGGGAAAAGTGAGTATTACCAATTTCATAAACTTCCAAAAGATAAATGGAAAGACATAGTTCCAAACTATCTGTTAATTGGCAGTGATTTTGCGGCAGGAGTGATAGAGTTTGGTATTTGCAATACAGATTTAGATAAGAGCGACCCGCCTGTATATATGAATCATGAGTGTGATTCTATTTGCGAATGGAAACTTTATACAAACAGCTTATCTGAATTTTTAATGCGTGTTTTTTGCGACGTTTTGTCATGTGAAATGTACGATACGGCAATGGACGCATTGGAAGATGAGGGCTGGAGTATAGAAACATCTTCTGATGAGGAATTGAAAAATTATGAAATAGACTTTGATTTATTGGTAAAATATCCATCATTTTATGATGGAAACGCCTTATTGGGGTGTGCCTATGATGAGGACAACCATATACTTTTATTAGTAAAATTTGATGAAAGCAGTGGAGAAATATTAAACTGTATTGCCTACATAAAAGAATGTGATGAGTAATAATTCAGGCAAGCGAAAAAGAGATATATGAATAAGTATTTAACAAATATAAAATTTGGAGTTGATGAAATTTGGCGTTAATATTAGACGGCATTTTATTTGAGCTTAATACTGAAAGCAGAGATACAGCTTTTTTTATTTATAATGATGATGGATATGAATTTAGTATTGATTGTTATTTTCATGCAAATACATTCATGGATGAAGAAATTACGCCTTATTTATGCATAAATGCAATTCCCATAGATTCAGACAATCTGGAAGCAGTGATAGGCAAAACGTTTGAAGTTAAGACCATAGAGGAAGCTGTGATAAGGGAAGATACACTATATATTTTTGAGCATGAGCCTTTGGAAAACTATAAATTAACTGTTATTGAATTTGAAAATGACAGGGCGCATATTAAGTGCAGCGGAACAGCTGTTACTGACGGCTATGCAAGACCGTACAAAACCGCGGAATTTGAACTGGATTGCTATCTGCCTGTAATTACAAATGTAAATGACTGGGCAAAATTTGGATTATAACTTTGCAATTAAAGGAGAGGTTTTTATGAGAAGTAAAAAAGTAATACAGTCCGTGTTGGAAAAAACAAAGCTTCCTTCTGTACATATTTCAGTTACTGATAAAACAGCCACATGTATTGACAGTAAATTCGGAAGTATATTTTATCTGCCGCATGGAAAAAGCATACCGATCTGTCCTGAAGGCGAGCAAATGCAGTTTTTGGCACAGATTAATTTTTCTAAAATGCCTCACATAGAAGGCTTTCCAGAAAAGGGACTGCTCCAGTTCTTTTTGGATACAGATGAAACACGTTTTGAGGAAAAAATAGATGACCCTGAAAAACTGCGTCAGCTTTATGCTGTGCGTTTCTATCCGTCACCAGATGTATCTTTACAGCAAGACATAGACATACAGCAGTTCACACCAACAAAAGTTATAACTACTGTAACAATAAACGGAGAAACAATTTCCAAAGAAGAATATGAAAAACGGCTGAGTGAAGCAAGTAAAAAAGAAGAAAAGCCAGTCAGTGTGTTTCTATCCATGATGGAAGGAAAGGGCATACCAGAATATAAGCCATCTTTGCTGGCTGAATTAAGGAGAAACGCTAAATTTAATTATCAAACTATTCCAGGGCATTTGGCTCTGCCGTGGTTCGAGGGAAAAATGGCATTTCGTTCCGCCTGTGAGGCTGCCACAATGTATTTAGGCATAGACGGAATTGTGTCGGATTTTGGATATGAAGAAATATGCAGCAATGCTATAACACCGGAAATTGTTATAAAGCAGTCCGGATATGATATTGAAAACAATGAGTCTGCCGTTGATTCTCTTTGCTGGGATTTTGGAAACTGGGGAACAAAGGCAGGCGGTCACCCTGCACTGCACCAAAAAGACAGCCGCCTTGACATTGAAAATGGAGAAAAATATAATGTGCTGCTATTTCAATACGACTTTACAACAAAAGAAGAAATGGAAGAAGATACATTCCAGTTTTTTATAAAACAAGAAGATTTGAAAAATGCAAAGTTTGATGATATTCTGCTTTGTCATCACAATTGTTTTTAAATAATGTATTCATAATAAAAGAAGGGATAATAGTGAATGTTCTATTGAAAGACAAAAACTGTATATTTACAGAAACCGGGTTAAATACAAATGAATATTCAGATATTATCCCTTATAAAAATATAGTTCGCATTATTCATGATAAACGCTATCTCTATTATGAAGTAATGTTTTATGATAAAAGAAATAGAAAGCGAAAAATCGATATTTCTTATGAAGCGGAAAATGAAATGGTTATATTTGCGACATTTAACAAGAAAGTCCCTAATTTGCATGAAAGACAGGGACACCTTCCGTTTTTTAAGGCAGGCGCTGTGTGGCTTATATTATATATTGTATTTACTGGTGCTGTTATTGCAAAATTTTTTATTGCTTCTGATTATGGTACACCAAATATAGAAGTTCCATGGATAATGTATCCGCTTTTTATATTAGTAAATTTAATACCAATAAATAACTTATCATTAACAGAAATGATTTATTTAGTTTTTATTGTTGGACTTATGGCAGTTTTTTAATGTTTTTATCATATATACGAAGTGATGTTACAATTTATGAAATATAATATCAAAATTAAATAAATAATTTTATTTTTAGCGTTAATTGAATGTAACTAAATAAGAAAAAACACAAAGTGAAGTTAAACTGAAGTGAGGATACATAATGGAAAATTTTATTAGTGTAGAGCAACTTGAAAAAATGCGCCAAAAAGCAAAAATATTTGAGAAAGTTGTAATCGTTCTATTTATTGCTATGGCACTTTTATATATATGGCTGGGTTATACTCTTGCAATGCAAGACAACGGAATATCTACACTTTCTACAGGAGAATCCATTATTTTTATTACAGAAATCGTGTTTGGGGTAGCTGTTTTGTCAGCAGGAACATTTTTGATATTATGGCTCATAATCGTAAAACGTCCTTATGATAAATTTAATTCTAATTTTAAATCAAGATATGTATTGCAGGTTATAGGTGCAATTAAAGGCTTTGCTCAACTTCAGTATATACCAAAGGGTGGTTTTACATGGGACGATGTAAGAAATGCAGCAGCTGTAAATTGCGGTGAGAAAAAATATTATGACAGCGAAGATTTGCTTATTGGAGAATATGAGAATATCAGATTTAAAATAAGTGATGTTACCACATATAAAACAGTTAAAAGACATAAAAGGAAACATATTGAGGAAATATTCAGCGGACAGATGATTTGTATTACTCAGTTTGATGACATAAAGAACAGCAACGGACATATTCAGATTTTTGAGAAAAAATATATGTCTAACATGATTGGCTGGAAAGCGGAGCATGAAATGCATACTGAAAATGAGAGCTTTAACAATCGTTTCAGCGTTTATGCCAGTGATGAGCACAATGCATATTATATTTTAACGCCGCAAAGAATGGAAAAAATAATGCGCTTTGCAGATGCTATTGATGGTCAGGTATCTACTGTATTTATTGACAATAAGCTTTTTGTGGCAGTAAAAAGAGACAGTATGTTTGATGCAAATATAAATGAGCCTGTTGCAAATCAAACAACAAAAATAAAAGAAGACGCAAATTTTATACAAAAAGCAAAAGAAATTCTTGTAGAACAGTAAATCATTTAATTTTATATATAGATTTAAGTATATTTTTAAACGCTGTTTTTTAGAATCATTTAATTATAATATTGATAAAAATAATGAAAATAAAGATTAAATTGTTTTTTAAAATTCAGAAAATTAAATAAATATATATTTACTTATGAATAGACAAACTGTAATTTTAGTGGTTCATTTATTCAATAATACTCCATAGATTTTATATTTAGTGGCAAAAAAATGTATATTATTGTATAATAAAATGTGAAATTTAAGAATTTATAGCAAAACAATGCATGAATTTTAAGGAGGTTTTTATATGCCGGATAATATTATTTTAATAATAGTCATATTAGCTGCTGCTCTCATTGTTATATTTTATATTATGATTTATAACAAACTGCGCCGTTTATCTGTAAAGGTTGAAGAGGGCAGTTCTGGAATAGATGTGGCATTGGAAAAAAGGTACGACATGCTTTCAGAAGAAATTGAAGCTGTTAAGAAATTCTTAAAGCATGAATATGATACATATTTAGCTGTAACTTCTGCACGGTCAGGAAAAGAACTGGAAGAAGAAACATTTAAGGAGAGAAAGGCTCTTTCAGAAGAAGCATTAAACACTATAGATGAAACTATTAAAGCCCAGCAGGAGCAGATGAACCGTATTAAAAAGCAAATTGACAGACAGCATGGTTCAAAAAAGCACAAAGAAAAAAATCAGGCAAAGAAGGAAGCTTATAAAAATAGTGTTGCTGAACAGAAAATGAACATAAACCAAAAAATAGGTCTTCTTTCTTCAATCCAGCAGGGTCTTGGCGGTGTTGGCTCTGCAATAGATGCTCTTTCAGAACAGTATCCTGTTTTATACTCCTATGTGTCAATGGACCATTTCCAAAAATCAATTTTTGACGCTGAGGAGCATCTTCAAGCCGCAAGAAGGCTTTATAACTCCAATGTTTCATTATATAACCAAACAATAGTTATGTTTCCATATTCAATAGTTGCAGGAATACACGGTATGCATAGAGCAGACTTTTATGAAATTGATGAATATAAAAAGGAATACAAAGTAAAATTTGACTGAAAGTGAGGCTGATGTATGGCTAATACCTTAATTGTAGAACAGCTGGAAAAACTGCGTGAAAAGGCAAAAAAACTTGAAAAAACAGCTATTATTCTCTCTGTAATCTCGTTTCCTTTTTATATGTGGTTATTTTATACCGCTATGATTCGTAAAGAAGATATGTCTGGAATTTTTATAGCGAAAATGGCTTTTGTTGCGGCAGTTTTAGCAGCAGCGACATTCGGTCTTTTATGGATGGTTATTGTAAAACATACATACGATAAATTCAATGAAATATTTAAAGCTGAGTATGTTATACAGACTATAGGCAGTATAAATGGATTTGAGGATTTGAAGTATTATCAAAAAAACGGTTTCAGCTGGGATGAAGTAAGAAACGCTGCGGTTGTGGCATGCGGTGACAAGAAGTATTTTGAAAGTGAAGACTTATTATTCGGCATATACGATAATATTAGATTTAAAATAAGCGATGTATGCACAAAAAAGATTGTTCACAGAAATAAAAAAAACCGAATTAAAGAAATATTCAGCGGACAGATTATATGTCTTTTCCAGTTTGATGATATTAAATTAAGCAGCGGACATTTACAGATTTTTGAAAAAGAATTTTTGTCTAATATGAGCGGTTGGAAAGCAGAGCATGAAATACATACAGAAAACGAAACATTTAACAGCCGTTTTGCTGTTTATGCCAGTGATGAGCACAATGCATATTATATTTTAACACCGCAAAGAATGGAAAAAATAATAAGCTTTGCGGATGCTGTTAATGGTCAGGTATCCATTGTATTTATTGACGATAAGCTTTTTGTGGCAGTAAAAAGAGATAGTATGTTTGATGCAAATATAGATGAGCCTGTTGCAAATCAAACAACAAAAATAAAAGAAGATGCAAATTTTATACAAAAAGCAAAAGAAATTCTTGTGGAACAATAAATTTTTAAATGCTGAAAAATTTGTATTATTTTTTATTGAGTTTTAACAGTATTTTTCTAAATTTATTACGGCATAAGGGGTTGATATTTGATTATGTTATATGTTTTGGAGACATTATCGCCTTTAATTATTTCAATTGTTGGGGCATTGGTTTTTATTTTAATTCTAAGGGCTATTGTTATTCATATACAAAAACCGAGGGAATCAAAAGGCGATAAGTATACGCCTATGTCACCAACGCTGCAATGGATGAATACAGCAGGTTCTATACTGCTTGCTACAAATAATGGTAATTTTCGTTATATGGCAGGCATTTTTTACCCGGGAAACGAAAACAGGATAGAAATGGTTGAATCAATTAAAAGGTCGCTTTGGGAATACTGGGAAATACAGGGGCATGAAAGCGCTATGGATACAATGACTCGATTAGTGCGTTCTGGTATGCGTAAATGGTATGATAAAGAAATGAAAAAACTTGAAACAATATATCATGGCTATTCAGAAGAAGAACTGATTGAAATCGCCAAAAAAGAGAATCCAAAAGCTGATGAAGACAGCTTTCTCCCTAAAATGATTATGGCATACAGAAGGTACGGAGAAAATGCTCTCCTCGGCTGGGATATGGGTCGCGCGGCGTATATAATTCAATGGTGTTATTATGTAGGTTATGTTTCAATGGAAGAAGTACTTGAAATAGGTGTAGAAGCTGGACATCAGGCGCAGAAATTTTTTCAAAACTGGGAAGAAATGATGGAAAGCTATGTTTTGGGCTGTCAGTACTGGCTTAGGGAAGACGCGTCAGACCCGAATTCTATGACAGCAAAGCGCTGGAAAACTTATGAGATGCTTTGGGAAGGCAAAAAGCCTTATAAAAAAATTCCTTACTCTACAATATCTTTTGATACGCCCCTTTCCAAAGAGATTATTACAAATAAGTACGGCATTATGCCGGCATATCAGAAATACTACAAATACAGATAAAACATCACGTTATGGCAGGTGAAAATATATGGCAATGATTGAACAGAATATAAGCGGTGTAAAACTTGAAAAATTGCGTCAAAAAGCTAATAAAAAGACTAAGTTTTTATGGAAAATGCCAAAAGTGGTATTTATTATTTGTTTTCTGCTGTCAATGCTAAAGGCAAGGAATATAGGATTTTTTTTATTAATTTTCAGTGGTGAAGGAGTAGGGGCAGGTAATATATTAGCCGGTATATTAATGCTTTTAGGCGATGCTATATTATCATTTGGTGTAGCTGCGCTTTCATTTGCTGTTTACCTTTGGATTTTTTGGAAAAAAACGTACAATGAGTTTAATAATAACTATAAGAATAAATATGCCTTGATTAAAATAAGAGAAGCACCTGGGTTTTCTGATATAAAATATACAGCTAAAAAAGGAATTTCTTTTGAGGAATTATCGAAGGTTAAGCTGCTGCCGGGAAGGGCAAAGGGATTTTTTGTATCTCAGGATTACTTTGAGGGAAAATATGAGACAATCAGATTTCGTTCAAGCAGTGTTAAGACGTATGAATCAAATAACTCATCTCTCGCTGTGTTTGAAGGGCAGGTTATTGTTTTTTCATCATTCCATGAATTTAAAATCAGCGAAACGGCGGTACAGATTTTTCCAAAAAAGCAGAGCTCAAAAATGAAAGGCTTCACGTTTTCCGAAAAAGTTGAAACCGAAAACGAAGTTTTCAACAACATGTTTTCTGTTTTCGCGCAAGACAAACACAATGCTTTTTATATTTTAACGCCTGAAGTTATAGAGGATATAATGGAATTTTTCAAATTATTAAATAACAACATATATATTGTATTTTATGACAAATATATGTATATTGGCTGCGAGCAGATGAAAAATCCTTTTAATGCCCTTGTAGATGTAGCTATAGAGGAGCAAAGCAAAAATATAGTTATGGCAGCTGATATTATACAAAAAGCAAAAGATGTACTTATTCATATTGAAACAAATAAAAACTGAAAGGTTGGATTATATGGATGATTATGCCGTTTTTATAGACTTTAAATTATTAAACAGAAAAAGAGCCGGAGACTGGGTTGCAAATTTCAGCGGACTATCTGAAGAAGCATTCAGAAACAGCAGCAATAAAACGCGCCTTTTAGGCAACCTCCTTGTGCTTGAACAGTATTTTAACACACTAAAACATGGTTTAAAAGAATATGGCAAAGAAGCGGAACCGATTGTAAATAAAGCTGTTGGCTTGCTTTGGGACTATTTATATGGAAAAGCCGGTGTTTCTGATTTTGAGGATTTTGCTAATAATGCCTATGCATGTGTACTTGAGTATATGGTTGGCGAAGAGTTAACAGACGAGCAGTTGAAATTTTATAATAATAATTTTTCTGGTGAAAATATGTATTCATTTAGTTGGGAAATTTTGAGCTGGGCTTCATATTTGCTTTTGGAATTAACAGCCATTCATGGCGGAAGGATAGATTTTAGTGAGTTTGAAGAATGCTGCTTTATTGATTTTGCTCAAATTGAAGAAGCTATAAATGTTTTAAATGATGCATGTATTGAATTTGCAGGCATAGAATGTCATTCAAGCAAGGCTAAAGATGTTATGAAAGCTATGGAAGATGTTTATGAAACACCGCTTTTTCAATCAATCGTATTAAAAATACAGAAAAGTTTGAAAGATGCTTTGCACTCAAAACCGGAAGACTATGAGAAACTTAGAAATGAGTACAGCCGGTATTCAATGCTTCCTGAAGAGTTTGCAGCTGATTTTTTAGAGTTTTAAAAGAGTTTAAAAATCTGTAAAAGACTTATTTATATAATTATAATAATAGTAATTATATTCAGCGGTGAGATTTTGGCATATATTAAGATTGTAATAAACAGGGTGTGTTTTATTAATTAATACTGTTGCAGAGAAAAATTCTTAATGCGGTTTAATTTATTTTTGCAGTATTGTGCTGATTTATAATGTTAATTAAATTACTTTTTGGTAAATGCGGGCAGCTTTTTGCTGTCCTTTTTCTATTGGTAAAAGTAAGAATTAATTGAAATTTGTCGTCACATATAATATTTTTTTATGTCGGTTATGCACTTTAAATACTTTCATAATTCTACGGCTTATGCAGCCATAAAAAATTAAAAGTCGATATGTAAAACTGCAGATGTTTATTTTTGTAATTATTAATTTTTTACTGGTGCACTTAATTTTGAAATGACTTATATGGTATTAAACTGCAATAAGCTTTGCAATATTGCTCTTATTAAATATTATTTAGTTTTATAAAATTAATTAAAAAAATTTATGGTGCATAAACGAAATGCAGACATTGATTTTTCAAAAAAGTATACTTTTGGAAACTGTCCAATAGTATCATCGTGGTAACCATAGCACTTGAAAGTGCGTACTTTTCTTATTCTTTTCTTTCGATTATGATGAACCTGTAAGAAAAAAGAAATGCAAAAAATCAGCAATATTTTTAAGGAGGAAAAGAAAATGAAAAAGAAAATGAAAAAGAACACTGTTATTTTAACAGCCGCACTAATCAGTGCATTTGCTGCCAGTACAGCACTTGCTGATACTACTGTGGAATTTAGAAAAGCAGTTGAAGAGAGGGGCGGTACAGTAGTATGGAATAGCCAGAACAGAAGTGTAACAGCTGAGGTTGACGGCAAAACAATCAGCTTTACTGTTGGAAGCGGAAAAGTAACCATTGATGGAGTTGACATAAACCAGCAGACATACATTGAAAACGACAGAACAATTATATCTTCAGATTTTATCAGCCAGTATATTACAGAAAATAAAGAAGAAACAGAAATGAGCCAAACAGAAAAAGCTCTTGCCTTAATTAACAGTTTTGCAAGCGGAGATACAACTGTAGCTGATGAATTAATGGCAGAAGGATATATTCAGCATAATCTCTCATACGCGACTGGGAGAGAAGCATTTAAGGATTCTATCCGTTATCTTGTTTCTGCGCCGGAAAAGACAACGGTAAACAATATCCGCGCCTTTGAAGATGGTAATTATGTGTTCCTTCATACAGTTTATAATTTTGCGGGTGCTGGGGAACAGGTAGCTTTTGATATTTTCAGATTTGACGAAAATGGAAAAATTGCGGAACATTGGGATAACCTTGCTTCCTTAGCTGAGCCAAATCCTTCAGGACATACGCAGATTGACGGAGCAACAGAGATAAAAGATTTGGATAAAACAGAGGAAAACAGAACTCTCGTGAAAAACTTCCTTTATGATGTAATGCAGGGGAATAATCTTGAAAAAACTCCAGAGTACTTTGATGGTGATACTTACATTCAGCATAACACTGACATTGCAGATGGAGTTTCCGGATTAAATGAAGCCTTAGCAGCTCTTGCTGAACAGGGAATTGAAATGATTTATGATGAAACACACATGGTTCTTGCACAAGGTAACTATGTTTTGGCAGTTAGTGAAGGTACTTTCGGCGGTGCTCCGACCAGCTATTATGACCTTTGGAGAGTTGAAGATGGAAAAATCGCCGAGCACTGGGATGTAATGGAAACCATTGCAGACACTTCCACATGGGCAAATGAAAACGGTAAATTTTAATTTTTAGGAGGTAAATAATATGAAAGAAGTTGTAGAATTTTTACAGGCAAATCCAGTACAGTATCTTGCTACAGTAGGCAGAGATGGAAAGGCAAAATGCAGACCATTTATGTTCTGTTTTGAGAAAGACGGAAAATTATGGTTCTGTACAAACAATACAAAAGAAGTGTATAAAGATATGCAGGAAAATCCATATATTGAGATTTCGGTTTCCAGTCCTGAATATGCGTGGATAAGACTCAGCGGAAAAGCGGTATTTGAGAACAATATGGAAGTTAAAGAAGGGTGTATGGCAAACCCTATTGTGAAGGGACAGTACCACACGGCAGATAACCCAATTTTTGAAGTTTTTTATCTGGAAGATGCAAAAGCAGTTATTGCTGATTTTTCCGGCAATCCGCCAAAAACATACCAGTGTTAATTATACGAAAGGGCAGTATAGTGATTATACTGCCCTTATAGAGTAAAAGAGGAAACAAAATGAATGATACGGCATATAAAAAGCTTCCGAAATGTCCTGTTGAAACAACAATGCTGTTTTTAAAAGACAGGGACAGCATTATTTTACTGGGATATATACTTTCAGGAATTTTGAAAAGGCAGGAATTAATAAAAATGACGGCAATGTCAGAAAAAACATATCAAAAAACTTTGGATACTCTGCTTGAAAACGGGTTGATTACATGTGAAAGGAGCGTTTTGCCCACAGAGCTGGGAAAAAGCTTGAAACCTGTTATTCTGGCAATGGCAGATTGGGGAGAAAAATATAAAACACAGCAGAAAAATTAACTGCTGTGTTTTCCGTATTATACAAAGTTCTTTTTGTATTCCGTACCCCACATAACCATAGAGTCTAAAATAGGCTTTAAACTATAGCCTGTTTCTGTAAGGGTATATTCTACCCTTGGAGGGACTTCTGGATATACTTTTCTTGTTAAAAGACCTGCTTCTTCCATAGAACGAAGATTGCTTGTAAGCACTTTCTGGGTAATGCCTGTTACAGAATGCATAAGCTCATTAAATCTTTTCGTTCCTTCCAGAAGGTCACGGATAATGAGTACTTTCCACTTATTTCCGATTAACTGTAACGTCATTTCTACAGGGCAGGCTGGTACCTCTTTCGGCATAAAATCACATCCTTAGTTTTATAATTACACAATAGTATCAAATAAGCTGTATATACTTAATTATACTATTAAGAAAAAAACTGTCAATAAATTCATGGAGATGAAAAAATGAAAACAATAGATTATTTAACCATACTAAAGAATGAAATACATTCAGCCGTCTTTGCGACTATTGATGAAAATGGACTTCCATGCACAAGGGTAATTGATATTATGCTTGCGGATGAAACAGGCATTTATTTTATTACCGCAAAGGGAAAAGCATTTTATCATCAGCTGGTGGCACAAAAATATGTTTCTATCAGTGCCATGACAAATGGCAAGGATTCTCTAAGCAAAAAATCCATTACAGTACAGGGAAAAATTAAAAGTATTGGTCAAAGCCGTTTAGATGAAGTGTTTAGAGAAAATTCATATATGGAAAAAATATATCCCACAGAAAAAAGCAAAGCCGCACTTGATGTATTTTGGCTTTATGAAGGAGAAGGCGAGTTTTTCGATTTGTCTTCTGTGCCGATTTTTCGAGATACATTTTCAATCGGCAATGGAAAAGCGGACCAAAAGGGATATTTTGTAACAAATAAGTGTCGTAGATGTAAAATATGCTACGATAACTGCCCGCAGAAGTGTATAGATATAAGTGTAAAACCTGTTATTATACATCAGGAAAACTGTCTGCATTGTGGAAATTGTTATGATGTTTGTCCTTTTGGAGCTGTTGAGAGGAGGCTGTAAAAATGAGAGCATGTAATATAAAACAAAATCTTACATTTGATGAAAAAATTGAACATCTAAAACAGCTGATTGAGTCAGCAGAACATATTGTCATTGGTGCCGGTTCCGGATTATCTACAGCAGCAGGATTTACTTATGGCGGCAAAAGATTTGAAGTAAATTTTGGACCTTTCATTCAACGATATGGGCTGAAAGATATGTACTCGGCAGGTTTTTATCCATTTCCAACACAGGAAGAAAAGTGGGCGTATTGGAGCAGGCATATTTATTTGAACAGGTATGACGTAGAAAAAGGAAAACCATATATGGATTTATTGGAGTTAATAAGCGGGAAGGATTATTTTGTTTTGACTACCAATGTGGACCATCAATTTCAGTTATGCGGTTTTAATACAGAAAGAATATTTGCAACACAAGGGGATTATGGTTTTTTTCAATGCGCGAAAGCCTGCCATAAAAAATTATATGATAATGAAAGAATTGTGCGCGAAATGATAAAAGAGCAATCAGACTGCAAAATTCCGTCATCTCTCGTACCAAAATGTCCTGTCTGTGGAGGAAATATGGAAGTGAATTTACGCTGTGACAAATATTTTGTAGAGGACGAAAATTGGGAGAAAGCAGCACAAAGATATCATCATTATTTGGATAAATATAAAAATGAAAAGATTCTGCTTCTGGAACTTGGAGTTGGTGGGAATACACCTGTTATTATCAAATATCCTTTCTGGAAAATGACAAGCCAGTGGAAAAAATCATTTTATGTGTGTATCAATCTAAATGAGGCATGGGCACCTGAAGAAATCAGGAGAAAGTCATTATGTATCAATGGAGATATCAAAGAGATACTGTCAATTTTGAAGGAGTGTTAAATATGGAGCAAAAAGAAAGGCTTGATTATTTGGTTCAATACTTATGCGAAGATTCTGCTGTATATAAAGATGTGACAGTAGAAGATGAACAAAAACGTCAGTTGATGCGTTCCCTTATGAATATCCGTATGCCGAAACCAGTATCTAAGGAATTTATTCAGATACAGGATGAATTTTTACAGGAGGAGGCAGTGGAAAAAGGAATTGTAAAAACCGATGATTTGCCAACAGTGAAAGAAATGCTGAATGTTCAGTTTCCTTTTGCAGAGCATATCTGCCTTTGGCAGGGAGATATTACAAGACTAAAAGCTGATGCTATTGTAAATGCTGCGAATTCTCAAATGCTTGGGTGTTTTGTTCCCTGCCACAGATGTATCGATAATGCCATACATTCATCTGCTGGAATACAGCTCCGTGCGGAATGTATGGAGTATATGGAGGCTCAAAGAAAAAAGTATGGAGAAAACTATGAAGAACCGACAGGGCAAGCGGTGATAACTTCCGCTTATAATCTTCCCAGCCAATATGTCATTCATACAGTAGGACCTATTGTAAAAGAAAAACTGACTCAAAAAGAATGCTGCCTTTTGAAAAAATGCTATCAGTCTTGTCTGGAATTGGCTGAAAGAAAAGAATTAAAAAGTATTGTTTTCTGCTGTATTTCAACAGGAGAGTTTGGTTTTCCAAATAAGGAAGCAGCACAAATAGCGGTAGCAACCATTGTTGAATTTTTGCAGAACAGCCAAAAGATTGAAAGGGTCATATTTGATGTGTTTAAATATGAAGATTTCAAAATATATAAAAATATTTTATCAAATGCTGACAATTAAAAATGTTCAGCCAGAATTTTATACAAAAACAGGCATTGTGTTGTACCAAAATCAATTTCAAAATATGTTCGTTAAACATATAAGCACTATAAGTGAGAATTAGAAATCTGCTGGGTATTGTGAAAATAAAAATGCAATTAAAAAATTAAGCATAACATTTATTTTTGATATAATAAATATCTGGATTATATTATAATTAAAAGCATTGGAAAAGGCATGAATAAAAACAGCATTTATTTGTAAACATTAATATTTTTATGTACTTAAAATATAAATGTGTCATTATAAACAATCAAACAGCAATGGAGAAAGAAGGGCTAACATTATGATTTCTTTTACAATAGAAAATAAAACAGTAAATGTTTTTCAAAGTACAAATGCCGATATGCCTGTAATTTATCTGAATACTTTTGCAAATGAAGGCAAGCAAATATTTCAATATTTACAAAACTTTAAATGTCCTGATTTTACATTAATTGAAATAAGCAATCTTAAATGGAACAGTGACATGGTGCCGTGGAATGCGCCGTCTGTTTTTGAAAGCAGCGGACCATTAAGCGGCGGCGCAGACGAATATATTAAAGTTTTAATTGAAAAAATTGTTCCAAAAGCTGAAAAAATAATCAAAGGTATTCCTTTGTGGAATGGGCTTGCCGGTTATTCCCTTGCCGGTCTGTTTGCAGTATATGCAGTTTATAAGACGGATATGTTCTCACGCACGGCAAGCGTGTCCGGCTCCTTGTGGTTTCCCGGAATTAAGGAATATATATTTTCTAATGATATGAAAATAAAACCAAAAAGCATGTATTTTTCTATTGGCGATAAAGAATGCAGAACACGCAACAGATTTCTTAAATGCGTTCAGCAAAACACTGAGGATATTGAGCAATTTTATAAAGACAAGGGAATTGACACCGTTTTTCAGTTAAATCCAGGCAGCCACTATAAAAATGCTGTTGAGCGCAGCGCTGCTGGTATTATGTGGCTGCTGAGCAGATAATTATTGTAAAATTATTTTTTTAAGTGTGAATTTTAAACAGCTGAAAATACTGGATATTTACTTATTAATAAATTAGTACAATATAAAAATGCGTAAAGCAATTTAAAATACTTAGAATTTAAGTATATTGATATATATTTTATACAGTAATACAGCGCAAGAAATGTAAATATAAAACTAAGCAGGAGAAGATTAATATGGAAATAACAGTAAAAGACGTTGAAGTAAAAAGTGTGTTAACTAAATCAAACCTTCCGGTGGCTGACTACTCTGTTAACCCATATATCGGATGTTCTCATGGATGCAAATATTGTTATGCGTCATTTATGAAACGGTTTACTAAGCATTCAGAGCCGTGGGGAAGTTTTGTAGATGTGAAATACTGGCCGTGCATAAAAAATCCAAATAAATATAATGGAAAAGAACTTTTTATAGGTTCTGTCTGCGACCCTTACCAGCCTGTAGAAGAAACACGCAAACGAACTCGTTCATTACTTGAGGAAATTAAAGGCAGCGGCTGTACAGTCAGCATTGCTACCAAGTCAGACCTCGTACTTCGTGATATTGACTTAATCAGGACTTTCCAAAATGCGAGAGTATCGTGGTCTATTAATACGCTTGATGAAGAGTTTAAAAATGATATGGATTGCGCTGCAAGCATTGAACGCCGTATTTCTGCAATGGAAGCGTTCCATAATGCCGGAGTGCGCACTACATGTTTTATTTCACCTGTTTTTCCGGGCATTACTGACCTGAAAGCTATTATTAACAGGGTAAAAGCACATTGCAATTTAATATGGCTTGAAAATTTGAATCTGCGTGGCGGTTATAAGGCTGAAATTTTAAATTATATTTCTCGGAAATATCCAAAACTGGTGCCGCTGTATGACGCAATTTACCGCAGAAAAGATAAAAGCTACTGGTCTGAATTAGATTCCCAGATGAAAGAATTCTGCCAAAAAGAAGGGCTTTTATATGTACGTAACGATGATTCAATTAAACGTCCGTTTAATGAGCCTCCTGTTGTTGTAAATTATTTTTTTCATGAAGAGATTATCCCTTCAGCAAATAAAAGGCGTTAATGGAATGGCTGTTTTTTAATTATATTATATTAGATTTCTGTTTAATACATATAAATACGGCATTTATTTATAATCTGTGTTGTTATTTGAAAAATTATGCAACAAAATTATATTTATTATGAATACCTTTAATGAATGATAAGCAGTTTATTTGCTTTTTAAGCATGAACGAGTTACAATTTAATTATCAGAATTGGAGGTGTAATAATGGAAATTCGTGTCCTTCGATATTTTTTAACTGTAGTGAGGGAAGAAAGCATTACAAAGGCAGCAGATGTACTGCACATTACTCAGCCGACATTGAGCCGTCAGCTGGCACAGATGGAAGAGGAAATTGGTGTAAAACTCTTTAACAGAGGAACAAGAAAACTTTTACTTACAAATGAAGGTTTTCTGCTGCGCAGACGTGCGGAGGAAATTATTGAGCTGGTGGATAAGACAGAACGTGAGCTTACAGAGCAGGATGAAATGGTTGAGGGGACAGTATCTATAGGCTGTGGAGATTTAGGTGCTGTTCACATGCTGCCCAATTTATTCAAATCTTTTAATCAGCGTTATCCATCTGTCAGGTTTGATTTATATACTGCTACGGCGGACAATGTAAAAGAACAAATGGAGCGGGGATTAATTGATATAGGTTTGCTCTTAGAGCCGGTTAATATGGAAAAGTTTGAATTTATACGTTTAAATACAAAAGAACAATGGGTTGTTATTATGTCGCCTGATTCACACTTAGCAAATAAAAAATTTATAACGCCAGATGATTTGAAAGATGTTCCGCTTATACTTCCAAGAAGGCTGAATGTTCAAAGTGAGCTGGCAAGCTGGTTTGGAGAGTATTTTGATAAACTGAATGTTTTATTTACAAGTAATCTTCCTTCAAACAGTTCTGTTATGGTATATAATAAATTAGCATACGCTATAATAATTGAAGGAAGCGTTTCTTTATGGGACAAAAATAAAATTACTTACCGTACACTTTCTCCAAAACTTACTGCAAGCAGCGTTATTGCTTGGAAGCGTCAGCAGCCATTTGGTTTAGCGGCAGAAAAATTTATTAAACATATTAAAGAGAGTTTTTCTATGAATGATATTAATAATTAATTTCTGCATCAAATCATGCCTGATATGTATATTTTTTTATATATATTAAGTATTAGACATGGGAAAATGCAGAATTTATAATGTAAGTATAGTCATTTTAAGCATAGTTTTAATTTGGCAATACTTACTTTTTTTGTTTGGAGGATTAGATATGAATTCCAAAGAAGCATGCGAATATTTACAAATAAACGCGGAAACGCTTCATGTTTATGAAAGCATTGGGCTTCTTAAAGGCGAAAAAAACAGCAATGACTCTATAGAATATGAAGAGTATGATTTACAGTATGCTGCGCAGTTTGGTTTTCTTATAAAAACTGGAGCGGGTTCAGATTTATTAAAGCATTTGGCGGCATTAAAAAACTTAAAAAACAATACTTACGGCGAACAAGTCAAAATACTTCGGAAATGCCGGTATGAATTACTGGAAATTATACATGAAAAACAACAAATTCTGGACCGGCTGGATTATATGATTTATAAACTAAAGGAAAAATGATGAGGCAGGAATGATTTGGTTCAGGCGCAACAGAAGAAGTGAAAGAATGGATAGACAGTATAGATATGGACTTTACCGCGTTATTAAATGAATAAAATTAAGTAACCAACATAGTTTTTATTTACTATAAGTTTGATTACTAAAATATTAAATGCACATTTTCTTGTTTTGAATATGTGCATTTTTAATACTTTTTGAGCATGTTTAAGAATGTAATATAGGTATTAGTAATAATAAATAAAACGATATATACTTTTACTTAAATATAAATATTTATTTTTAATTTTGATACTTGATAAAAAAGTAATAGACTTTCTTATGTATGCAAAAAATGCATTAAAAACAATAAAATATAGGTATTAGACATATTTAAGATAATGTTTTAAAATTTAACTGTAAATATTAAAACACTGATTATTTTATGGAACAGGATGTGAAATATGAAAAAAATAATATCTTTATTCTTAACAACTTCTCTTATTTTTACAATGGCAGGCTGCGGCAGTTCAGATAATGTCTCTAAAGTAAGTTCTTCTGAACCGGTTTTAATTCAAAGCCATGATGATTATGAAGAAGAAAGCTCAAGTGTGGAAAATGGTACTGGTAATGCTGCGGAAAACAGCGGCGGAAATGTCCTTGTAGCGTATTTTTCATGGGCAGATAATGCTGTGTTTAACGATAATGTTGATGCTGTAACATCGCCAAGTGTTGTTTCACCGGGAAATGTTGAAGAACTTGCAGCATGGGTTCAGGAAGAAACCGGGGCAGATTTGTTCCCTATTCAGGTAACGGAGCCTTATTCCAGTGATTGGGATGAATGTCTTGAACGCGCAAATGAAGAACGCAGAGAACAAGATAGACCTCAGCTGGCTCAAAGCTTAGAAAATTTTGATGACTATGATGTTGTATTTTTAGGTTATCCAAACTGGTGGTATGGCGTTCCTATGGCTATACTTACATTTTTAGAAGAATATGATTTTACCGATAAACAGGTTTATCTTTTCTGCTCACACGGAACTGGCGGACTTGCGGAAAGTGTAGAAATCATAACAAGAACAATTCCTGATGCGAATATTTCAGATAATGTTTTTGACTGTTATGAGGAAGATGCCCATAATTCACAAGAAGACATTCAAAACTGGGTTAATGAGCTTGGGTATTGATTAAAACATAGTAAATAATTAAAACAATTTTTATTATAAACAGGAGGGTGTATAAAATGAGTAAAACATTAGTAGCTTTTTTCTCTGCAAGCGGTACAACTAAAAAATTAGCTGAAAATCTTTCCAAAGCAATTGGTGCAGACTTGTACGAAATAAAACCAGCCATGCCTTATACAAGAGCTGATTTGAACTGGATGGATAAAAAATCCCGCAGTTCAGTTGAAATGGATAATCCTAAATCACGTCCTGAACTGGCAGATACTTCTGCAAAAATAAGTGAGTACGACTGTATTTTACTTGGATTTCCTATCTGGTGGTATACAGCGCCGACAATTATACGTACATTTTTAGAAAGCTATGATTTTTCAGGCAAGACTATTGCTTTGTTTGCAACTTCAGGCGGAAGCGGTATTGGAAATACAGTTAAGGAACTTTCTTCCAGCTGTCCGAATGCTGTAATAAAAGACGGAGAAGTATTTAACGGAAAAGTTTCAGATGAGAGATTAAAACAGTGGGCTGAAAAATTTCAATAATTTTTAGTTTAATTTAAAAAAGAAAGAGGCGGCTTAAACATTATGAACAGAAAAGACAGAACAGAAAAAAAGGTGCAGGAACTTTTTCATATCCATGCTTCAGGAGATGAAGGGACTGACGGTGAGTTTATGCAGATATTGCAAGGATACATTTTTGGCGATGTCTGCTATAAGGGAAGTTTAGACAACCGCATGCGTGAGTTAATAACTATTACAGTATTAACTGCCCTTAGCACACTTCCTCAGCTTAAAGCTCATGTTCAGGCAAGTTTAAACTCAGGCTGCACACCTGTGGAAATAAGGGAAGCTATTTATCAATGCGCTCCATTTATAGGTTTTCCTAAAACTCTTAATGCTATTAGCACAATGAATGAAGTTTTTACTGAAAATGAAATTAAACTTCCTTTAGATAAGCAAAGCACCCTTTCTTCAGACGATGAAAGATATGAAAGAGGACTGGCAATACAGGAGCCTGTTTACGGCACTGAAATTAAAGAACGCTATGCTTATCTTCCGGGAGATTTTGCTGAGTTTGTACCTCGCTTATTGACAGAACTGGGATTTGGCGATTTTCAGACACGCACAGGTTTGGATTCTAAAACCCGTGAACTGCTTACTGTTGTTTTGCTTGCATCTATTGGAGGAGCTGATATTCAGGTTAAAAGCCATATTTCCGGTGCTTTAAAAACAGGCAATACCAAAGAAGAAATTGTCTGCGCCCTTGTTCATGCCAGCGGTTATATGGGAATACCAAGACTGTTCAACGCATTAAACGCAGGAAAAGATTTATTGAAGAAAGATTAAGATTTAAAAAGGCATAAAAGTTAGAAAAAGTAAGAATGAGTTAGAAAAAAGGAAAAGAAAAATATTTCACCTTTTTTCTAACTTTAAATTAAAAGGAGGACTGTATATTATGAAAATTATAATGCTGATGGGCAGTCCCAATAAAAATGGTTCGTCACGAATATTAGCTGATTATTTTATTAATGGGGCAAAAGAAGCCGGTCATCAAATTGAGTTAATTGATGCAGCACATGCTGACATACATCCTTGCATAGGCTGTGTACGTTGTGGGTATGAAGGTCCATGTGTTCAAAATGATGATGTAACAAATATAAGATTAAAAATATTAGATTCCGATATGATTGTATTTGTAACTCCGTTATATTACTTTGGAATGACCGCACAGCTTAAAATGCTTGTTGACAGATTTTGTGCATTTAACAGCAGCCTTCAGAATAAAAAAATGAAATCAGCGCTGTTATCTGTTGCTTGGAATAATGATAACTGGACATTTGATGACTTGGAAATGCATTATAAAACACTGGTTTCTTATTTGAACTTTAAAGATGAAGGAATGGTACTGGGGCGCGGCTGCGGAACTCCGTCTATGACCCAGCATTCTGAATATCCTCATCAGGCATATCTTTTGGGCAAAGGACTGAGATAAACTTATAACATGCCTCTATTTAATGGCTTTAATGTATTGCGCTAATAATATCCGGTTTATTACATAATTCTAATTACACAAGTGTGAACCTATTGGCAGTTCATGTTTTAGGCAGGCTTTTTAAATTATAAACCATTCAGGAAAGGAGAGTATCTTTGTGAATAAAAAGCAGCAAATAAAAATAATAGTTGATATTCTTATGACATTGGCGCTTTTCTTTTTAATGGGATACCATTTCTGGGGAGAAAAAGCCCATGAAGTAGCAGGAACTGTCATATTTATATTATTTGTTATGCACCATGTTTTAAACCGGAATTGGTATAAAAACTTATTCAGCGGAAAATACAGCTTGTTTCGTATTTTTCAGTTAATTATAAACGCGGCTGTTTTTTTATCAATGGTGTGTATGATGATAAGCGGCATAATGCTTTCTAATTATGTATTTGATTTTCTCCCAAGTTTTGGCAGTATCTCTTTTGCAAGAATACTGCACATGTCGTCAGTTTACTGGGGATTTGTATTAATGTCGGCTCATTTAGGCATTCACTGGGCGATGTTCATTTTAATGGCTAAAAAACTTGCAGGCAACAAAACAAATACCATGTATTATAAAATTTTAATGAATGCAGTTGGAATTATTATTGCGCTTTATGGATTTTTGGCTCTTTTAAAACGCAGCCTTATTAACTATATGTTCATTAGGACACAATTTGTTTTTCTTGACTATAGTGAATCTAAATTACTGTTTTACTTTGACTATGCCGCAATAATGGGTTTATTTATATTTATAGCTCATTTTGTATCACAGAAATTGAAAAAAATGCAGTTAAATAAAAACAATTTAAAGTAGATTTATTGTAAAAAGGAGGAAATGCCATGAAAAAATTATTTCTTTTTTGTGCTGTATCATTGTTAATGGCAGCAACCGGATGTTCGTCAAAAGGCACGGAAGCTATAGCACAACAGCCGCCTGTTGAGGAGAAAAAAGTTGAAAATGAAAACAGCGCTGATAGAGAAGAAAACAGTTCATCAGATTTGCCGGTTGTGTATATGACAACAGATATTTCATCAAATGGCTTAATTAATATTTATAACGCATTAAAGCCTGATATAAGCGGCAGAGTAGCAGTTAAACTGTCAACAGGTGAGCCGGGCAGCAATTATCTCAGACCAGAACTTATAGGAGAACTTGTTAAATCATTTGAAAATCCTACTATTGTAGAGTGCAATACTGCTTATGGCGGCTCAAGGTCAAGCACAGCAATGCATTATCAGGTGGCAAAGGACCACGGTTATACTGATATTGCAAATGTTGACATTATGGATGAGGAAGGCTCAATGACTCTTCCTGTTGAAGGCGGAACAAATTTAACTGAAAACTATGTTGGCAGCCATTTTGCAAACTATGATTATTATGTTGTGCTTTCACACTTTAAAGGACATGCAATGGCTGGGTTCGGCGGAGCGATTAAAAATATATCTATTGGAATTGCCTCAGCAGAAGGAAAAGCGCATATACATTCCGGAGGCACCGGAGGAAGTATGTGGAGCGGAGAACAGGACGCTTTTCTTGAATCTATGGCAGAAGCCGGAAAATCTGTAGTTGATGCTTTAGACGGAAACATTCTCTATATAAATGTAATGAACCGTTTAAGCGTTGACTGTGATTGTGATGGCAATCCGGCTGAACCTGATATGCATGATATTGGCATATTGGCTTCTTATGACCCTGTAGCGCTTGACCAGGCATGTGTTGATTTAGTGTATAATGCTCAGGACGGAGCTTCATTAATAGAGCGTATGGAGTCCAGAAACGGTATCCACACTTTAGAGCATGCTGAAAGCATTGGCTTGGGAAGCCGTGAATATCAGTTAATAAGCATTGATTAAAAAACATTTTAATAAAAATCATAGCGCATAAAATTTTATGAAAGGATGATATATGTGAAAACAGAAGACAAAGAATTATTTAACAGCATTAATATTTTTGGACTTGGAAATGAAAATACCTCTTATGCCCAATACTTTATAGGTAATTCATATTTAAACCCGTTAACTGTTCCAGGAGAATGCAATGTATTTTTAGCAAATGTAACATTTGAACCTAAATGCCGCAATAATTGGCATATTCATCACGCAAAATCAGGCGGTGGTCAGATTCTTATATGTACTGCCGGAGAAGGATGGTATCAGGAAGAGGGAAAGAAAGCCGTAAGTTTAGAGCCTGGCATGGTAATTACAATTCCGGCGAATGTAAAACATTGGCATGGCGCAAAAAAAGACAGCTGGTTTTCTCATATTGCCGTTGAAGTTCCGGGAGAAGAAACTTCTAACGAATGGCTTGAGCCGGTAAGTGATGATATATACTGCAGACTTTAAATATACTGTAATTTAATCAGTTTATTTCAGCTGATATTAAAACAATATCGTTATAAATTTTTATAAAATTTATTAGACCGCGTTTTAAAATTCGGCTGAAATATGCTAAATTTTAGAAATATAAACTATTCTAAACAAGAAAGGAGAAAAGCATTGGATTTTATCCAAAGAGAACTGATTTACATTTGGTATTATTTTGATATACAGTTACGTCAGATTTTTTGGTATTGGATATTAGGCATGTTTGCAGGTTCTGCAATATCTGTTTTTTTTAAGGATAAAATACATAATTGCTTTGTGAGACTCTCTAATAAAAATATAGGCGCTGCAAAAATTGTTATTGCAAGTGCCCTTGGCATTGCTTCACCTTTATGCATGTATGGAACAATTCCCATTGCAGCATCTTTTTCTAAAAGCGGTATGAAAGATGACACTCTTGCAGCTTTCATGATGAGTTCAATATTACTGAACCCACAGCTTATTATTTATAGTTTCGCTTTGGGTAATGTCGTTTTAATTGTAAGAATTACAACATGTTTAATATGCGGCGTATGCTGCGGAATGTTAATTTATATTTTTTATAAAAATAAGCCTTTTTTCAGGTTTGACGGATTTCAGGAACCTGAAAACCACGATACATCACCGAATATTCTTATAAGATATATTAAAAATGTTGGTCGCAATATAAAAGCTACAGGCGTTTATTTTTTGTTTGGCATATTGCTTTCCGCATTGTTCCAAAGATATGTTCCTGCTGAGGCAGTAACAATGCTTTTTGGCGGAAATGAGGCTTTTGGTGTTTTAATGGCTGCAACTGTCGGCGTACCTCTTTATGCCTGCGGCGGAGGCACGATACCGCTGCTTCAGCAATGGCTGTTAGACGGAATGAGTGTTGGAAGCGCTGCGTCTTTTATGCTTACAGGACCAGCAACTAAAATTACAAATTTGGGCGCGCTGAAAATTATATTAGGCGGAAAAAGGTTTTTATTGTATATTGTTTATATTATGTTATTTTCTTTAATAGCCGGACTTGCAGTTGGCGTTTTTATATAATTCTATAAGCAGATTGGAAAAAATAAAATATTAGATTTGTATTGTTTGAATATATGATTTTTACTGTCTGTTTAAGTATATTATATGTTGCAGCCGGCTATCGATTATTTCATTAATTATTTTTCCAGTTCCATTTTTAAAGAATGAAGATTATTAAGGAAAATTTATATCAGTCTTAACAAATAGATTTTATATTTTTATATTAGTATCCCATGTATTTCCTAAATTTATATTATTATAAACAAGTATTTTATTAATACTTCTTATAATTTCTGTAATGTTTAAATTATATTAACTATTTCTGCCAAGCATAAAAATCTCATAGTTAATAGTACGGCTTGAAAGAGAAATTTTATTTATTTTTGGCAACAAAAACTTTAAATATACAGTTTATGAATTATAAAAACAAAAATTCATTACTGTTGGCATCCATAAAAGTTTCAGTTTTAAATCATAGGGATTGAATTAACTGTGCAAAAACCATTATAATGGATAAAAGAATTGTATGTATAAAAAATAATGGTGAAAAGTATGAAAAAAATATTGTTTGTGGAAGATGATATAAGTCTTATTAACGGGTTGTCATTTGCGTTAAAAAAGCATGGTTATGAAATTTATATTGCAAAAACAAAATATGAAGCGGAAAGATTATGGGTAAACGGGATATACAATTTAGTTATTTTAGATGTTGCGCTGCCAGATGGTTCCGGCTATGATATTTGCAGAAAAATAAGACAGACATCAAAAATACCGATTTTATTTTTAACAGCAGCTGATGAAGAAATTGATATTACAATGGGGCTTGATATAGGCGGTGATGATTATATAACAAAACCTTTTAAGTTGTCCGTATTTTTATCAAGAATTAATGCGCTTTTAAGAAGAAGCGAAAATTTTAATGATGAAAAAACAGAACTTAACTCAGAAGATATAAATATAAAACTTTTAAACGGAGAAGTTTATAAATGCGGCGTTAAACTTGAGTTAACTGCAAATGAGTACAAACTTCTGCGACTGTTTATGGAAAACCCTAACATTATCCTCTCACCTGAGCAGATTATGGGCAAGCTTTGGGATAATAACGAAATTTACATTGACAGCAGTGCTATAACTGTATATATCAGAAGACTGCGTACAAAAATAGAGGATAACCCCAGTGAACCTAAAAAAATAATCACTATTAGACGAATGGGATATAAATGGAATGGATAGGGCTAAAGACAGATTATGAGAATATGGGAAAATAAAAATATAAGAAGGCTTTTTTTAAGAGTGTTTTTGATTATGGCAGTGTTTTGCTCTGCCATATTTTTTACTGTTTGTACGCAGATAAAATTAATGTTTTTTTATATTCTTGTTCTTTTTACAGTTATGGCTTTTTTAATTTTTACAGCAATGTATTTTTATTTTAAAGAGCAGGACCGCATGATTGAACAAGCAGCAGCAAAAATCAAGGAGTATATTTCAGGGGATAAAACGGCAAGAATTGATTGTGAGGAAGAAGGAGAGCTGTACCGTCTTTTTTACGAGGTAAATTTATTAGTTTCTATATTAAATGCTTATGGAGAAAATGAGCGTAATGAAAAGCAGTTTATGAAAGAAACAATATCAGATATTTCTCATCAGTTAAAAACACCTATTGCCGCTTTAAATGTGTATAACGGCATTATACAGGAAGAAACAGATGATGCTGACATTAAAAAATTTGCCTCTCTTTCAGAACAAGAGCTTGAGCGCATGGAGTATCTGGTAAAAAATCTTTTGAAAATAACAAAGCTTGATGCGGGGACAGTTGTTTTTGATAAAAAGGAAGAAAATATATCAGACATAATGAAAGAAATAAAAGAGCATTTTATTTTTCAGGCAGAAAGAGAAAAAAAGACGGTTGCATTTTCAGGTGATAACAAAATAACATTGTTTTGCGATAAAAATTGGATAAAAGAGGCAGTAATAAACATAATTAAAAACGCTTTTGACCATACAAAAGCAGGAGACAGCATATCTGTAGAATGGAAAAGCACTGTGCAAATGGTTCAAATTATTGTAAAAGATAATGGAAGCGGAATTTATCCAGAAGACATATATCATATTTTTAAGAGATTTTACCGCAGCCGTTTTTCCAGCGATACTCAGGGAATTGGTTTAGGGCTTCCATTAGCCAAAGCGATTGTTGAGTCGCATAACGGGACCATTGAGGTAGAGAGTATAATTAAAAAAGGAACAAAATTTACAATTAATTTTTTAATTCCTACAAAACTGTAGGCTGTTTGTTATTTTGCAGTAAGACATGTATGATACTCTTTCTTTAAGAGGAAGGAGTGATATTGTGAATTTATTGGAAGTAAAACATATTTCAAAAATTTATGGAAAAGGTGAAGCGTCTGTACATGCGTTAAAAGATGTTTCTTTTTCCGTATTAAAAGGCGAGTTTGTTGCTATTGTTGGGGAATCTGGTTCCGGAAAAAGTACTCTTTTAAATATAATAGGTGCTTTGGATAACCCGACAGCCGGAAAAGTATTTATTGATGAAAAAGATATTTTTTCTATGAAAGAGAAAAAACTTACAGTATTTCGGCGCAGGAACATAGGTTTTATATTTCAAAGTTTTAATTTAATTCCGGAATTGACTGTGGAAGAAAACATTATATTTCCTGTATTATTGGATTATCAAAAGCCTGATAAAAAATATCTGGAAGAGCTTTTAACGGTTTTACATTTGAAAGACCGCAGAAATCACTTGCCGAGCCAGTTATCAGGCGGACAGCAGCAAAGAACAGCAATCGGGCGTGCCCTTATAACAAGACCATCTTTAATACTTGCTGATGAGCCGACAGGAAATCTTGACAGCCAAAACACAAGTGAGGTCATTGCTTTGTTAAAAGAAGCTTCCAGACGGTATGAACAGACGATACTTATGATTACACATAGCCAGACAATTGCCCAGACGGCAGACCGTATTTTGAATGTATCAGATGGAATAGTAACTGATTTTGGGAGGTGCCGGCAATGAGAAGTTATCTTAGCTTAATTCCGATTTCAGACAGAAAACATAAACACAGCAACATTATGACAAAGCTATGCATTATGTTCTCTGTTTTTATGGTAACAGCTGTATTCAGTATGGCAGAAATGGGTGCCAGAATGGAACTGGACAGGCTGGCAGAAAAACATGGCGGCTTTACAATTCAATATCTGCTTGGCACTGAAATGGGACAATCTTTTTTTTTAACAGCGGCGATATTATTCATATTAATATTGGTTTCTGGTGTACTTATGATATCAAGCAACTTACACAGCAGTGTATCTCAAAGGACAAAATTTTTTGGAATGATGCGCTGCATTGGCATGAGTAAAAAACAAACGATTCGTTATGTTCGTTTAGAAGCATTAAATTGGTGCAGAACATCAGTACCTATTGGCATTATGCTCGGAGTATTGGCTGCATGGGTGCTCTGCCTTCTGCTTCGTTTTTTTGCAGGTGAAGAATTTATTAATATTCCACTTTTCAAAATAAGTTTAATTGGTATTTTAAGCGGCGCCGTTATGGGAATTTTAACAGTGCTTATTGCGGCAAGCGCACCGGCAAAGCAGGCTGCAAAAGTACCGCCGGTTGTGGCATCTTCTGGAAATGCGGGGAATATACAGCTTGTAAATCATAGATTATATAATAGATTTTTGAAAATTCCAGCTATACTTGGAATAAGCCATGCTGTATCGGCAAAAAAGAATTTATTTTTAATTACAAGTTCATTTGCTTTAAGTATTATACTGTTTTTGAATTTTTCTGTTTTAGTTGATTTTGTAGGATATTTAATGCCGCAGTCTGCAAGTGCTTCTGATATTGATATTTACAGTACAGACAGCTCAAATTCCATAGATTACAATTTACTTCAAAAAATAAGCGGCATGGAATGCGTTGAACATGTTTATGGAAGACGCGTTGTATTTGATATTCCAGCTGAAATATCAGGTGAGAGTAAGTATAATGCAAACGTGGACATTATTTCATTTGATAATTACGATTTGAAATGCCTACAGAAAGATGGAATGCTGCAAAAAGGAACAGATATTTCTAAAATTTATGAAAATACAGACTGTGCTTTGGCAACATGGGATAATAGCTGCAACTGGAAAACAGGTGATATAATTAAAATTAAGAATGGGAAATTGAGTATTGAAGGGCTATTAAACAGAGATCCATTTAGTGAAAATGGATTGGCTAATGGAAAATTAACACTAATTACTTCAGACGAAACGTTTCAGAAATTGACTGGAATTTCAGACTATTCTCTTATTATGATACAAACCAAAAAAAATGCCACAGAAAAAAATATAGAAGAAATTAAGCAGGCTGTTGGCGGCGAATATATTTTCAAAGACAAAAGGGACCAAAGCACTTTGGGAACATATATTGCTTTTTTGTTTTGTATTTACTGTTTTTTAGGCATGGTTGCGCTGGTTTCAGTATTTCATATTATTAACAGCATTTCAATGAGTGTTACTGCCAGAAAGAAGCAATATGGATTTATGCGAGCTGTGGGAATGGACGAAAGCCAAATTACAAAAATGATTGCATCAGAAGCATTTATTTATGCTTTAACCGGCTGTATTGTTGGCTGTGTTATAGGTTTGCCTTTAAGCAGAATACTTTATGAAATTCTTATATCAAATCATTTTAAATATGCTATTTGGAATATACCAATTACGCAAATATCTATTATTATTTTGTTTGTTATTTTATCAGCGGCAATAGCTGTATATAGCGCAGCAAAGAAATTAAAAAAATACTCAATAACAGATATTATAAATGAAGTGTAGTATATATTATAGCGATTTATATAATTAACGGCTGGTGTAATACTGCTAAAACATTAATATATGACAAACAGCAGGATTAAGAATTTTATTATAGATAATTTATTGGCATTCATGCGGTTATGCGGCTGGTTTACTTGCAATTCCGGCTGATTTCTTTTATAATTTTTGTAAACTTTATTTGTATAGAATTTCTAAAAAATATAAATTTTAAAAAAGCAAGAAGTTTACACTTTTTTTGATGAGGCAACATACTATGGAGCAGAAGCACTGTTATTACAGAAAAGAAAAAAGTCGCTTAATTATGACATGGAAAAAGATTGTATCTGATAACTGGCATGGTTTTTCTTTTTGTTTCTTATGCCTTGCTTTATGCTGTCATTTTGACAGCGTGAAGCAGGGCTTTTTATATGGAAAGGAGTTATGAAGCATGTGTTTAAAATATCATTGCCCAATTTGCGGGACATCTTTAGGGTATGAAGGTTTGTGCTGGAAGTGCAAAGCAGAGAAAAATCGTCAGGATGTTCTTAAATGGACACCGGAACAGGTTAAACAAAAGCAAGAGTATTTGATACAGAATATAAAAGGTTTGGAGGATTTTAATGAACCAGAATATACGGACTTTTGGAATTTGCTCTGTTATCGTGACGCGATTACATCAGAAATTCAGAGAGCCGCTTTGGAAGCAAAAGTGTTCTATCCAAACGAGATTTACTACCATGCTCCAGAAGATGTAAGAAATGCTTTAATCGCTGCCTTGTTGGAAACAAATGATTCTGGTGCGGCTGGTGAACTGATGAGCTGCCTTGCTATGCAGGGTGATGATAAAGCGTTGGAAACACTGCTGGAACTTGAACGTAATCCTCGTCCATGGAGAAAGCGTCTATATGTTGCTCCATCCATTTATGCCCAGTGTGGCGGGTGGACTTTTGATAAAGACGGACATCGCATCCAGCTCAATTTTGATACTTGTTATCCCATGGTAAAGGGGACAGCAGGTGAAGAAACACCAGTCAAAATCGGTCGCATACGAGAAGATTCCTGCCCGCACTGCGGTGGAAAAATGGTAGATATTTTTGTTCTAAATGGCAGAGATGAGCGGCTGAAGTTTTTAGGCATAGATGGAATTTTGACTGCCACTTGCTGTCCAAACTGTGTCGGATTTTTGGAATGTCCTGCCTACAATCGTTTTACTTTAGATGGTGGTACAGAAGTTTTTCCTTCCAAACTTTTTGATGACGAAGATAAAATGGAATGCTACATGAGATTGGAAGATTATAAATCTATGGCAGAAAATTCATTTGTATTGGCTAAAAATCCGGTTCCTTTGTTTTACGGAGCTGACTGTGAAGATGTAAACACCATTGGAGGCTTTGCCAACTGGGTGCAGGACTGGGAATATACCACTTGTCCTGTGTGCGGCAAACCTATGAAATATTTGGCTCAAATTCAATGGGATACAATTATGGACGGAATTGAAGGAACACTTTATATTGAAGTTTGTTCAGATTGTAAAGTGGTTTCAATGCATCATCAGCAGACCTGAGATTATCACCATTTTCTGATATGCTAAAGTAATAATATTGAATGCAAAACACAATAGACAAGGCTTTTTTAGATTGCTTGTTTTATAACTTCTGTATTACTGTTTTGGTGCGTGGTATTGTATTAAAACTAAGAAATATAACAATATCAGAATGCTATTGTTTTGGCTAAACTTAAAAAGAGGAGCGGTATAAAATGAATGTGAAATTTTGTGAAAAATATGACGACAATGAACAGGAAGTAATTGTTTTGATACAAAAAATTTGGGGCTCAAGTCCATGTGATGGAAAAGTAAATATGTTGGCGACAACCATTGGAATGGTATTCTGCAAAGACAGCACTGTCAGTATAAAAAAAGGAAGATTAAATTGGCTTGTTTCTGCGGAAGAACAAAATGGAAAAAAGGGCTGGAACAGGTTTAAAAAAGGTCAGATATGCCGCATATTAGCGAGAAAACTGCTGGATATATATACTCCTAAGAATATAGCGCCGGAAGAATTTAACGCATGGTATGCTGTAAAGGTGCTGGAAGAAAATGCTGTATGCCCGCAGCTTGAGGAAATTTGGAATGCATATATGAAACCTGTAATTATGGAAGATACAGTGCTGGGAACAATGACTTTAAACAAAGAGTTTGGAATGTTTGAAGGTGTTTTCAAATGGAATGGAAATGATATTTCAATACTGCTTGAAATTGATGAAAATAATCAGTCTTCTTGGGAAGACAGCTGTAATATTGCAAAAAAAATGGTGACAGAAATGAAAAAATGGGATAAAACCATGCGTATTTTTTCAGCAAAAGAACTGACAAGCCTTGCTAACGAATGGACAGAATACGATGATGAAAATGCTGCGCCTGTTACAGAAGAAATTTTTGCAGAGCGTATTTCACTTTCAGAGCTTTCTTTTTCATGTGATAACAGTTTTACTGCTTATTATAATGATGATGATATGTTTTGGGGGCACTCCATTGAAGTATGCGGTTCTTTGGATAATGGAGTAGAACATGCAAATATTATAGGGTAATGAGAAGTTTTATGAAATTTAACTGTAAGTGAGCTGATTTAAGTATTAAGAAAGAGATAAAATCAAGCAGTAACTAAATGGAATAGCCAGATGGCATGAAGAACTAAAATGGATATTATCTGTTGCGGAACATTGTCCAAAATAATAAACCAATTACAGCAGATATAAAAATTGTACTTGCTGTGCTGAATTGAAATTTTATGTATGTTGTATTTTTGATTTTTGGAATTTAGTTGAAGTTTTATAAACAAAGGAGGAAACACTATGCCTGCAAGAGAATGGATGGAAAAATATGAAGCGGTGAGAGATAAACTATCTTGCAAAATAGATTTAGATGCTTATTTCACAGAAAAGGAAATTGGAAAATCAACAGTAGATGTGCTCGAAATTGGAGATGTATATTTTCCTACAGGTAAGATTTTTGCCTGCGACCCTATCGTGGAGTTGGAAGATATGCCGCCATTTATGCAGACTATCCCGTCTGGCACTTATCCGGTAAAAATCTGCGTGGTACCAAGTGAAAAATACGGTAATCGCTATGCCTGTGTAAAAGTACAAATCAGTAAGCAGAAACCTGTTCGTTATGATTTAGGAATGCAGGGAAACGAAAATCTGGATGAAGAGCTGAAAGAAGACTCTTTTTTTGGTTTTGGTGTAGACGCGGGAATGGGGTGTATTGCCGATGTTAAAGCACAAGAAGCTTTCAACATATACTGGAAAAAACTCATGAATGAAGATTCAGACATAGATGCTTATAACAATCTTTTTTGTGATTTGCTGGAAGAAAACGCAAAAAAATATCCGAAATATCAGAGAAAGTACGGAGATTGGCTAAACTGGAAAGTCCCGAACACAGAATGCAGTATTCCAATTTTTGCTTCTGGCTGGGGAGACGGAGTATATCCTTGTTATTTCGGATATGATTCGGAAGGAAATGTCTGCGGAGTTTATGTCCATTTTATTGATATTGCGGAAGAATACGATGAATGAGATAAAATTTCCTGCCAGAATGCGGCGTATTAAGCGCTGTGGAATGCAGATATATTTTATATGGTGTCAATCCAAAGTTAAGTACTTTTGTTATTATAAAATTCAGGGTGATGTTATGGACGGATATTTAAAGAGATACATAGAACTTCAAAAGAAATTCAATGAACCAGATGGAAAACCGGAGAGCGTTCGCGCTCTTTATGACTTTAAGGAAGAGCTGGAGCAGGCGGAAGATATGCAGGCAAAAGAAGTTTTGGTGAATGTATACAACCTGCTGGATTATAAAAAAAGCGCCTATGATTTGCTTTGTAAAATTGGAGATAAGTCAGAACCAAAAGTTTTCAAACGTTTGGCTAATTTGAAAGGCTGCGCAGAAAAATGGGGCGACCATTACGCAGTCAAAAAGCCAAAGACGGAAGAAGAAAAACAAAAGGAATTTGAAAAGCTGATGCAAATGGGACTGCCGTTTTTCCGATATCATCCGAACCCTTTGGATACAGGAGCTTTTAAACAATCTGAGGAGGGTGTTATCTGTGATTGCTGCCAAAAAACAACGCACATATATTATAGTGGACCGTTTTATTGTGTGGAAGAGATAAATTATATATGTCCGGATTGCATTGCCAGTGGAAAAGCGGCAGAAAAGTTTGACGGTAGCTTTCAGGATGAGTATTCTGTAGATGATGGAGTGGAAGATTTGCAAAAGCTTGACGAACTTATACGCCGTACACCTGGTTACTGCGGCTGGCAGCAGGAATACTGGCGCGCCCACTGCCATGACTACTGCGCATTTTTGGGCTATACAGGTGCGACAGAATTAAATGTACTTGGTGTTATGGAAGAAGTATTGGATGATTATATGTGGGATGAAGAGCAGAAAGAAATGATTAAGGAATCTGTAAATGGCGGGCATTTGCAGTGCTATTTGTTCCAATGTCTGCATTGCGGAAAGCACTTGCTCTGGATGGATGTTGATTAAGGAGAAAATGCATGGAAAAAATCAGAAATTTCTTGCTGTCGCCAAAGGAAAATTTTGATACTTTATGGGTTCGCTCGGCAGTAATACTCTTGTATTTTGTATTTATCCATCAGCCCAGTGGAAACAGTTAGAAAAAGAATTCGGCACAGAAAAAGTAACGTACTATTTTGCTCTAATAAATTCAGACAGTGTTATGTTTGAAATGGATATGGATGAAATTTTCAGCTTGTTAAAACAAAGGGATAAGGCATAATATACATTGCTTAGGGGAAAAAGCTGAATAGCTTTGGTACGCTGGATTGCGATTTTATTTTCAACCAATTATAGACAATAAACAACAGAATAATTGATTTTATATTAGATTTACTTTGATTAAACAGTGCTGCTTGTATTTTTTGGAATTACAGGTATGTCACTGAGGCCGCGTTTGTGTACTGTCGGTTTAGTTTTGAGTATAAAACAGAAATATTAAAACAGTGTTTAACGCTGCATGTATAATGGATATTCAGCTCAGCTTACATATTTTGTTCATTTTCAAACTTACCTCGCCGCAAAAATAGTTTAAAGCTGATGTTATTTATTAAACTGTGCAATAATACGGCTATTAAAAACATTTTATTAAGCTGTTAAAGTCTTATCAGTATTGAAAATGGTAAAATAATACTTTAAAATAAAATAAACAGATTAATTGAATTAAGGTGTTTTAAATTAACCTTTCTGATTAGAAGCAAATTTCGTATTACAATAAGAGGTGAGTTTTTTGAATATAAACAAGCTTTTATCCCTTTGCAAAGGAAAGCGTATATATATACAGACACATAATTTCCCTGACCCTGACGCTTTGGCTTCGGGACACGGCTTGAAACGTTTCCTTGAAAGTTTCGGAAATGAGTGCGTTTTGTTTTATGACGGACTTTTAGATAAGAGGGCATGTAAAAAAATGATTGATTTTTTTCACATAGATGCCACACCGCTCTCGTTACTTCCTGAACTTGACGACAATGATTTTTTAATATGTGTGGACAGTCAAAAATATGCCGCGAATGTTACGCCGCTGAAAAAAGAAATATCTGCATGCATAGACCACCACCCAACATTTATACCGGCTGAATATGTGTATAAAGACATACGCACAACAGGTTCATGCTCGTCCATAATAGCGGAATATTTTAAGGAAGCAAAAATCGAGCCGGACACCGACACAGCCAATGCTCTTTTATATGGCATGAAAATAGACACAAGACAGTTTTCAAGGGGTGTTACGGACCTTGATATTGATATGTTCCGTTTTATAAACGGTTACTGCGATGAAAATGTTTTAAGAAAAATAAGCGGCAATACAATATTTTTTGATGACCTGAAGGCGTATTCAAGTGCACTTGAAACAATACAGATATACGGCACAACAGGTTTTGCGGAAATAGAGTTTCCGTGTTCCAACGATATTATAGCGATGATTTCGGACTTTTTCCTTTCCCTTGAGGAATTGGAACTTTGTGTTGTATACAGCAGGCGCAGTGACGGAATAAAATTTTCAGTTCGTTCAAAATTACCGGAGATACATGCCGGAAACTGGATTAAATCAGCCATAGGTCAAATTGGCTCAGGCGGAGGTCACGCTTATATGGCTGGAGGGGTTATACCTCCTGAAAATTTCTTTGCTTTGGGACAATATCCGCAGGAAACAATACGGAATATTTTTTTGAAAGCTGAATTGGAGATGAAAAATTCAATTAAGAATACATAAAATTAGCTCCCAAATTCCTTTTGTGTTCCCAAAGACTAAAACCAGAATATAATGTAGATTTATTCGTTAAGCAGCGACAAGAGTCACTGCTTAAATTTTATCGGTTATTTTCCATCAGCTTTTTTAGTATCTCCGTTTTGGTCGATTACTCTTTTATGCCCATTGACGTAAAAAGGGCAGTCCACTTGCTCGGCTACCCTTATTGGCAATTTATTTAGTTTTGCTGTGCACTGCTTAGTAAGATAGGATTTATTTAACAATATGTGCTGTAATAATTGTATAGCTGTGTGAATTGATAGTAATTTTGATATTTTCAACCTCACAATACCAATTTTTACCATGTTTATATATGTTGCAGTTTTCGTCCAACACCTTATTGACACAATACTCAACAACATCTGCTGTATCTATTTTTAGATTTCTTTTAATTCTATAACTTCCCATTTCAGTTGTATGAATTTTATCAATATTATCAAGTAATATATTTTTATCTTCCATTCTTTTTCCTCAATTTTTTCTTCGCCGCCATGTTTATTTGCGAAAAGCATAACACAAGACGCTGGACAAATCAATATTATTTATTCTTTATAGTATTAATATATTTGCGCATACTCCAAAGTAGATACGAAACTAAAAGGCGTCAGATTATAGTCCTGCACTCCCGACTAAACTACCTGTGGAAACTCACACCTTTGGTGTTGATGTTTATAGGACAGAATTTGATTTTTTATCATAGTTCTCTGCACAATCATACCCAAATTATATAGCCTTCTCAAAAGAATATAGTCACTAATTTCTGAGCGCATTTGAATTATTCAAATAATATTCATTAACCTATGGCTGGAAACGCAAAGTTGAATTGGGACAGAATTAATAACAGATTTTTTAATCAAAATACGGTTAATTAATATGGCTTTGTTTAGTTAGAACAAATAAAGTTAGACTTTGTGTTACAAAAAACGCTATAGGCTGATAAAGGCGAATAATTAACGGCGCTTTCAGCAATGCGATTAAATTAGCGGAAAGCGCCGTTTTTCTGCGGTTTTCATGATGTATTTTTTAAGCATATTTATTTTGTATTCTGCGGTTTAACAAACCGGCTCAAAAGCACTGTATTTTTTATGTTTGATGAAGGGTTTGCCATGCGGTTAAACAGCAGCTTTACAGCATGGGAGGCAAGTTCTTTTATCGGGTGGAGCACAGAAAGCATGTTTGTCATGCTTTCTGAAGCAAAACTGTCGTTTAAATAACCTACAAGCTGGATTTTGTCAAAGGATATGCCGTTGTTTAAATAATACATTATGGCATCTATTGTAACTTTGTTTGTTGAAGCTACAATAGCCGTACAGCCTTCATCAATTAAATTTTTAATCTCGCCGAAAGCGTATAAAGGCACGTTTTTTATATAACTGTCATTAATCTGTATGTGATATTTTAAAAGGGTTGCCTTATAAGCGTTTAATCTTTCTATGCATGGGCTTATGGTGTTTATGCCATATAAAAAGCCTATTTTTTTATGTCCGTTTTCAATTAAGTATTCCACGCTTTGGGCAGTTGAGGCATAGTCCGATATCATAACAGAGTCAAAGGGGCAGTTGTTTACAGACCTTTCAAGAAACACCACGGGAATACGCCCGTTTTTTGGCAGTACGCCCTCCAAAGGTTTATATTCTGTCATTGATGAGGCTATTATAAGACCATCTACCATACCTGATGTAAAAAGCTTTATAATGTCAAGTTCAGTTTTGGCGCTTTCATGGGTATTGGCAATAAGAACCTGATAATTTCTTTCTTTAAGTATGGATTCTATGTTTTCTATAAGAGAGGCGAAAAAATTATTGCTTATATCAGGAACGATAAGCCCTATGGTATGGGTTTTTCCTGTTTTAAAACCCCTTGCCATACGGTCTGGGTGATAGTTAAGCTCCTTTATTGTTTTAAGGACAAGCTCTTTTGTTTTTTCTTTAACTGGAGTGCTGTTATTTATAACGTTTGACACGGTGGCTGTTGACACTCCTGCCCGGGCAGCCACGTCTTTAATTGTAACCTTATTATAATTATCTATTTTAAACACCTGCTTTTATGTTAATTTTTAAACGTTTAAATTTAGCTTATATTATATAGTCGCGGCAGCAAAAGGTCAATCACGAAAGAATATTAATTTTATATATATTAATAAAAATAAAAATTTACCAAAATATTATAAAATACAAAGCGGATTATTGGTTTTAAACATACAAAACAACCATATAGTTTTAATGCTTGTTTAATATTACAATAATTTTAGCAAAAATAACGCCATATAAATATTGATTTTAAAAAATATAATTATGCCTTTTTAAACTTGACAATATAAAAAATGAGTAATAAACTTTAGTACATAAATTTAAACGTTTAAATTATTGTTCTTAAGGCAGGTGATATTTTAATGGACGCTTTGGCTGAGGAACTTATGCAGGAAATGAATGTTAAAACAAGCTTTACTATACCGCTTTTTGGAGGCATTCCCATACCGGAATCGGTATTTATTACATGGGTGATAATTGCGGTGATAGCCGTATTGTGCTTTGTTTTTACAAGAAACCTGCAGATTGTGCCAAATACTAAAAGGCAGATTATAGTAGAAACAGCCGTTGAGGGAATGAATAATTTTTTTTATGGAATTCTTGGCGAAAAAGGAAAAGCTTTTATACCGCTTCTTGAAACAATGGCTGTATACATAGGCTTTTCTAACATGGCTGGTCTTGTTGGAATTACGCCGCCGACAAAAGACCTTAATGTTACGGCAGGGCTTGCCATAATAAGCATAATAATGATTGAGTATGCCGGAATTAAGGTTAAAGGAGCCAAGGGATTTATAAAAAGCTTTGCAGAGCCTATGCCGCTTATAGCGCCTATTAATGTGCTTGAAGTATTTATAAGACCGCTTTCCCTTTGCATGAGGCTTTTTGGCAATATGCTTGGCGGCTTTGTTGTAATGGAGCTTATTAAGCTTATTGTGCCTGTTATAGTTCCAATACCATTCAGTTTTTATTTTGATGTTTTTGACGGACTTATTCAGGCTTATGTGTTTGTTTTTTTAACATCTTTATTTATAAAAGAATCTATTGAGTGATAACAATTAAACTATTTTTGAAAGTGAGGAATTATTATGGGTTTAGTAGCATTGGGAGCAGGTATAGCCGTTTTGGCTTGTGCTGGGGCAGGAATAGGAATTGGTATAGCAACATCAAAGGCGGCTGAAGCCGTTGCCAGACAGCCTGAAGCAAAGGGCGATATAAACAAAATTCTGCTTCTTGGCTGTGCTCTTGCTGAGTCAACTGCCATTTACGGGCTTGTTATAGCGATTATGATAATAATGTTCTTAAGATAAGGAGGAATCCTTATGCTGGATTTAAATCTCAATATCCTTTGGACATTTATAGATATTATTGTTATTTTTTTTATTTTAAAGCATTTTCTTTTAAAACCAGTAAACGACATAATAAAAAAACGTCAGGATATTATAAATAAATCATTAAATGAAGCTGAAGAAGCCAAAGCGGGCGCTGAGGAATTTAAAAATAAATATGAGGAAACATTAAAAGGTGTTAATGCCGAGGCAGACGCCATAATGGAAAAAGCCAAAACAGCAGCCCAAAAGGAATACGACTCAATTATTGAGTTAGCAAGAAACGATGCCGATACAATAATTAAGAACGCTAATCGCTCAATAAACGAGGAAAAAGAGAAAGCTCTTGCAGATTTAAGGCTTAATGCTGCTGACATGGTTATTATGGCGGCGCAGAAGGTAGCTGAAAAATCAATGAGCGAAGAAAGCAACAGAAAGATGGTTGATGATTTTATTGCCGAGGCAGGTGATAGGCGTTGACCGAGATTTCTGATGTTTACGCCAAGGCTCTTTATGAAGAGAACATAAGCGGCGATGAGATTGAAAAATGCAGAGATATACTTTTAAATAACAAAGTGCTTTTTGAATGTCTGTGTTCTCCGGCAGTAACAAAAAACGAGAAACACAGGCTTATCAAGAATTTTTTCGGCGGAAGTCTTGAGAGCTTTTTAAATGTTGTGTGTAACAACGAAAGAATGGAAATGATATTTGAAATTTTCAATTCCTATAAAAAACTGTCGCTTGACAAAATGGGAATAGGAACGGCACAGTTATATTATGTTTCAAAGCCTGATGATGGGCAAATAAGCGCCATTAAAAAAACTCTTTGTTTAATTGAAGGCAAAAAAGACTTTAACATTGAGCTTAAAAAGGATTTGTCGCTTATAGGCGGCATTGTAGTAAAAAGCGGCGGAAAAACATATAACAGAAGCGTAAAAAACAGTCTTAACGCGCTTAAAGCAAAATTAACACGGGAGGTGAGCCAATGAGCGGGTTAAAACCAGACGAGATAGTTTCTGTGTTAAAAAGTGAAATAAGTAATTTTGAGGTTAAAACAAGCGTAGAGGAAACCGGAACGGTAATACAGGTTGGCGACGGCATAGCCACTGTATACGGTCTTGAAAATGCTATGTACGGCGAGATAGTAATGTTTGACAACGATATAGAGGGCATGGTTCAAAAAATTGAGCGGAAAACCGTTGGCTGCATACTTTTTGGTTCTGATGTTTGCATAAAGGAAGGCTCTCAAGCCCGCAGGCTTAAAAGAAGGGCAGGCGTTTATGTAGGTGACGGTATTATAGGTCGTGTTGTTGACGCCCTTGGAAATCCTATAGATGGAAAAGGAAAGTTTGAAACAGACCAGCTTATGAACATTGAAGAAGAAGCCCCTGACATTATATCAAGGGCTCCGGTTAACAAACCGCTTCAAACTGGCATATTGGCTATAGACTCTATGTTTCCTATTGGGCGCGGACAAAGGGAGCTTATTATAGGCGACAGGCAGACAGGTAAGACATCAATAGCCGTAGACACTATATTAAATCAAAAAGACCAGAATGTTATATGCATATATGTAGCTATAGGACAAAAGGCATCCACAATAGCGAGCCTTGTTACAACACTTACAAAATTCGGTGCTATGGATTATACTGTTGTACTTTCATCTCCGGCAAGCGACCCGGCATCTCTTCAGTATGTGGCGCCGTATTCTGGAACAGCCATAGGCGAGTATTTTATGAAAAAAGGCAAGGACGTACTTATTATTTATGACGATTTGTCAAAGCATGCTGTGGCATACCGTACCATATCGCTTCTTCTTAAAAGACCGCCTGGAAGAGAAGCCTATCCGGGAGATGTTTTTTATCTGCACTCAAGGCTTTTGGAACGCTCGTGCAAGCTTAATGATGAAAACGGCGGAGGCTCAATGACGGCTCTGCCTATTATAGAAACATTGGCTGGAGATGTTTCGGCATATATACCTACAAATGTTATATCAATTACCGATGGGCAGATTTTTCTTGAAAGCAGCTTATTTTTCTCAGGTGTGCGCCCGGCGGTTAATGTAGGACTTTCAGTATCCCGTGTTGGAGGGGCTGCTCAGACAAAAGTAATGAAAAAGGTATCAGGAAGTTTGCGTATAGATTTGGCACAATACAGGGAGATGGAAGTGTTTACACAGTTCAGCTCAGATTTAGACCAGTCTACAAAAGACCTTCTTAATTACGGAAATATTCTTATAGAAATACTTAAACAGCCAACTTGCAAGCCATTAAAGCTGTATCAGCAAATAATAATATTGTGCGCTGTTCAAAATAAACTTATGAACGATATTCCTTTTAAAAAGCTTAAAGAATTTGAAAACGGACTGATTTCATATTTTGACAGGACATACCCTGAGCTTATTAATAACATAATGGAAAAAGGAGATTATTCAGAGGAATTAAAAGAAACCATATTAAAAGGAGTTTCCGACTATAAAGAGCAGGTGAAGGGAACATGGCAAGCATAAAAGAAATTCAAGACAGAATCAAAAGTATTCAGGATACCCGCAAAATAACAAACGCCATGTATCTTATATCCTCCTCGAAGCTTAAAAAAGCGAAAAAACGCCATGACGAGACAGCTCCATATTTTGATATGCTTAAATCTACAATAGCGGCTATTATAGAGCACACTCCGTCGTTTGAGCATAGATTTTTTGACAATAGAGAAAACAAATCCGTAAGAAATGAAGGATATTTGATTATAACAGGCGATAAGGGGCTTTGCGGTTCTTACAACCATAATGTGATAAAGCTGGCTGAAGAACATCTTTCAAAAAATGACAACAATACTCTGTTTGCAGTTGGTCAGATGGGAAGAAAATATTTTGCTAAAAAAGGAATTACTGTTGATGAGGAATTCCTTTATACAGCTCAGAAACCAAACATACACAGGTCAGGAGCTATTTCGGAAACACTTATAAAGCTTTTTGAGGAAGGCTATCTTGACGATATATATCTTATTTACACAAAAAGCATATCGCCTATAAAAAGCGAGCCGCAGATAATGAAAATACTGCCGCTTGAAAGGCATTCTTTTAACGGGATGGGACACGACAGGTATAAACAGACAACAACATTTTCGCCTTCGGTTGATGTTGTAATGGATCATCTTGTTCCAAACTATGTCCGCGGCTTGATATTCGGAGCTCTTATAGAATCGTTCTCAAGTGAGCAAAACAGCAGAATGATGGCTATGGACGCAGCTACAAAAAGTGCCGACGATATGCTGTCGGCTTTATCTCTTGAGTATAACAGGGCAAGGCAGGCTGCTATTACACAGGAAATGAATGAGATAGTCGGCGGAAGCCAGTCTTTAAGCTAAAAGCCGGAAAGGAGGATTATTAAATATGGAAACAGGAAAAATTGTTCAAATAACAGGTCCAGTTGTTGACGTTGAGTTTGAAAGCGGCAATCTTCCGGCTATTAAAGACGCTCTTACTGTGGAACTTAATGGAAAAACAGCTGTTATGGAAGTTGAGCAGCACGTTGGCGGAAATGTGGTGCGCTGTATTATGATGGCATCAAGTGAAGGACTCTCAAAGGCTGACCCTGTAACAGCAACAGGAGGACCAATTAAAGTGCCGGTTGGAAAAAAGGTGCTTGGAAGAATGTTTAATATGCAGGGCGACACTATAGACGGAGAGGCTCCAGCCGACTGGGATGATAGGTGGTCAATACACAGGGAGCCGCCAAGTTTTGACGAACAGAGTCCGGCAGTAGAGATTTTTGAAACGGGAATAAAAGTTATAGACCTTTTAGCGCCGTATTCTAAAGGCGGAAAAATAGGTCTTTTCGGCGGAGCCGGAGTTGGAAAAACAGTTCTTATACAGGAGCTTATACACAATATAGCAACAGAGCATGGTGGATACTCAATTTTTACCGGCGTAGGAGAGCGTTCAAGGGAAGGCAACGACCTTTGGCACGAGATGAAGGAGTCGGGAGTTATATCAAAAACCGCTCTTGTGTTCGGGCAGATGAACGAACCGCCGGGCTCAAGAATGAGAGTAGCCCAAACTGGTCTTACAATGGCTGAGTATTTCAGGGACAAAGAGCATAGGGACGTACTTTTGTTTATAGACAACATTTTCAGGTTTATACAGGCTGGCTCGGAAGTTTCTGCCCTTTTGGGAAGGATGCCGTCGGCTGTCGGATATCAGCCTACGCTTGCCAATGATGTTGGCGCTTTGCAGGAAAGAATAGCGTCAACTAAAAACGGCTCAATAACATCTGTTCAGGCTGTTTATGTTCCGGCAGACGACCTTACTGACCCGGCGCCTGCAACAACATTTGCCCACCTTGACGCCACAACAGTTCTTTCAAGAAAAATTGTTGAGCAGGGAATATATCCGGCTGTTGACCCTCTTGAGTCTACATCAAGGATACTTGAACCAAATATTGTTGGCGAGAAGCATTATGCTGTTGCCAGAAAAACACAGGAACTTTTACAGAAATATAAAGAACTTCAGGATATTATATCAATACTTGGTATGGAAGAACTTGATGATGATGATAAATTAAGTGTATATAGGGCAAGGAAAATACAGAAATTCCTTTCACAGCCGTTTTCGGTTGCCGAAAACTTTACAGGCATGAAGGGAAAATATGTGCCTTTAGAGGAAACAATAAAAGGTTTTGATGCCATAATTAACGGTGAAATGGATAAATATCCGGAGGAAGCTTTCTTTATGGTCGGCACAATAGACGAGGTTATAAAAAAGGCTGAAAGTCTGTAAAGAGGTGTGCGTATATGGCTAAAAGTTTTAATTTGAACATAGTTGCCAGCGACAAAAAGTTTTACAGCGGACCATGTCAGAAGCTTATAATTCCCGCTGTTGACGGAATGATGGAAGTTATGGCTGGACACGAAAGCACAGTTACTACAATACAGTCCGGAGAGCTTAAGTATGAGGTTGACGGAGTTTGGCATATTGCTGCTGTAAGCGACGGATTTGTTGAGATAATGCCTGATTATACAATACTTCTTGTTGACACAGCCGAGCTTCCGGAGGAAATAGATGTTAAAAGAGCTCAGCAGGCAAAAGAAAGAGCTGAGGAGAGGCTTAGGCAGAGGGAAAGCATGAAAGAATATTATTATTCTAAAGCGGCATTGGCAAGAGCAATGGCAAGGCTTAAAGTAACTAAAAAATAATTTAAGCGCTGCTTAAATTATATAGTTTTGCCCAATTAGTATTTGCAGGAAATACGCTTTATCCGCAGCTTATGGTCAGTGATGGTAAAAATAAAATTTTTATAAAACAGCCGCCCGGACGAACTATTCCACGTCTGGGCGGTTTTTATATTCAAAAACACCTATTTCTTCCGTACCGGGAAAGCTTTCCCGTGGTTTGCCAGAGAGGACAAATACGCCGGCAGGCTGAAATGATGTAGATTTGTTAACAGCCCTATGATATAATTTTCTTAAGCAGCAGAGCGGCAAATTGGATTTTGAAAAGGGGGATATATATGAAAGTTACAGAACAATTTGAAAAAGAAATTGCACCATTTTTATGGATTGAACATGAAGAAAGTGCTTCTGTCTGTTTAAATGCAGGAGAATACCTACAAGAGATTTTTGATACTCGTGCTGATGAAGGATTTGAGGGAAACGGTTATGATTGGGAAAGTTTAGCTCAAGTGTTTTTGGACGAACAGTGTTCAGATTTACAAGAAAAAATAGACTTTGACCCAGAGGGCAGTATGTTTTGTGTATATTCAAAAGATAAAAATGCTCTGTCAGATTTTATTATTCGTTTCAAAAAAGCCTGTGATGATAAACCTTTTATTTTAGACTTATTCAGCCGGGCTGAATTGGACTAAGAATTCAATCCAAAAACCTCCCATTTATTGAGAAGTTTGCCGCAAGTTAAAACAGTTAAATACATCATTAAATAGCAGCTATTTTTGAATAAAACGGCAGCTATTTTTATGCCTGCTGGCAGAAAGCCGACAAGATATTTTAAAACTGAGTGAGAAAGCCATAACCATATCTTTTATGGAATATTAAGAGTCTACAGGTGAAAGAGTGTATGAAAATATATGGCAAAATCCCGAAAATATGCTATAATAAAGCACAAATGGGATTTGACAGTTATAGAGCCGGTCTATAAAACATGGAAAACAGAAAAGAGTCCCGGCATGTCAGTTTATAAAAGGAAATTTGCGGTTAGGTGTTATAAGAAAGATAGGAGGTTAGACAATGAAACTGAAACCAAAAAGAGTACTCAGCTTACTGCTCTTAATCTGTCTTGTGGTGGGTTTTGTACCAACGACCGCATTTGCGGCAGACGGTGACAAAGCCGTTATGCTTGGTACAAGCGGAATAGAAGACCCAACAGCGGATGGAAATACATATTACACTCCAAACAGCTATATCTATTTTGGTATGAATGGGTCAGACCCAATTAAATGGCGTGTACTGGACGCAGATAAAGCAAATGACAGAAATACAAATGGCATGTTTTTGTTGTCAGAATATCTGCTTGAAAGATATGTATCTTTCGATGATGAATATTTTTCAAATGATTATCAGAATAGTAACGCACATGAGTGGTGCAAAACCTTTGCGTCTAATTTGTCCAACTTTTCAGCCGCAGAACAAAATGCCATGATGGGTGTTGCAAAGGAGGACGTTACGGAGAGCAGCTTGTATCTTTATAAATGGGGAACAAGCAGCCTGACAACGGACGATAAGATGTTTTTCCTTTCCGCAAGGGAACTTGCGGATTATGTTGGAAATTATGACAAAGCTCCAGGGTTGATAGCGAAATTTGCCGGGGGCAATGCCTACAATTGGTGGCTGCGCTCACCTAATCCTGACAGTAATAATGCAGCGGGGATGGTTAGCAGTGATGGTTTTGTAAAATTTTTCTCTGTTGAAAATGACTTGACGGCTCGTCCTGCTTTTAACTTGAATCTGAATTCTGTACTATTCACATCAGCTGCTGAAGGAGGAAAATCCGCAAGCGGAATGGACGGAGGATTAACATCTATAGACGATTACAGCGGAAACGAATGGAAATTAACGCTTTTAGATGAAAACCGCAAATTTTCTATTTATGACGCGGTAATGAACAGAAGCGGCGACGCAATATCATTTTACTACTCCAATGCGCAGACAGGGGAAAATGAATACATTTCCGTTGTTATAGTAGATAATAATGCGGTAACCCATTACGGGCGCATTTTGCACTTAGACGGTACATCAAACGGAGCAGACGGAAAGGCAAGTCTTAAACTCCCTGTTGGTGTAACATTAAGCGATACGGCAAAGCTGTACGTATTTAATGAGCAGTACAACGGCGGAGAAAACGACAATACAAAGCAGACGGACTATGGAAGCCGGCTGATTGATGTGCAGTCAGCTTTTGACACAACAGCCCCTAAGCTGACAGACGGAAGTGCGGTCAGAGAATTTACAAGTACAGCGACAATAAAGTTTACCAGCGATGAGGCAGGAGAATATTATTATGAAGTTGTTGAAAGCGGGGAGAATGAACCGGATATCGACACTTCCAAACCGGGAGCTTACTGCGCCAAAGGAGAGAATGCCATTACCATAACAAATCTTTTGGATGCAGGCGCAAAGGATGTTTACATTGCGGTAAAAGATGCGGCAGATAATGTAAGCCAGACGCTGAAAATCACTATACCTGAATATATTGCGCCAAGCTATGGTATTTCCGTGTCCCCGGCTGCGCTGAATTTTGGCAGTAAAACGGCAGGCTATACAGAAGCGCCAGACGCGCAGAAGGCAGTACTTACAAATACGGGAAATCAAAACATAACGGTAAATTTACCGACAAGTACAAACTATACCATTACAGCAGGAGAGGGCTTTACAGATGGAGCGGTCTTACTTGAGCCGGATGGTACGGCAGAGTTTACTGTACAGCCCAACACAGGACTTGGAGCTGGTAATTATAATGAAACGCTTACAATTTCCGGAACAGAAAGCGTCAGAGCACAAGTTGTTCTCTCCTTTGCTGTTGTTGAAACTGAGCCGGACACATATACCCTTACGGTAGATTTAAACGGCGGCAGCGGCAGCACAGCCGGAGGCGAATATGAAGGCGGCAGGCAAATCAGTATTGACGCAGGAACAAGGTCAGGCTATAGTTTTAGTGGCTGGACGTCTTCTAATGGCGGTACATTTGCCGACGCTTCAAGTGCAAGCACAACTTTTATTATGCCAAATGGAGATACCACAATTACAGCGAACTGGAAGAAAAAATCCTCAGGGAGCAGCTCACCTTCATATTACTTTGTTACATTTAACACCAATGGCGGCGAGGATATGGATAAAGAGCTGAAAGAGGAGTATACCGGAATAGACCTTGACGATTATGTGCCGGAAAGGGAAGGGTATAAGTTTGTTGGATGGTATGCCGATGAAGACCTGACAAAGAAAATAGAAGAGGTATATCTGACAAAAGACACCACTATTTACGCGAAATGGGAAAAGATAGAGGAAGAAGATACTGAAAATTCAGATGAACACAATGAAACAGAAGAAATAACAGGAGAAAGCGAAGAAAATGAAACAGTTTCTTTTACAGACGTGAAAGAAAGCGACTGGTTCTATAATGCTGTGACATACGCGGCTGATAACGGGCTTATGAGCGGCATGGGAGGCGGTAGGTTCTCGCCGAATACTCATCTGCAAAGAGAAATGCTCGCTGTAATTTTATGGAATATGGAAGGCAAACCAAAACAGAATGATACAGCGCCTTTTATAGATGTTGCAGGCGATAAATACTACGCCAAAGCCATTGCGTGGGCAAATGAAAACGGCATAGCGGCAGGCTATGGCGATACTTTTGGAGTAGGCGAAGATATTACAAGAGAAGAATTTGCGGCGATTTTGTATCGTTACGCACAGTCCAAAGGTTATGACACTGCCCAAGGCGGAATGGCAATAAGGGAATATTCTGATTATGAAGGTATTTCTGACTACGCAATGCCGGCTATGGCTTGGGCGGTGAATGCGGGCATTATAGGCGGAATGGGCGACGGCAGTCTTAATCCACAGGGCAAAGCCACCCGCGCGGAAGCGGCTGTAATTCTCATGAACTTCTGCGAAAATATAGTAAAATAAGATATTTGTATGCAAAAGAAGCCGGAAGATGAAATGTTTCCGGCTTCTTTTATGTGTCTATAAATCCATCTTATCAATGAAAATGAGAAAAACATATAAAATTTTTAACTATTATATAGAAGTGCTTAAGGTCATAATTATAACTCTGTATAAAAGCATTTCCGTGTGGATTGCTGGAACACTGATTGAATATTATGTTGCTTACAGTGATACAAATGCTTATGAGCCATAAAGTGGCAAAAAATAATTAACAGGCATTTCGCTATTATAATTCAACTTTTATATAAACAGACGATTTAGTTTGCATGTTATATTTTTTTGTTTGTTGATTTTTATTAAATTTAATATATCCAATATCAAAAAGGTTGCGTGCGCTACTTATTTGGTGCTATACTAAAAAAGTCGGTTGTAAGGAGGTGTAATTACAGAATGAATGATTGCTTTTCAGATATCGGACGTTATATATCTATTTTGGACAGGCTTATGAAAATGTACTATGACCGAGGGTTATCGGACTTTGAAATTGGCTGGGGACAGCAGTTTTATGTGGAATATATCTATGATCATCCGGGCTCTTCTCAGCAGGAAATGGTAAAATGCATTCGTGTTGATAAAGCAACTTTAACAAAGAGCATTAAAAAACTAACGGAAATAGGGTATGTTTGCGAAATAAACGATGATAAAGACCGTCGTGTAAAACACCTTTACCTGACTGAAAAGGCAATACCGGCTGCAAAACAGATAAAAAAAATACATCAGGATTTTGGAAACGCAATCTGCGATGGAATTGATATTGAACAAATGCAGTTAGCGGAAGAAATCCTGTGCCAGATGGCAAATAATCTGAATCAAAAAGTATGGCACAGAATGGAGGAACACAATGGAAAACAAAAAAGCGACTCAGTTAACGGATAGCAGGCGGATGTGGATTTTTGCTTGCCTGATTGTTTCAGGCATCGCATCATCAACATTATCAACAGCTATGACAACAGCGTTGCCTAACTTGGCGCAATATTTTGGCATTAGCACAGCAACAGGACAATGGGTAACAAGCGGGTACTCTCTTGCTATGGGAATTGTAATGCCTCTAACAGCTTTTTTGATTACCTGTTTTCGTACCAAAAGATTGTATTTAGCAGGTATCGGAAGTTTTATTATAGGTCTTTTATTCAGTATTTTTGCAGGAAATTTTATGTGGATGATGCTTGGACGAATTTTGCAAGCCTGCGGAAATGGCATACTGACCGCTGCTGCGCAAGTTATTATTTTAACTGTCTATCCTATTGAAAGAAAAGGGACTATGATGGGTACTTAGGGACTGGCAACAACAGCGGCGCCTATTATTGCCCCAACAATCGCAGGATTTTTGATTGATGCTTTTGGGTGGAAATCAATTTTTTACGTGGTTTTGGTAATTATGGCAATTTCTTTTGTGCTGTCACTGCTTGTATTTGAAGATATATTGGAACTTCAGGATAAGAAATTTGATGTTATTTCTTTTATAGGCAGCATATTCACTTTCGGCGGAATCACATTAGGAATTGGAAATATCAGCAGTTTTGGTCTTGCAAGCATACAGGCAGGCGTTCCGCTTCTAATTGGCGTCGTATCAAGCGTATTTTTCGTTATGCGTCAATTGAATCTTGAACACCCGTTTTTGGATATTAAAATATTCTGCAACCGCAGCTATACAGTCAGTGTTATTTCGAGCATGGTTCTTTACTTTGTTATGATGGGTTCCTCTGTTATGATGCCATTATATGTGCAAAGCATTATGGGATATTCAGCAGTTATGTCCGGACTGGTAACATTGCCGGGTTCTCTTGCAACTACAATTGTCAGCCCATTTGCCGGAAGAATATATGATAAATTTGGAATTAAGAAAATTTTTGTTGTTGGCTCTGCAATATTAGTGTTTAGCAATATCGGAATGTATTTTCTATCTATGAGTACACCTCTATGGGTGGCAGCTGCGCTTAATGTGGCACGCAACATTTCAATCGGCAGCTTAATGATGCCGTTATTAACATGGGGAACAAGTCATATCAACATAAGTAAAGTGGCAGATGCTTCCTCTCTGCTTACTTCTTTCAGAACGATAGCAGGTTCTATTGGCTCGGCAGTATTTGTAGGGATTATGACTGCGGTTAGTACGAGTTCAGCTGCTTACTATGGCGACAATGCACCGATTCATGGAATGAATGTTGCCTTTCTGTATATGGCGCTCGGTTCGGTTATTTTATTGCTCATTTCTGTATTTGGAGTCAGAAAAAATGAGACTTCTTCTGCCAATAATGTTTAAGCACATGGCATAAAGTCTTAATAGAGTGATGAAATATCAAGGTTTATATTAATTGTGCAAGTGCATAAAAATATATGTCTATATATCTGTTACTAAATGGAATTTATTTTATTAATATTAATGTAAAATATATTAAGTGTTGAGGTGATAAAAGGAAATGACTAAAATAATTAACCATTCTTATTATTACGACCTTGACCCCGGTAGCCTTTCTGTGGTTAAAGATTCTGTATTTGACTATCTTTCCAGATATAATACATTGTATTTAGACTGCGGAAGAGCTGCTCTTAAAGCTGTATCAATACTTTATAAAAACGCTGAAGTTTTATTGCCTGATTATACTTGCTCTTCAGTTATTCAAGGGTTTTCTTCATTTGGTAAAATAAATTTCTACCATATTAATGATGATTTTTCAATAGATTTCAAATCGCTTGAGGCTGTAGTAACTCCTAAGGTAAAATTAGTTTGCGTTGTGCAGTTTTGCGGCAAACTGCTGTCTGTGGAACAGAGAGAAAAACTATTGGAATTAAAAAATAAATATGGTTTTATGATAGTTGAGGATACAACACATTCTTTTCTTTCATCACCTCTTACTTTTGGAGATTATGGTGTATGTGCCCTTTATAAATGGTTTCCTTCTCCATGCGGCGGAGTTTTATACAGCAAAGAAAAACTTGACAAAAAATTATATGAAAATTTAGAACAAAGGCATGACCCTCAAAGAGTTTACGCTATGATAATGCAGTTTTTTATAAGAAACGGTTTAACAGCAGACACAAATTTAATTGACAAATATTTTGATAAATTCGATAGTGAATTAACAGAAAAATATAATAAAACTGAGCGTTTAACGAAAATGCCTGATTTTGATAAGTTTGTCCTTTCATGTTTTAGTGTATCAGAGATTAGAAAAAGAAGAATAAGCAATGTAAAAACTCTTATGGAGAATATAAATTTTGACGCTGTAAAGCCTGTGTTTAATGATATAGGTAATAATGACTGTATGTTTGTATATCCTATATATTTAAAAGAACGGGATTCCCTTAAAAATTATCTGGCACAAAATAAAGTGTTTACTGCCGTATACTGGAATATTAAAAATATACCTCAGCTACGCAGCAATACTGATTCAATAAAGCGCAGTGAAAGAATTCTCGCTTTGCCTGTAAATCATAATTATGATAGTAACGACATGGTTTTAATGGCGGAATTAATAAATAAATGGCAGAAAACTAATTGTTGATTTATGAAAGTGAAAATGGGTTATGGTGAAAGTAAAAATTACTGTTTTAAAGAGGACTCTTATGAATGAGCTTATTGAAAAATATTCAAAAGACCATAACTTGGATTACTGCGAAACATTTAAAGAATGACAGGTGTTTTTTACTGAAAAAGTAAGTAAAATGCCTGAAGGCTTCTGCGGCTTTGCATGGGCTGATATACATAAAGATATAGTTTCGCTTATTACAGGCGGAAATTTTTCATGGATTAAATGTTAAGGAAAGCAGATAACATGCTATACTGACGGTTTAAGACCTGTATACTTTCTTATTGAAAGAATTGAGGATTAATTACAGTTATTATAGTTTCAAGAAGGAGTGATGTATATGCTTAATTCAAAATCTTGTGCTGTTTTACGCAACAATGTTAACATTCCATATATTGGATTGGGCGTGTATAACATGGGAGATAAAACTATGCCTTCCATTAATTCAGCTTTGAAAAATGGGTACCGGCACATCGACACTGCCACACGTTATAGGAACGAAAAAGAAGTTGGAATAGCTGTTGCTGAATCTGGTATTAAAAGAGAAGATATTTTTATTACAACTAAAATTTGGAATGACGCCCAGAGAGAACACAAGCAAAGAGAAGCTTTTGAAAACTCTCTTAAAATGCTTAATATGGAGTATGTTGATTTATATTTGATTCACTGGGCAATAGAAGGATGCTATTGTGAAACTTGGAAAATATTGGAAAAACTGTATGAAGAAAAACTTGTCAGGGCGATAGGTGTTTGTAATTTTGAAATCCATCATTTAAAAGAGCTTGAAAAAATCCAGTCGATAGCGCCAATGGTTAACCAGATAGAAATTCATCCTAAAAATACAAGAAAAGACCTTATAGCATACTGCAAAAAAGAAGATATAATTTGTGAGGCATGGTCTCCGCTTGGCTCAGGCACGCTAATTAATAATCCTGTTTTAAATGAAATAGGCATGAAATATAATAAAACGTCAGCTCAAATAATGCTTAGGTGGGATTTACAGCAAAATTTAGTAACCATTCCGCGTTCAACCAATCCGCAGAGAATTGCGCAGAATATAGATGTATTTGATTTTGAACTGTCTGCTGAGGATATGAAAACAATAGATGGCATGAACGAAAACCAATATAACAGCATTACCGGGGCTGACCCAAACAATGTTACATTTTAAATTTTTTTGATTTAATTTAGATGTCAGCGTTGAATATATAAATTAAATTTAATAAAACAAATTCGGTATGCAGAAAAACGGATATGCATAAAAAGGGGTGAAAGTTAAATTTTTAAACTTTTCACACTTGCTTATTTATAAATTATTCTTTTTAAGAATGTAATAGAAATTTATAATTTTTACTCTCCCTGTTTCTTATTTATAAGAGGAATAGACTCATAGTTTTTCAAAGTGAATTATTTTATTTACAGAATTTTAAACTATTGAATTTATATAGAGATGTTTGCGGATTATATTTATTTATCAATAAGCGATATTAATGGCAAAACTAAAGGGCTTGTTTGCTGCCGGTTTGCGGTAAACAAGCCCTTATAGCTGAATTGCAGACTAGATAGTATTATTTTTAGTTATTCATCAAGTATGCCAGGAAGAAGAGTTGTGTCTGAATCGCTGTTTTGCTGCTCAGATGCAATGTCTTGCGCAGGATTTTCAGGTTCAGTTTCAGGAGCCTGATTATCTTCACCGTTTTCAACAGGCTCTACAGGCTGCACGCCTGAATTTTCTGAATTTTCATTATTGTCAGTATTTTCTGAATTTCCAATTCCTGTATTTTCATTATTTTCAGGCAACTGAGAATGTGAGGAGCCGTTGTTTTCAGCGTTGCCGGAAATAACACCGCCTTCTTCTGACATAATATCACTTATGTCAGGTTCATGTTCTGCCGTGCAAGTTTCGTTAAGATTAATAAGGACTTTGCCTTCCGGAGCTTCAGAAGGGGCGTTTTTAATTTCATAGCTGCCTTCTTCTCCTTCAACTGCTAAAACAACTGTCATGGTTTTGCAATTTGGACCAGGAAGCCTGCCTGTCTCTGAACATACAGTAAACTGCTTATGCACATCGCACGAGCCTGTATTGTTTACATATTCAGCTGCGCAGATATCGGTAGCTATTGTATTTCCGTAATAGTCCTGTGAGCAGAGATTGCTTGGAGATTTACCGGAAACAGAACATATACTGCTTGTTGTAAGACCTGATGGTTTTGCAAATCCTGGGTCAGAAAGACCTTGATGTATGTTTTCCATAATATCTTTCCATAAAAGCAGGTGATAGCTCTTATCATATTCTATCTTTTTAGGGTTATCGTAACCCATCCAAATTCCGGCGCAGTAGTATGGTGTATAGCCAACAAAAACAAGGTCTTTGTCATCGCTTGTTGTGCCAGTTTTGCCAGCTTCAGACATGCTTATATTTGTAAATCTTGCAAGTGTACCAGTACCGCGTGTGATAACGCCTTTCATCATATCCGTAAGCATATAGGCTGTAGTTTCCTTTATAACTCTGTGGCTTTCAGGTGTTGTATTGTCTATAAGAACATTTCCGTTATGGTCAAGTACTTTTGTATAGAATATTGGTTTTATATATTCTCCGCCGTTTGCTATAGCGCTGTATGCAGCGGTAAGCTCCAAAACAGATACGCCGTTTGTTATTCCGCCAAGAGAAATAGCTGGAACGCGGTCGCTTAACCCGTTTTCATTAGTTTCAGTTACAAGTGTTGTAAAGCCGAAATTTTCAAGGTAATCAAGAGCTGTGTCAACACCTACCATAACTATAACTTTGGCTGCCAGTATATTAAGTGAGTCCTCAATACCTTCACGGACTGTGCACATGCCTCTGTAACCGGAACTGTACCAGTTTTTAGGAACCCATCCGTTATATTCAAAATATTCATCTCTTATTCCTGTTCCCGGCATAACAATGCCCTGATCGATTGCAGGGGCGTATGAAGCAAGCACTTTAAAACAGGAACCTGGCTGCCTTAAAGCCTGAGTTGCGCGGTTAAAAACAAGGTCGCCTGTTTTTTCGCGTCCGCCTATAATGCCTTTAACATGTCCGTTATGATAATCTATTATCACCATTGCAGACTGAAGGGATTTAGCGACATTGAGCTTATCAAGTATCATTGTTTTGCCCTGGCTTAAAACTTCGTCTTTAACAGACTGGGCAAAAGCTTCAGCTTCGTTATAATCTGCAACAATCTGCTCGCGGTATATATTTTCCTGTTCTCCGGTAGTATCGTCTGAAACAGAAATTGTATAGCTTGCCGTTAATGTACTGCATTTAGGCGGGAAGAGAGAATCATTGGCAAAAGACTCTTCCATTTGGTTTTGTATTGAAGTATTTATTGTTGTGTAAATCTGAAGACCGCCGCTGTATATAAGGTTATATGCCTGCTGCTTAGTTAAGCCCGGTGTTTCTTCCATAAGTTGGTCTGCCAATTCCACAATTACAGAATCAACAAAATAGCTGTGGTATGATTCCGTACCTTCGTTTGTATCGTTTATGCCTATAACTTCGCTTGCCACATCTTCAGCACAGGCTTCGTCATACTCGGTTTGTGTAATATAACCAAGGCTGAGCATTTTATCAAGCACAAGAAGCATTCTTTCCCTGTTTTGGTCAGGGTGGCTTAAAGGAGAGTAAGCTGAAGGATTTTTTGTTATGCCGGCTATTGATGCGCACTGAGCAAGCGACAGCTCGCTTACATCTTTGCCAAAATAGAATTTAGCCGCTGCCTGAACTCCATTAAGACCATGGTTTAATGATATGGTGTTAAGATAAAGCTCAAGTATATAATCTTTGGCGAGTTTTTTAGAGCCGAGTTTTTTTGTAAGCTCTTTTTCATAGCTGACAGCCAGATACTGTTCTTGAATTTTTCTGCTGAGCTTTTTTTCGGAAGTAAGGGCTTCGTTTTTCATAAGCTGCTGTGTTATTGTACTTGCGCCCTGTGAAAACTCCATGTTCTTGATATTTACAAAAAGCGCCCTGAACATACCTTTTATATCGATACCATTATGTTCGTAAAACCGCTCATCTTCTATTGCGATAACAGCATTTTGCAAATTAACAGGAATTTGTGAGAGTTTAACGTATTCTCTGTTTTCTTCTCCATGAAGGGTATCGATTTCATTGCCATTTTCATCGTAAATAATTGAAGTATACGACTCAGGTGTAACATCTATTGAGCTTAGGGCAGGAGCACTTTCTATAATGCCTGTATATGCTCCTATAAAAGCGCCGCCTACTGCAAAACATCCTACTACAGCCAATACTACAATTATTCTTAGAATAATTATGCCTATTGTAGCTTTCTTTTTTCTGCGTTTTCTTCTTTTAGTGTTTCTGCGTCTGTGATTGGCATCCTGAGAGTAGTTCATAGTATGCCTCCTTTCAAGAAAGGATTATAACAGAATTGCCAATTTTAATAAAGCAAAATAATATAAAATACAAAAAAATTAATAACTTTATCTTGTTTTAATGGAATTTTATATTTTTAAGCTATGTTTATGCTTTAAATTTGATAATTTATGACAAGCTTTCGGGCATAAAATATTTAAAGGTGATGTTTATGCTGATTATAAACAAAAAAACTAAAAAAAATTTAAAAAATATGCTCATTATGTTTGTATTTATTTTATTTTCTGTTATAATATTATCGGGCATTAATAAAAGAATTATGCCCGTTCTTATTGAAATATCCTGTTTTGAAGCCAAGTCTTTTGCAGATAAAACAATTGACAGCGTGGTAAGGCAAAGTATTGATGAATTGGGTTTAAAATCATCAGATTTTATCAGCGTACATAATGAAACAAAAACCGTATCTGCTGATACAGTGCTTGTAAATAACCTATGTTCAATTGTTGACAGCAAATTAGATGATGTTTTTTCAAAGCAGGGCAAAAAGAAAATAGCGATACCTCTCGGCGCCGCCTGCGGCGTTGACATATTATCCAATACCGGACCTGACGTAAGTTTTGCTCTGGTATATAAGGACGATACCTCCGTTGATTATGAAACATCTTTTACGGCGGCAGGTATTAATCAGACTAATTATAAAGTATGGCTTACTGTTGAAGTCACTATGAGGCTTGTTAATCCTTTAAAGAGCACTGATGTAACAGCAACAAGAAAAATTATGCTCATAGATACAATAATTAAAGGTGTTGTGCCACAAACTTATTTCCAGATAGACGGAAACAAAAGTGTTATTTCACAGTAGGTATGGAGGAGAACAATGTGTATTGACAAAAAAATCGAGAGGCTAAGTGATATTCTTAAAGGCTATGGCAAAGTATGCATAGCGTATTCGGGCGGCACAGACTCGGACTTTCTTCTTAACATGGCGGCAAAAACATTAGGCAACAGCGTTATAGCCGTTATGGTTAAAGGGGATAATGTGGCAGCTAAAGATGTGCAAGATGCTTTGCGCCTTGCAGAAAATGCAGGTGTTAAAGTGTTTTTGGAAACCGTAGACGTATTTAGCGTAAGCCAGTTCAGGAACAACACGAAAGAGAGGTGCTACTACTGCAAAAAGAATATTATGCAGGCTGTAATTGAAAGAGCCGGCAAAGAGGGTTACAATTTAATTGCCGACGGAAAAAACGCTGATGACGCCAAACATTACAGACCGGGAGCAAAAGCGGCTGAAGAAATTGGCATTGTAAGCCCGCTTTATGAAGCCGGGTTTACAAAAAATGAAATTAGACAGGCAGCGCAACAAATGGGTCTTGAAACATGGGACAAGCCTTCTAATTCCTGTTTAGCAACAAGGTTTATGTATAACACAGAATTAACAAAAGAGGCGTTTTTAAAGGTAGAAAAAGCGGAAAAGTTTTTAGCGGACAAAGGCATATTATCCGGCAGGGTACGTGTGCATGGTGATATAGCCAGAATTGAAATTCCGCGTAAATACTTTACGGACTTTATAAATGATGATTCCATTGTTTCCTTTTTAAAAGATATAGGTTATAAATATGTAACTCTTGACTTAGAAGGCTTTAGAAGCGGAAGTATGGATTGAGGTGCTCAGATTGGACATTAAAAAATTACTTGACGATTACAAAAATGGAAATATTACACTTGAGGAAGCTGAGCGCAAACTTAAAATAGCGCCGGTTGAGGATTTAGGATATGCTGTAATTGACCATCAAAGGGAAATGAGAAACGGCTGTCCTGAAGTGATTTACTGTGCTGGAAAAACCGCAGAACAAATAGTAGGAATTATAGGCAGAATGCTTGAGGCAGGCACAAAAAATATACTTGGAACAAGAGCAGACAAGGAAAAGTATAACGCTGTTAAAGCTGCTTATGATGATGCTGTTTATTATGAGGCGGCAAGAATAATTAAAATAGAACGTGAGCCGCTTAAAAAAACCGGCGGAACGGTTGTTGTGGCAACCGGCGGCACAAGTGATATACCGGTGGCTGAAGAAGCGGCTATTACGTGTGAATATCTTGGCAACAATGTTGAGCGTTTATACGATGTTGGCGTGGCAGGACTTCACAGGCTGTTATCAAAGCTTGATGTTATTACTAAAGCTAATGTGGTTATAGCCGTAGCGGGAATGGAAGGAGCCCTTGCCAGCGTAATAGGCGGTCTTACCGATAAGCCGGTAATTGCTGTTCCTACATCTGTAGGATACGGAGCTAATTTTAACGGTCTTTCATCTCTGCTTTGTATGCTTAACAGCTGCGCGAATGGTGTAGTTGTTGTAAACATAGACAACGGTTTTGGAGCCGGATATACAGCTAACAGTATTAATAAGTTGGGAGTTGGAAATTAATGAAAAAAGTTTTATACTTTGACTGCTTTTCAGGTATAAGCGGTGATATGACTCTTGCTGCGTTAATAGACCTTGGAATAGATAAAGACGCTTTTTTAGCTGAAATGAAAAAGCTCAATGTTGAAGGCTTTGAAATTAAGTTTTCAAGAACCGAAAAAAGCGGCATAGGCGCGCAGGATGTTGATGTAATACTCACTAACGGCGAGTATTTGGACGAAGAACATCATCACCACGAGCACGGGCATCATCATGACCACGGACATATTCATGACGGGCATATCCATGAGCATACACATGAACATGCCCATTCCCATGAGCATACTCACGCCCATGTCCACAGGAATATAGATGATGTAAATGCTATTATTGATAACAGTTCCATTTCGGAAAATGCGAAAGAAATGGCAAAAAAAATTTTTATGCGTGTTGCTAAAGCCGAAGCTAAAGTACACTCAAAACCTCTTAATGAAGTGCATTTTCATGAAGTAGGAGCTCTTGATTCTATAGCTGATATTATAGGAACGGCTATTTTAATTGATATGATTAAACCTGATATTATTTGTTCATCTGTCGTTAACGATGGACATGGGTTTGTAAAGTGTCAGCACGGTCACATGCCGGTTCCTGCTCCTGCAACAGCAGAAATTTTTGCTGATTCCAATGTTATATATCGCCAGATAGACGTTATGGGTGAGATGGTTACACCAACTGGTGCTGCAATAATAGCAGAACTTTCAGAAAGTTTTGGTATGTGCCCGCCTATGAAGCTTACAGCTACAGGTTATGGCGCGGGAAAAAGAAATTTCTCTATCCCTAATATTCTTAGGGTAATGATTGGGGAAACCGAGGGTTAAGAATTATGCCTGAAAGATATACAGACAGCATTACAATTCTTGAAACAAACATTGATGACTCTACAGGGGAAATGCTGGGCTATGTTTTAGAGAGACTTTTTAAAGCCGGGGCAAAGGATGCTTTTTATACATCTATTTATATGAAAAAAAACCGTCCGGCTTATAAGCTCACTGTTATTTGTGACGGCGGCTTGAAAGAAACAATGGAAGATATTATTTTTGAGGAAACTACTGCCATTGGAATACGCTGTCGCACTGAAAACAGAACATGCCTTACAAGAACATTTGAGGAAGTGGATACACTTTATGGCCCTGTAAGGGTAAAATGTGTATATACCAAAAAAGGGCTGAGAATGTATCCTGAATATGATTGCGTAAGAGAAATTGCTCAAAGATTCAATGTTCCTCTGTATGAAGTATATGCTGAAATTAAAAATAAAAGAACTACTTGATTTCAGCGTGAGGTTACTGCTTTGTTCAAGGGGTATCTGCTTTTTCGGTTACATGTATTATTTTTAATATATGTAATAAATTATTAAATTAACCTCAACATTAATTTAAAATTTGTTTCATGAATAACTTTTTATGTAACAATTACTTAATAAATGCCGCATTATATAAAGCAATATAATTTAATAGAATTGTCATAATTAAGTTATATGTTGGTATATTTTGTGCATTTATAACAAAATATGTGTAAAAGGCTTGTAATTAATAAAAACCTATTGACATTTATAGGATTATTTTTTATACTAAGTCTGTAACAAAAATGTAACATTTGATTGGAGGCTATTCATGAAAATGAAGGGGATATTACCTTCGGCAGCTGTTTTAGGCACATTATTAGCTGTCGGGTGCAGTATGGCCGCTTTTGCGGAGAACAAGGGTGTTGTAAACGCAAACCAAATAAATGTCAGACAGTCGGCTGATACCGAGTCTGAAAAACTTGGTCTTCTTTTTGAAGGGGACGAAATTGATATTCTTTCTAATGAAGGAAATTGGTATAAGATAAACTACAATAATCAGGAAGCTTATGTTTTTTCTGACTACATAATCGTATCACAGGCTGAAGGGAAAGTTGGTGCTGATCAGGTTAATGTAAGAAATTCAGCTTCTTCCCAATCAGAAATAGTAGGCACAGTTAATACAGGTGATACGGTAACAGTTGTTGCAAGCAGCGACAGCTGGTATAAAATAGTAAGAACAAATGGCGACATCGCTTATGTCAGCAAGGAATTTGTTGACGGTGAAATTTTAGATAAAGTAGCGCCGGACAGCAGTGCTTCTCAAAAAGAAGAGTCAGCTGTTGCAGCAGCTTCTGCTTTATCTGCTTCTCCAGTAGATTCAGAGAATAATTTTACTGAAGTTTCAAATAAATATGCTGCAGTAACTGCTACAAGCGGTCTTAGGGTAAGAAGCGGAGCCGGTACAGACTTTGACATACTTACTACATTAGAGTACGGCGATTATGTTGATGTACTTGCTGTAAGCAATGACTGGATTAAAGTTACTGATGGAAATGTTACAGGTTTTGTTAGTGCTGAGTATGTTTCTATAAGAGATGGTGAAAAGCCGTCAAGAGGTTCTTCTTCATCTGAAAAGGGACAAGCTGTTGTTGCTTATGCTCAGCAGTTTATCGGCACTCCTTATGTTTGGGGCGGAACAAACCTTAATACCGGTGTTGACTGTTCCGGTTTTGTTTATTCGGTATTTAAAAATTTTGGCATTAACTTACAGAGAAGTTCATCATCAATGGCTTATTCAGATGGTGTTCAGATTTCTAAGAGTGAGCTTGCAGCCGGGGATTTGGTTTTCTTTGATACAGACGGTGTTAATGACGGGGGAATTTCGCATGTAGGTATCTACATAGGCGGTAACCAATACATACATTCTTCATCAGGCAAGGTTTATGGTGTTACTATTTCGTCTTTGGCTGATGACTACAGTGCCAGAACTTATGTAATGGCAAAAAGAGTAATTAGATAATATTGCTTTTAACAAGCAGACGGTGGGGGTTAAGTCCTGCTGTCTGCTTTAAGTTGCTTATATATAATTTTAAAGGTTGTGAGGGCAGTAAATGAAAAGATATGTTATTCAGGCTAAAAGAATGCTGGCTGCATGCTGCATAATGCTTACGGCGGCTATGGTTTTTACTCCAAGCACTACAGCTAAAGCCAAAACATTACAGCAGCTCCAAAATGAAAGAGATGCTTTGGCTAAAAAAACTAAGGAAGCCAAGGCAGCTCTTGAAAATGCCAAACAGCAGCAGCTTACTTTGCAGCAGGAGATAGACGCTTTTGATCAGGTTCTTGCGGCAGCGAGCGAAGAATACGATAAGTCATTGGAAGACCTTAACGATGTTTCAGGAAGATTGGAACAGTCTGAGGCAGAGCTTGAAAAAGCGACTGAAGAAAAAGAAAAGCAGTTTGGTGTTTTTGGCGATAGAATTAAGTTTTTCTACGAAAATGGCACTACAGGATACCTTGACGTAATATTCGAGTCTAAAAGCATATCTGATATGCTTGCAAGGATTCAGTACGTAGAGGACATAATGGAATACGACAACGAAATACTTTCAAATCTTAAAGAAGCTGAAAATACAATAAAAGTTAAAACAGCAGAAATCGCTGAAGAAAAAGCCGAAGTTGAAGAACTTGTTAAAGAAAATGAGCAGAAGAAACAAGAACTTGATGAAATAATGGCTGAAAAGAAAGAAAAGCTTATTCAGTATCAAAATGATGAGGCTATGTATGAAGAAATGATTGCCAATGATGAAAAGGCAAGCCGACAGGTTGAAGCCCTTATTAATCAGGCACTGTCATCGTCATCTTATTCATCAAGCTATGTATATACAGGCGGTCAGCTTAACTGGCCTGTACCTGCAAAAGCAGCATCTTCATCGAGTTTAAGCAGCGGTTTTATTAACAGAAACAACCCTATAAGCGGAAGACGTGAACTTCATACCGGTTATGATATTCCTGCCCCATACGGCTCCAATATAGTGGCGGCTGAAGCTGGAACGGTTATTTATTCAGGATGGATGAACGGCTATGGAAATACGATAATGATTGACCACGGCGGCGGGCTTGTTACGCTTTACGGACATAATTCAAGTCTTGTTGCTTCAAAAGGTCAGTCCGTAACAAGAGGGCAAGTAGTTGCAAAATGCGGTTCAACAGGAAATTCAACAGGAAACCATTGTCACTTTGAGGTAAGAGTAAACGGTAAAGCAGTAAGTCCTGAACCTTATTTAGGTGTAGGAAATGTAAGCTACTAAAAAAACAAACCCTTCTGAATTTTAAGAAGGGTTTTTGTAGTTTAAGCCTTTAATTAACAGCAATATGTTATTTGTTAATGCTTTTATTGACATTTGCATGTTGAAAAGCTTATAATTTAAAAATAGAAAATAGAAATGGAGCTGATTTTAATGAGTGAAAATTGCTCACATGACTGCTCAAGCTGCTCAGAAAACTGCAGTGAGAGAACTCAGGAAAGTATGATTATTGAGCCTAACAAATACAGCCATATTAAAAAAATAATTGGCGTTGTAAGCGGAAAAGGCGGCGTTGGCAAATCCCTTGTTACATCAATGCTGGCTTGTTCAATGAAAAACAAGGGATATAAAGTTGGTATACTTGATGCTGATATTACAGGTCCTTCAATACCTAAAATGTTCGGAATTAATAAAAAAGCAGGCGGCAACCAGTATGGTATGCTTCCTGTGGAAAGCGAAAACGGAATAGAGGTTATGAGTGTAAATCTTCTTGTAGATAATGACACAGACCCTGTTGTTTGGAGAGGTCCTATTATAGCCGGTGTTGTTCAGCAGTTCTACTCGGAAGTAATTTGGGAAGATGTGGATTATCTTTTTGTAGATATGCCTCCGGGAACAGGCGATGTTCCGCTTACCGTATTTCAGTCAATGCCTATAGACGGAATAGTTATTGTTTCTTCACCTCAGGAACTTGTAAGCATGATTGTAGGCAAAGCCGTTAATATGGCAAAGCTTATGAATGTGCCTATTATTGGCATTATTGAAAATATGAGTTATGTTGCTTGCCCTGACTGCGGCAGAAAGATTTATCTTTACGGTGAAAGCAAAATAGATATAGTAGCCGACGGTTATGGCATAGACGTTATAGGTCAGATGCCTATTAATCCGGAAACTGCGCTTTACTGTGATAAAGGCATGGTTTATAAAGCTGATTTAAAACCGCTTGAAAAAGCAAGTGAGAAGCTTGAAGAACTTTTGAAATAAGATTATATAAAATTCAGCATTGATTTGTCTGATTTATCTGTTATAAAAAATGGAAATGGTTAGTTGTAATTAGCAGAAGCAGCCGAATGAATTTTGTGGGAGGTTTATTTTTATGGAAAAACTTGACATGCTTTACGAAGGCAAAGCTAAAAAGGTATTTAAGACTGATGATGAAAAACTTCTTATTGTAGATTATAAAGACGACGCCACAGCTTTTAACGGTCTTAAAAAAGGGCAGATTATGGGCAAAGGCGTAATAAACAATAAAATGACAAATATTATTTTGCAATATCTTGAAGAAAATGGCATAGAAACTCATTTTGTAAAAGAACTGAGTGACAGGGAAACACTTGTTAAACGTGTTTCAATAGTTCCTCTTGAAGTTATAATCAGGAATGTAGCTGCTGGAAGTTTTTCCAAAAAGTTCGGTGTTGAGGAAGGAACTCCGCTTAAAAATCCAATACTTGAGTTTTCTTATAAAAATGACGAGCTTGGCGACCCTATGATTAATGAGCTTCAGGCTCTTGCTATTGGCATTGCAACAAAAGAAGAAATTGATTCTATTTCTGAGCAAGCCCTTAAAATCAACGAGCTTCTTAAAAAATTCTTCCTTAAAGCAGGCATTAAGCTTATAGACTTTAAAATTGAATTCGGTCGTTATGACGGCAGAGTTATTCTCGCTGATGAAATTTCACCTGATACATGCAGACTTTGGGACGCTGAGACAAATGAAAAACTTGATAAAGACCGTTTCCGCCGCGACCTTGGAAATGTTGAGGAAGCTTATCAGGAAGTTTGGAGAAGAATAACAAAATAAATTAGCTGCACTGATGTAAAATTATATTAAAAGCGGGCATTTAGCAGTTTATATATTCTGATTTTTATTCCCGCTTTAGTTTTGTAAATTGGCGTTGATTAAAGTTTTAATGCCAAACAGGAGGATTATTAATGAGGACAAAGTACGAAAATCCGCTTAATTCAAGATACTCAAGCAAAGAAATGAGCTATCTGTTTTCACCGGATTTTAAATTCAAAACATGGCGCAAATTATGGATTGCTCTTGCTGAAACAGAAAAAGAGCTTGGGCTTAACATAACAGACGAACAGATTGCTGAAATGAAAAAATATCAGGACGATATTAATTACGAAGTGGCAGAAGAAAGAGAGAAAATTGTCCGTCATGATGTTATGAGCCATGTATACGCTTTTGGCATGCAGGCAAAATCAGCTATGCCTATTATTCATTTAGGCGCTACAAGCTGTTATGTAGGCGATAACACTGATATTATTATTATGACAGAAGCTTTAAAGCTTATAAAAAAAGAACTTGTTAATGTAATTAACGAGCTTTCAAAGTTTGCTATGGAGTATAAAGATATGCCGACTCTTGGCTTTACTCATTTTCAGCCGGCACAGACTACAACTGTTGGCAAAAGAGCGTCTTTATGGCTTCAGGACCTTATGATGGATTTGGAAGACTTAGACCATCAGCTTTCAAAGGCTAAGCTTCTTGGCTCTAAAGGTACTACAGGCACGCAGGCAAGCTTTTTGGAGCTGTTTGACGGCGACCATGAAAAGGTTAAAAAGATTGACGGCATGATTGCTGAAAAAATGGGCTTTAAGAGCTGTTTTGCAGTTTCAGGGCAGACATATCCGCGAAAGCTTGATTACCAGATATTAAGCCTTCTTTCTCAGATAGCCCAAAGCGCTTACAAATTTAGTAATGATATAAGGCTTTTGCAGCACCTTAAAGAAATTGAAGAGCCGTTTGAAAAAAGCCAGATTGGTTCATCGGCTATGGCTTATAAGAGAAACCCAATGAGAAGTGAGAGAATAGGCTCTCTTGCAAGATATGTTATTTCTGCTGCCATGAATCCTGCTGTAACTGCTTCAACACAATGGTTTGAAAGGACGCTTGATGATTCAGCAAATAAGAGAATAAGCGTACCGGAAGCATTTTTGGCAACAGATGCCATACTCAGCCTTTACAGAAATGTTGTAGATGGTCTTGTGGTATATCCTAAAGTAATTGAGCAGCACCTTAACAATGAGCTTCCTTTTATGGCAACAGAAAATATTATGATGGACGCAGTTAAAAAAGGCGGAAACAGGCAGGAACTTCATGAGAAAATCCGTGTTTATTCTATGGCAGCCGGAAGAGTTGTTAAGGAAGAGGGCAAGCCTAACGATTTGTTAGAAAGAATAGCCGCTGACCCTTCATTTGGTCTTACAATAGAAGAACTTAACTCAATAATGGACGCAAGAAATTTTGTAGGTCGTGCGCCGCAGCAGACAGAGGAATTTATAGAAAATTTTGTAAAACCTGCTCTTGAAGCCAACAAAAACCTTTTAAGCAATGAAGCAGAAGAAATAAGAGTATAATTTAAAAACGAACCGCAGTTTATATAGGCTGCGGTTTTTATTTTTGTTTATATAAATATGAATTATAACAAGTATAAAAAGTATTTATTTTACTTATAGTTAAAAATAGAATATAATTATATCGTAACTTTGGTGTTAATATTAATACACTAAAAATATTATTTGATTTTACAGGAGTGATACTCAATGGTTAAAGCAATAGTCGGTTCCTGCTGGGGCGATGAAGGTAAAGGCAAAATTACGGATATGCTGGCTGAAAACGCTGATATTGTTATACGTTTTCAAGGCGGAAGCAATGCAGGTCATACAATTATAAATGATTATGGTAAACATGCCCTTCATCAAATGCCTTCAGGTGTTTTTAATGAGAACACTGTTAATATAATCGGAAACGGTGTTGCCTTCAATGTTCCATATTTTATTAAAGAACTTAATTACATTAAGGAAAGCGGCATAAAAGAGCCTAAAATTCTTATTTCTGACAGAGTTCAGCTTCTAATGCCTTACCATATACTTTTTGATACGCTTGAGGAAGCGAGATTAAGCGACAAAAAGTTCGGTTCAACGAAAAGCGGAATTGCTCCTTTTTATTCCGATAAATATGCTAAAACTGGTATTCAGATTTGCGACCTTTTCCATGAAGATATTCTTATGGAAAGAATTAAAGCCGCATGTGAGATTAAAAATGTGCTTTTAGAGCACTTGTACCATCATGAACTTCTTGATCCGCAGAAGATATTTGATGAGGTTATGGGTTACAAAGAATTTGTTGCCCCATACATAACTAATACGGCAGAATATCTTAATAAAGCTATTAAAGAAGGCAAGGAGATACTTCTTGAAGGTCAGCTTGGCGCTCTTAAAGACCCTGACCATGGTATTTATCCAATGACAACTTCTTCTTCTACTTTAGCCGGCTTTGGTTCTATAGGCGCCGGAATACCTCCTCATAAGATTGAGAAAGTTTACACAGTAGTTAAAGCATATTCAAGCGCTGTAGGCGGAGGAGCTTTTGTAAGCGAAATATTTGGCGATGAGGCTCAAGAACTCAGAGTCAGGGGCGGAGATGCCGGTGAGTTTGGCGTTACTACAGGTCGTCCAAGGAGAATGGGCTGGTTTGACTGTGTTGCGGCAAGATATGGCTGTATGCTTCAAGGTACAACAGACATCGCTTTTACAGTAGTTGATGTTTTAAGTTATCTTGATGAAATACCTGTTTGTGTAGGTTACGAAATAGACGGAGAGGTTACAAAGGAATTCCCTGTAACACCGCTTCTTGAAAAGGCAAAACCTGTTTATAAGGTACTTCCGGGCTGGAAAAGTGACATACGCGGTATTACCAAATATGAAGACTTGCCTGAAAACGCAAGAAATTATATTGAGTTTATAGAAAAAGAATTAGGTTATCCTATTACTATAGTTTCTAACGGACCGAAAAGAAATGAAATTATTTACAGATAAAAGTTTTTGTTGCAACATCTTACCATAAGTGGTATAATGCAGTAGATGGAATAGTGGTTTAAGCAAGAGTGGGTGTATTAGCCCACTCTTTTGTTTACTCTTATTTGAAAAAGTTATAAAAAGTTTCAAATACTTAAAGGAATTTAAAAAAGTTAGGAAGATGTTAGAATAGGGGTGAGTTTTAGTGGCAAATACAATGAATACAGCTAAAAAAGTAGAGCTTTTGCTCTCTAAAACAGCTGAGGATATGGATTTTGAAATAGCCGATGTTGAGTTTGTAAAAGAAGGTCAAAATTATTATCTTAGGGTATATCTCGACAAAGAAGGCGGAATTACTATTGATGACTGCGAAATTTTCAGCAAAACAGCAGAAAAAATTCTTGATAAGGAAGACCCTATTGAGCAGGCTTACATATTCGAGGTAAGCTCACCTGGAATTGACAGACCGCTTAAAAAAGATTCTGATTTTGAAAAATATTCAGGCGAAATAGTTGATGTTAAACTTTATAAACCATTTAACGGTTCAAAAGAGTTCCAAGGTACTCTTAAAGGACTTATGGACAATAACATAGTAATAACCGATGATAACGGGCAGGAATTGGCATTTGATAGAAAAAGCGTTGCTTCCGTGCGGCTTGCAGTGATATTTTAAGGAGGTTTTAAAATGGATAAAGTTGACAGAGCTGAATTTATTGAGGCTCTTAACACTATTGAAAAAGAAAAGGGCATTGATAAAGAAGTTATATTCGACGCTATAGAAGCATCTCTGGTATCGGCATGCAAAAAGAATTTCGGCTCTTCACAGAATATAAAAGTCGAAATCAACCGTGAAACAGGCGAAGTTGCAGTATATGCCCAAAAAGAAATAGTTGAGAATGTGGAAGACCCGGCAACACAGATTTCTTATGCAGAAGCGAGAATACTCGGACCAAATTACCATATAGGCGATACTTATAACGAAGTTATTACACCGAGAAATTTTGGAAGAATATCTGCTCAGACTGCAAAACAGGTTGTTGTTCAAAAATTCAGGGAAGCTGAAAGAGAAATACTTTACAATCAGTATATAACAAAAGAAAAGGATATTGTAACCGGTATAGTTCAAAGACATGAAAAGAAAAATGTTATTGTCCAACTTGGGAAAATCGACGCCATACTGCTTCCTAATGAGCAGATTGCCGGTGAAGAGTATAATTTTCCTGATAGAATAAAAGTATATGTCCTTGAAGTAAAACAGACTACCAAAGGTCCGCAGATTTATGTTTCGAGAACACATCCAGAGCTTGTTAAAAGACTTTTTGAACAGGAAGTACCAGAAGTACATGATGGTACAGTCGAAATTAAAAGCATAGCCCGTGAGGCAGGTTCAAGAACAAAAATCGCTGTTTACTCAAAAGACCCTAATGTAGATGCAGTAGGTGCTTGCGTAGGTCAGAACGGTTGCAGAGTAAATATAATAGTTAGTGAGCTTAATGGCGAAAAGATAGATATTATAGAATGGAATGAAGACCCGCAGATATTTATTGCATCTGCTTTAAGCCCTTCAAAAGTTGTAGCTGTTAAAGTAAATGAGGCAGACCAGAGTGCTAAAATAGTAGTTCCTGATCATCAGCTTTCACTTGCTATAGGCAGGGAAGGTCAGAACGCAAGACTTTCAGCAAAGTTAACTGGCTGGAGAATAGACATTAAGAGTGAAACACAGGCTGCCGAAACAGGTTTTCTTAATGATGAGGAAGAAAAGCCTGAAACAGAGGAAAACGCTGAAAGCGTAAATGAAGGAACAGAACTTAATGAAACAGTTGATATGCCTGAAGAATAATTAATTTAAGAAGGAGACAATATGAAGCAAAAATCAATTCCTCTTAGAAAATGTACCGGCTGTCAAGAAATGAAAGATAAACGCACTCTTGTAAGGGTTGTAAAGAGTGAAAACGGTGAGTTCAGTGTGGATTTTACAGGCAAAAAACCGGGCAGGGGAGCATATATATGCCCAAATCTTGAGTGCCTTGAAAAGGCAAAGAAATCAAAAGGTCTTGAAAGAAGCTTTAAAACACCTGTTCCGGCTGAAGTTTATGAAAAGCTTAGAGAGGAGCTTTTAAATGCCGGCGGAAAATAATAAATTTTTATCGCTTTTAGGACTTTGCCAAAGAGCCGGAAAACTCGTATCTGGTGAACTTCCGTGTGAAAAAGCGTTAAAAGGTGTTAAAGTAAAGTTATTAATTATATCAGAGGACGCGTCTGACAATACAAAAAATAAGTTTAAAAATGCTGCACTGCTTAAAAATGTAGATGTTATTTGTACGGAAACAAAGGAAAATATTGGCAGAGCGATAGGTAAAGGCTTACGCTCAACTGTTGCTATTATCGATGAGGGGTTTGCGCGGCAGCTGAAGATTTTGTACGAAAAACGTGTCTGATATATGTATGTATAGGAGGTGGAGCCTTTGTCAAAAGTTAGGATATATGAACTTTCAAAGGAGTTAAACATTGGTAGTAAAACCATTATTGAAAAGGCAAAGGAATTTGGGGTGACGGTAACAAATTTAAGCGGTGTTGACGCAGATTTGGCAGATAAGCTTAGAAACGCTTTTTCATCAAATAAGACGGAAGAAACTAATACAACAAATACATCTGAAAATACTGACAACCAAAAATCAAAAGAAATACAGCAGAAATCAGAAACAGTTAAAGCAGCAGATAATAAAAAAGATAACTCAACTGATAAGCATATTACAAGTCACAAAAATAACGATAATAAAAAGTTCAACAGTCACAGAAGTGATAATAAGAACGAAAACAGAACTGACAACAAGAATAAAACTTTCGATAAACAAAGCGGTAAACAGTCTGGAAATAGTGTTCATAAAGAACAGAAAAATAACCAGAATAACAGCCAAAAACAGTTTAACCAGTCAGGTCCAAAAAACAATAAAAATAATCAGGGCAGTCAAAATAGCCAGAAAAACAAAAATAATAAGAACAGCCAGCCAAAACAGAAAGCTCCTGAAGTTAAACCTATGCCTGTAAAAGAAGAAGCAGACGATGAACTTAAAATAAAGAAAATTCCAGCAGAACTTACTTTAAGCGAATTAGCTGAAACATTAGGTAAAAAAGTTTCAGAACTAGTTAAAACACTATTCCTTGAAGGAAAAGTTATGACGCCAAATTCTACGCTTGACTTTGATTCAGCTTCGGAAATTGCTGAAAAATACAATGTAATTCTTGAGCTTGAAGAAGAGAAAGATATATTTGAGCAGGTATTCTCCGATGAAGAAGATGATGAGTCAAAGCTTAAGGAAAGACCTCCTGTAGTAGTTGTTATGGGTCATGTAGACCATGGCAAAACATCGCTTCTTGACTCTATACGCCACAGCAATGTTACAAGCGGTGAAGCTGGTGGAATTACACAGCATATAGGCGCTTATACAGTTCAGATTAACGGAAAGCCTATTACTTTCCTTGATACACCTGGACATGAGGCATTTACAGCTATGCGTATGCGCGGCGCACAGGTAACAGATATAGCTGTTCTTGTAGTTGCAGCCGATGATGGCGTTATGCCGCAGACAGTAGAAGCCATTAACCATGCAAAGGCGGCAGGTGTAGAAATTATAGTTGCAATAAATAAAATGGATAAGCAGGGAGCTAATCCTGACAGAGTTAAACAGGAGCTTGTTGAATACGGCTTAATGGCAGAAGACTGGGGCGGAGATACAATTTGCGTTCCTGTTTCAGCTGTTAAGAAAACAGGTATTGATACGCTTCTTGAAATGATTACTCTTGTGGCAGAAATGAAAGAGCTTAAAGCTAATCCGGACAAGAGAGCAAGAGGTACAATTATAGAGGCACAGCTTGATAAAGGCCGCGGTCCTGTTGCTACTGTACTTGTTCAGGACGGCACTCTTAATGTTGGCGATCCTATTGTTGCTGGAAGCGCCTATGGAAAAATAAGAGCTATGATGGACGATAAAGGCCGCAGAGTTAAAAAAGCTGGTCCTTCAACACCTGTTGAAATACTTGGTCTTTCTGAAGTGCCTTCAGCCGGTGACAGCTTTTACGCGGCAGAGAGCGAAAAACAGGCGCGTCAGGTTGCAGAAAGCGTTATAGCTAAGAATAAAACAGAACTTATTAAAAATACACCTAACAAAGTTTCTCTTGATGACCTTTTCAGCCAGATACAGTCAGGCAATGTTAAAGAGCTTAACATTGTAGTTAAAGCTGATGTTCAGGGTTCTGTTGAAGCTGTTAAGCAGAGTCTTGAAAAACTTTCAAATGATGAGGTTAGAGTACACATAATTCACGGTGGTGTTGGAACAATAACTGAGTCGGATATTATGCTTGCCAGCGCGTCAAATGCAATTATAATAGGTTTTAATGTTCGTCCTGAACCGGCGGCAAAAGTATTTGCTGACAATGAAAAGGTTGATATTCGCTTATATAGAGTAATATATAACGCCATAGAGGATATAAGTGCCGCCATGAAGGGCATGCTTGATCCGGTTTATGTGGAAAAAGTTACAGGTCATGCTGAGGTTAGGCAGCTTTATAAAGCTTCAGGCGTTGGCACTATATGCGGCAGTTATGTTCTTGACGGCAAGTTTATAAGAAATTCAAAAATAAGAGTAATACGTGACGGCATTGTAATTTACGAAGGAGAAATGGAAAGCCTTAAACGCTTTAAGGACGATGTTAAAGAAGTAAATACCGGATATGAGTGCGGTATAGTTATTAAAAAATTCAATGATGTTAAAGTCGGAGACAACCTTGAAGCGTTTGTTATGGAGGAAGTTCCAAGGTAAAGGTGAAATTATGAGAAAACCAAACACAAGAATGATAAGAATAAATGATGAGCTTGCACGCGAGCTTGCAAATATAATACGCACAGAAGTAAAAGACCCAAGAATAAAAAGCATGACAAGCGTTTTAAGGGTTGAAACAACAGCGGACTTAAAATACTGCAAAGCGTTTATATCTGTTCTTGGCAATGAAGAGGATAAACAGAGTGTTATGGCAGGACTTAAAAATGCTTCAGGCTTTATACGCCATCTTCTTGCTGAAAGGGTTAATTTAAGAAATACGCCTGAGCTTATATTTAAGCTTGATGACTCTGTAGAATATGCTATAAGAATGGATAAACTTATTAAAGAAGTTTCAAGCGGAAGCAGTGATTCTGATGATGAATAATACTATAAAAGAGATACAGAATTTATTATTTTCAGGTAAAAATATAGCTGTTTCAGCCCATACAAGTCCTGACGGAGACGCCATTGGCGCTTCATGCGCCTTAGCTATGGCAATAAATGAAACAGGCGGAAATGCGAAAGTATTTATTGAAAAATATTCAGATACTTTTGATGTTATACCTGTAAACAATGTTGTTGAACACAGCATAGCTGATTTTAAGCCGGATATTTATGTTGCCGTTGACTGCGGAGATATACAGCGGCTTGGAGAATTTACTGAAATATATAATAATACACCTGTTAGAATAAATATTGACCACCATAAGAGCAATACTTATTTTGGCATGTATAATTATGTAGATGATAAAAGCTCATCTTCAAGCGAGATTATATATTTAATTATACGTGATTTATTTAATAAATTTTCTAATCCTGATGATATAGCTGCCTGCATATATTCCGGCATTGTTTTTGATACTGGCGGTTTCAGGCATACATCAACTAAGCCGCAGACGCTTTTGTTTGCTTCTGAACTTATTAAATATAACTTTAATTTTAATAAAATTTATAATACTATATTTAATACAAGAAAGTATGGAGAAGCGAAAGCCATGGGTAAGGCGCTCTGCAATATGGAAAACTCTTCTAATGGCAGGGTAGTTTATTCCTATCTTTTAGAAGGCGATATAGCCCAATGCAAAACTACAAGTGACGGGCTTTCTGAAATAGTTAATTATTTAAAAGGGATATCCGGCTGTGAAGCGGCAGTTTTTGTTTATGAAAAATCAAAAGGCGTATTTAAAGTAAGCATGCGCAGTGATGATAAAGTTGATGTTGCGCTTATTGCCGTTAAATTCGGTGGAGGCGGTCACGCAAAAGCAGCAGGCTGCACAATTGAAAACCAAGATGTTGAAACAATACTAAAAAATATAATTTGTGAAATTGAAAAATCACTGGATTAATGCCAGCAACCGGAGAGTTAAATGGACGGTATTTTAAATATTTATAAAGAAAAAGGCTTTACATCCCATGATGTTGTAGCTGTTGTAAGGAGAATATTAAATCAAAAAAAAGTTGGTCATACTGGAACTTTAGACCCAGAGGCAGAAGGAGTGCTCCCTATCTGTGTTGGAAAAGCAACTAAGCTTGCTGATTATATTATGAATTCAGGTAAAACTTATGAAGCTGAAATAACATTGGGGGCAGAAACAACAACTCAGGACTCAGCAGGAGAAATTATAAGCAGAACGGAATTTGTATTTGATGAAAATAAAATTACAGAAGCTGTCCTTTCGTTTAAAGGCAGTTATATGCAGGTTCCGCCTATGTATTCCGCAATAAAGATAAACGGAAAAAAGCTTTATGAATTGGCAAGGAAAGGTCAGGAGATAGAAAGAAAACCGCGTAAAGTTGATATAAACTCTATAAAAATTACTGATTTTATTCCTCCTGACAAAATCAGGATTTCTGTTGACTGTTCTAAAGGAACATATATAAGGTCGCTTTCAGCAGATATAGGCAAAAAAATCGGCTGCGGCGCGTATATGTCGGCTTTAATTAGAACACGGAGCGGAAAGTTTGATATAAAAAACAGTATTAAGTTAAACCGGCTTGAAGAACTGGTTAAAAACGGGGATTTGCTGAATGTATTTATTACAATGGAAGAAGCTCTTAAAGATTATAAACATGTGTATGTAAATCCGAAAGCCGATAAACTTATTCATAACGGAGCCAAAATTTACAGCTGTTATTTCAATAAAAAAAGCGATTTTATAAATAGCGGTGAAACGGTTATAGCTTTTGACAGCGCTTCACACTTAAATGGCATTTATAAAACCGAATTTGATGAAGAAAAACACTGTATTTTAATAAAACCTATTACTATTCTTATTTAAAGGTGCGAAAAATGGAACATATTATTAATCAGGAAATTACACAAAATTCACCTACGGCTATAACCCTTGGCAATTTTGACGGAATTCATTTAGGTCATAGGGCTTTAATAGGCATTACTAAACAGCATGCCAAAAAACTTAATATTAAATCAGTAGTTTTTTCATTTTCTCCGCATCCGATGTTTTTATTCGGCAACAGGAAAAATTTGGCACTTATTTTAAGCCCTGAAGAAAAAACACAGATACTGGAAAAGCTTGGCATTGATTTGTATGTTGAATATCCGTTTACAAGTGAGTTTGCGTCAACTGACCCTGAGAAATTCGCATCTGAAATAATATTTGAAAAAATGAAGTGCCGTGTGCTTGTTGTAGGGTACGATTACCACTTTGGCAGAGGGGCAAAAGGTGATTATGAGCTGCTTAAAAAAGTAGGTCAAAGGTATGGTGCTGAAGTTATAAAGGTTCCGGCTGTAGAGCTTTACGGCAAAAGAGTAAGTTCTACAAGAATAAGGGAAGCTTTGGCAGAGCATGACATAAAGCTTGCCAATGAACTTTTATCTGAGCCGTATTTTGTGTATGGTCTTGTACGACAAGGGCGCAGAATAGGGAGAAAAATGAATTTCCCAACAGCAAATATAAGACCTGATATAAAAAAAATGCTGCCGGGCGACGGAGTTTACGCTACAAAAACGGTTATTGATAACAAAGCGTATATAAGCATGACAAATGTAGGCTCTAATCCTACGGTTAACGGATGTGAAAGAACGGTTGAAACAAATATATTTGGTTTCAGCAAAGACATATACGGTAAATATATTAAGACTTATTTTTTTGAATACTTAAGGGGCGAAAAAAAGTTTTCCGGTATAGAAGAACTGTCCAAAAGACTTGAAAAAGATAAATCTATTACAAAGGAATACTTTTCTTCCAACGAATTTAAAAAATGGGATGGCAGATATTAAGTTATTAACATAATTATGTTGCAATATTTTTTTATGTGTGATAAAATGTAAAAGTCGTGATTCCGCTGCCCAGCATGTGGTTTCTCCATCCCATACTTGGCTGACGGATTAATATTAAATGTATTTTCAGGAGGAAACAAAAATGATTAACAAAGCAGAAATTATTGCTAAATACGGCAGAACACCTAATGACACAGGCTCTCCAGAGGTTCAGATTGCTCTTCTTTCAGCAAGAATCGACCTTCTTACAGAGCACCTCAAATTACACAAGAAAGACCATCATTCAAGAAGGGGTCTTCTTAAAATGGTAGGTCAGAGAAGGGGTCTTCTTAACTATCTCAAAAATAAGGATATTGAAAAATATCGTAGCCTTATTAATGAGCTTGGTCTTAGAAAGTAATTATTTTAACAACAATAGAGAGGAGATAGCTCCTCTCTATTGTTGTATAAGTTGTTGTTTTAATTTAGTAAAGCACTATGGATATTTAGCTTTGCAAACAAAATTATTTTTAATTTGTTTTTAAAGCTGAACATCCATGGTGCGGATTAAAAAGGAGATTTTGGAATGTACAGAACTTATAAAACAGAAGTAGCAGGTCGTACACTCAGTGTTGATATTGGACGTGTTGCCGAGCAGGCTAACGGCGCTGCACTTGTGCACTATGGCGATACAGTAGTGCTTGTTACAGCTACAGCTTCAGATAAGCCGCGAGAAGGCATAGATTTTTTCCCTCTCAGCATTGATTATGAAGAAAGGCTTTATTCAGTGGGTAAAATTCCGGGCGGATTTATTAAAAGAGAGGGGCGTCCGAGCGAGAAGGCTATACTTGCCGCAAGATGCATAGACAGACCTATACGTCCGCTTTTCCCTAAAGACTACAGAAACGATGTAGCAGTTGTAGCTACAGTTTTAAGCGTAGATCAGGATTGCCAGCCGGAAATTGCCGCTTTGTGGGGAGCGTCAATAGCCCTTTCAATTTCAGACATACCTTTTACAGACCCTGTCGGCTCCGTAAATATAGGTCTTATAGATGATGAGCTTATTGTTAATCCAGATTCAGCGCAAAGAGATATAAGCAAACTTTCCCTTACAGTTGTTTCTAAAAAAGATAAGGTAATGATGATTGAAGCCGGAGCAAGCGAAGTTCCTAATGATATAATGATGAAGGCAATCCGTCTTGCCCATGAAGAAAATGTTAAAATAGTTGATTTTATTGATACTATTGTAGAAGCTGAAGGTCTTAAAAAACAAGAGTACGAAGAGTATGCTGTTAATGAGGATGTTTATAATCTTATAAGCGAATATATAACAACTCCAAGAATGGAAAACGCTGTTGTGGCTGAGAAAAAACAGGAAAGAGATATTAAAATAAATGAAATTACTGAGGAAGTACTTTCAAGCCTTTCTGAAAAAATAGCTGAGATACTTGGAGATGAAGAAAAGGTTGAGCAGACAGTAAACGATGCTATTTATAAATTTGAGAAAATGACTGTCCGTCACATGATACTTCGCGACCACAGACGTCCAGACGGAAGAGGTCTTGAGGAAATCCGTCCGCTGCATGCGGAAATAGATTTGCTTCCAAGGACACACGGCTCGGCACTTTTTTCAAGAGGTCAAACACAGTGCCTTACTGTAACTACATTGGGAGCTTTGGCTGAAATACAGAAACTTGACGGTCTTGACACGTCTGAAGTTTCAAAAAGATATATTCACCATTATAACATGCCTGGCTTTACAACCGGCGAAGCTAAAACATCAAGAGGTCCGGGAAGGCGTGAAATCGGTCATGGTGCTCTTGCGGAAAGGGCGCTTTTGCCTGTTATACCTGATGAGGAAGAATTTCCTTACGCTATAAGGCTTGTATCTGATATTATGAGCTCTAACGGTTCTACAAGCCAAGCCAGTGTTTGCGGCTCAACACTTTCGCTTATGGCTGCCGGTGTTCCTATTAAACGCCCTGTAGCAGGTATTTCAGTTGGTCTTGTAACAGGAGAAACAGATGACGACTTTGTTATGATTACGGATATTCAGGGTCTTGAAGACTTTTTCGGCGATATGGATTTTAAAGTTGCCGGAACACATAAAGGAATTACAGCTATACAAATGGATATGAAGATTAAAGGTCTTACATTTAAAATGATAGAGCAGGCTCTTGAACAGACCAAACGCGCCCGCGACTATATTATAGATGAAGTTCTTCTTAAATGCATAGCTGAGCCGAGAAAAGAGCTTTCTAAATACGCGCCTAAGATTGTTAACCTCACTATTGATGTTGACAAGATTGCAGAACTTATAGGTCCAAGAGGAAAAACTATTAAGAAAATTATAGAGCTTACAGGCTGCACAATAGACACTGAAGATGACGGAAGAGTGTTTATTAAAGGCGATGATACAGCTATGATGCAGAAAGCTGTCGATATGATTAAAGCAATTACAATGGACCCAGAACCTGGCATGATTTATGAAGGCAAAGTTACAAGAATAATGAATTTTGGCGCTTTTGTTGAGATTGCTCCGGGAAAAGAAGGTCTTGTCCATATTTCTAAAATTTCAAAAGAGCGTGTCAACAAAGTAGAAGATGTTCTTCATGTTGGCGATGAAGTAACTGTTAAATTATTAGAAATTGACCAGCAGGGAAGACTTAATCTTTCTATAAAAGACGCTAAGAAATAATGATATTTAACAAACAGCGTTTTCCTTAATACAAACAAGGAAGCGCTGTATTTGTATTTTGCAGAAGGTAATATACATGCAGAGTATTGAAGAAGCGCTTGAAAAACTAAGTAAATCTAATTTTAGAAGCAGCTTTAAGCTTGACAAAAACGATTTAAAATATATAAATGAAAAAGGTCTTGATACCATAAGAATCCATGCGGCTGATTTTGTGCGTTTAAGGCTTTCTCCGGCATATATTCCAAATGACGGCAGACAAACACCAATAAAAGGACACCCGGTTTTTAAAGCTCAGCATGGTACAGCCTGCTGCTGCCGAAAGTGCCTTAAAAAGTGGTATAACGTGCCTGAAAATAAGATGTTAACTGAAATACAGCAGGAGAAAATTGTTAATTTGATTATGGCATGGATAAATAAACAGCTAAATTAATGTTAGGTGCCATAATGAAACATAAATATAATTAAATGTCTGTAAATCAGCATTTCGTACGGCTTTTAAGCAAATATTTCATTTGGCGCGCTGCATCGGCGTTTGGCTTAGCTTTAGTTGTTGTGTTTTTTGCCGGCTTATTGACAGTTTATTTTAAAGTGATAAAATATACCTATACCCCTTTAAGTATGGAGGTTTTGAATATGAGACAATGTATGGACGCAGATAACTTGCATCGCAGGCTGAAAAAAATAATAGGTCAAGTTCAGGCCATAGACAGAATGGTAGATGAAGATGTACCGTGTGAAGATGTTCTCTCACAGATAAATGCTGCAAAATCAGCTTTGCATAAAGTTGGGCAGGTAGTATTGGAAGGTCATATAAACCATTGTGTACGTGATGGAATAGAACATGGCGATGCTGACAAAACAATAGAAAGTTTTACAAAGGCTGTAGAAAGATTTGCTAACATGACTTAATTAAAGCTAAATAGTTTTGTTATGTTTGTTAAAGTCAAAAAGTAGTTACCTTGTTGTTAAAAGCGCATTTTATTAAAGCTTTTGATGAGTAAGCAGAAGTATGGAGCCAAAGCTAAATCAAATAAAAGCCTTTAATTTTTGGCTCTTATTTATTATAAAGCAAACGACTGCTGATTTAAGAGGTTAAACCATTTATTTACAAAACATTTCTAAAATTGTAAAATGTATAAAACATAGTTTTTATATAATATGAAACAGGATAGATAGTTTTATCCTGTTTTTTTATTTGCCTCATTGACAACCTATACCCCTATAGGTATAATATACATATACACCTATAGGTACAAAGGAGGCTGTTATGAGAATTTTAGTAAAATATATTGAAAGTTTACTGGAATACGGCGGAATTAAAAAAGATATAACTCTGCTTGTTATATCGGGCATTTCATTAATAATAAGCATATTTGATATTTTTGATTTGCCTTTTAATTCTGCGTGGATTGCTATTGTTCTTTGTGGTGTACCTATCATATTAGAAGCGTTTACAGGGCTTGTTACTTCATTTGATATAAAGGCTGATGTGCTGGTTTCATTAGCCCTTATAGCTTCAGTTTTAATAGGCGAGGATTTTGCTGCGGGCGAAGTGGCTTTTATAATGCAGCTTGGTGCACTCCTTGAGGATTTAACAGTAGCAAAAGCAAGAGCTGGAATAGAAAAGCTTGTTAAACTTACTCCGCAAACTGCACGAATTATAAAAAACGGTATAGAGGAAGTAGTTGCTGCTGAAAAAGTAAAAATAGGGGATATACTGAGAGTTCTGCCTGGGGAAACAATTCCTGTTGACGGAATTATAATTTCAGGTCAGACTTCAATAAATGAATCGGTTATGACAGGAGAATCGCTGCCGGTTGATAAAACATCAGGCGACAGTGTTTCAAGCGGTACAGTTAACATGTTTGGTTCTTTTGAAATGAAGGCTTTAAAAGTAGTGAAAGACAGTTCTATTCAAAGAATGGTGCGGCTTGTTCAATCGGCTGATGCAGATAAAGCTAAAATTGTAGGTATTGCTGACAAATGGGCAACATGGATAGTTATTATTGCTTTAACGTCAGCGGCTCTTACATGGCTTATAACAGGCGAAATTATTAGAGGTGTAACAATACTTGTTGTATTCTGCCCATGCGCTCTTGTTTTGGCAACACCAACAGCAATTATGGCAGCTATAGGAAATGCTGCAAAACATGGATTTCTTGTAAAAGAAGGTGATGCTTTGGAGCGTTTGGCTTCTATTAATAAAATTACATTTGACAAAACCGGTACGCTTACATACGGAAAACCAAATGTTGTATGTGTAAAAAGCTTTTCAGATAAATATTCGGATAATGATTTGTACTCCATTACTGCTTCATCTGAAAGATACTCCGAACATCCTTTAGGAAAAGCCGTTGTTAACAGTTATATAAAAGAATTTAAAGAGCCTGTTTTTCAAGCAAAACAGTTTGAAATGGTTCCCGGCAGAGGAGTTAAGGCTGAAATTAACGGTGTTTCTGTTCTGTCTGGAAATTTAAAAATGCTTCAGGAAAACAATATTTTAATTGATGAAAGAATTATTAATGAAGCTCAGAAGTTTTTGTGTAATGGGGCGACTGTAATATATACGGCTATAAACAACTCTTTAGCCGGATTTTTAGCTCTTTCGGATATAATAAGAAGTGAAAGTTTTGATACAATAGCCAAACTTAAAAGCATTCATGTTGAACCGGTACTTTTAACAGGCGATAACGAAAAGGCGGCAAATTCAATAGGTAAAGAACTTAATATAAATGAAATACACGCAAATTGCCTTCCGGAAGATAAACTGAAATGGATTGATTATTATAAGAGCAATAAAGACCATATTTGCATGATTGGCGATGGAATAAATGACGCGCCGGCGCTAAAAAAAGCTGATGTAGGAATTGCCATGGGGGGAATTGGGAGTGATATTGCTGTTGACGCAGCCGACATTGCTCTTGTTAATGACGAAGTAAATGAACTTCCCCATTTAATTTCTCTTTCCAAAAGAATGATGTCTGCGATTAAGTTAAATTTAACTTTTTCCATGACACTTAATTTTGTAGCTATTGTACTTGCGATGGCAGGAATACTAAATCCGGTAGTAGGCGCACTTGTTCATAATGCAGGTTCAGTACTGGTTATTATAAACTCTGCCATGCTTCTTAAATGGAAAAACAGTAAGTTCAGCAGTTAATTTTAAAGTATGTAAAAGCAGTGGACAAATTTATAAAAATGTCCACTGCTTTCATATTATTTTGTGATATAATATAACAATGTAAATGCCTTAAACTATATCATTTGTTAAAGTAATGTACCAAACAACCGTTTAAACAGTTATATTTCATAATTTTTAAGAAGAAAATAGCATATTATGAAAAACCGTGTAAAAAAGCCTGTTGACAATACCTTTGCGGCTACTTATAATTGGTATAAATAATCATTTATTTATTATTAAATTATGTTAACTGAATAATGTTTTTAATTAAAATTAACCAATTAGAAGATATCACAAAATGATTTACATTAGCTGATGTCTTTTTATTATCAAAATGATTAAGTTCAATATTAGAACATAAATAAAAGCTTTGTATTAAGCATTTAATTTAGCATGATACAGTTTGGCGGATTTTATTATATTTTTTATTAAATGATTTAATAATTAAGTTTCCAAAACAGGGTTTATAATTAAAGTCTATATAATCAATGCCTTAAAATAAGAGGTAAATAAATAAGTTTTGTTTTAAACAGCGTTCTGTTGACGGAATATATTATGGCTTTTTAAAATGGCAGAGCTGCTTGGATAAAATAACGGAAAATGCTAATAAAGGATAAGGAGAATAAGACTATGGCAATTTATATTAATGAACCATCTCATACTTTTGGAGAATATTTACTTATACCTGGTTACTCATCATCACAATGCATACCAGCTAATGTAAGTTTAAAAACTCCTCTTGTAAAATTTGCAAAAGGTGAAACGCCTAAAATTTCACTTAATATTCCTATGACTTCAGCTATAATGCAGTCTGTTTCAGATGACAAGCTTGCTGTAGCTTTAGCCAGTGAAGGCGGACTTTCATTTATTTATGGTTCACAGTCAATAGAAAGTCAGGCTCAAATGGTATCAAGAGTTAAGTCTTACAGAGCTGGTTTTGTTGTAAGCGACTCTAATATCAGTCCGGAAAGCACTCTTGAAGATATATTAGCTTTAAAGAAAAAAACGGGTCATTCAACAGTTGCTGTTACAGAAGACGGAAGCTCTACCGGTAAGCTTGTAGGTATTGTAACAAGCAGGGATTACCGTATAAGCAGAATGGACAGCAGCACAAAGGTTAAAGAATTTATGACTAAATTTGAAGACCTTATTTGGGCTGACGACAAAACAACATTAAAGGAAGCAAATGACATTATTTGGGAAAATAAACTTAACTGTCTTCCTATTATAGATAAAAGCCAGAGACTTGTATCAATGGTATTTAGAAAAGACTATAACTCGCATAAAGATAATGAACTTGAGTTAATTGATACATCTAAAAGATATATGGTAGGCGCCGGAATTAATACAAGAGATTATGCAGAACGTATACCGGCACTCCTTGATGCTGGAGCAGATGTACTTTGCATAGACAGTTCAGAAGGCTACAGTGAGTGGCAGAAAATAGTTCTTGACTTTGTTAGAGAAAAATACGGAGATACAGTTAAAATTGGCGCAGGCAACGTAGTTGATGCCGACGGATTCCGTTTCCTTGCTGAAGCAGGTGCTGACTTTGTTAAAGTAGGTATCGGCGGCGGTGCTATATGTATTACAAGAGAACAAAAGGGTATAGGACGTGGACAGGCTACAGCTTTAATTGAGGTTGCAAAAGCACGTGATGAGTATTTTAAAGAAACAGGTATTTATGTACCTATTTGTTCAGACGGCGGCATAGTGCACGATTACCATATAACGCTTGCTCTTGCTATGGGTGCTGACTTTTTAATGCTGGGAAGATATTTTGCCCGTTTTGATGAAAGCCCTACAAAGAAAGTAAACATCAATGGAAATTATATGAAAGAATACTGGGGCGAAGGCAGCGCAAGAGCGAGAAACTGGCAGCGTTATGACTTAGGCGGAGAAGAAAAACTTTCGTTTGAAGAAGGTGTTGACTCATTCGTTCCTTACGCAGGAAGCCTTAAAGATAATGTAAGGCTTTCATTAAGCAAAGTACGTTCTACAATGTGCAACTGCGGCTGCATTACTATACCTGAATTACAGCAGAAAGCTAAAATTACTTTGGTATCTTCAACAAGCATTGTAGAAGGCGGAGCACACGATGTTTTATTAAAAGATAACAGACAGATGCTTTAAATAAAAATAAGGCTGTAGCGTTTAGCTACAGCCTTATTTGCTTTTGTGAAGGTGGTTTATATATGACGGATTTAGAACTTAAATATATTGAAAATGACGGGTTTATAAGCAATGACATTTTTGAAAATAAAACATTTGAATGTGTTAATTTACGGAAAGCAGATTTTAGGGAAATTGTTTTTAAAAACTGCCGTTTTGCAGACTGTAATTTAATTGGTGCTTCTTTTATTGATTCAGTAATTAAGAATTGTGATTTTTCAAATTGCAATATATCAGAAAGTTATTTTAAAAATACAAAACTGTACTTTTGCAGGGCAGCAGGCGCTAATATAAGCCAGAGCCATATTAAACTTTCTGAATTTAATGAATGTTTATTTTCTTACGCCAATTTTTCAAATTCATCAATAGAAAACACAAGTTTTGAAAATACTATTTTAAAAGAAGCTTTTTTGTCAGAAATAAAGTTAAAAAAATCTGTTTTTAACAATTGTAATTTTTCAGGCGCAGATGTTTTTAAGACATCGCTGAAAAATATAAATTTATCTACTTGCGAAATATCTGGAATGAGATTTTCTGAAAATATGTGGGAAATAAAAGGAGCTTTAATTGACCCTATACAATCTGTAGAAATAGTTAAAGCTTTGGGAGTAAAGTTTATTTAATCAGATTAGATTTATGCGTTTTAAATTCAGGTTTTGCGCATGGATATTTTTAATATTTAAAACTTTTTGATTTTTATACCATTACAGCAATAAAAACAGACCATAAAAATAAAACTGTATATGCCAGCTTTAATAGAAGAAAGTTTTTCAAACCATTTACCGGTTATATTTTTACTGTTATATGTGTAATTTTGAAATAAGACAAAATCATTACGCTGTTTATGTTAAATATTTATAGGCAATAATTAGTCTGCTGTTTGTTAACAATTAACAGTTTGCAGAAGAATGTATATTATTATGTTAAAAAATTTTAGTTTTATAAAATACAGGGCTCTGCCGTTAAAACCTCTTTTATGTGTTTTTGAATATTAAAAAATGTGTTATACTTATTTTATAATATATTTTTAATAAAGGAGTTTTTTATGCTTAGTGTATCAGTAGGTTTGTTAATTCCGTTTTTAGGAACTGCATTAGGTGCGGCATGCGTGTTTTTTATAAAAGACAAAATACAAGAAAACACGCAGAAAGCACTTCTGGGCTTTGCTTCCGGTGTAATGATAGCCGCTTCAGTCTGGTCGCTTTTAATACCGTCTATGGATATGTCAAGTAATATGGGAAAACTGTCGTTTATACCAGCGGCAGCAGGTATGGCTTTGGGCATACTGTTTTTGCTTATAATTGACAGGACTGTTCCGCACATGCATTTAGGAAATAATGAGTGTGAAGGAATTAAATGCGGTTTAGCAAAAAGTACAATGCTTATATTAGCTGTTACACTGCACAATATACCAGAAGGTATGGCAGTTGGAGTTGTTTTTGCAGGCATGCTTTCGCAAGGTGCGGATATAACTATGACAGGAGCATTCGCTCTTTCTATAGGGATAGCTGTACAAAACTTTCCTGAAGGTGCGATTATATCTCTGCCGTTAAAAAATGAAAACATATCCAAACAAAGGGCATTTGCTTATGGTGCTCTGTCAGGCATAGTAGAGCCTATAGGCGCGTTTATAACACTTATGCTTGCAGGTTTAATTACACCTGCTGTACCATACCTGCTATCTTTTGCGGCAGGTGCTATGATATATGTAGTTGTTGAGGAATTAATACCTGAAGCAAGTCAGGGGGAACACAGCAATATTGGGACTTTGGGGTTTGCTCTGGGGTTTATTTTAATGATGATACTTGATGTAGCGCTGGGATAATTTTAAAGGGGCTGAGTACATGAAGAAAAAAATCAAAAAAATAGACCATATTGTATCTATGCACACACAAACGCGGATTCGCAACAATTTTTTAAATACCATATTCAAGTTTATCAGCCGTACAGGTGACGGCGGCTTTATCTGGCTTGCTGTTTCGTTTATAATGTTAAATTTCAAAAATACACGAAAAACAGCTTGTGCTGTTATATTGTCACAGATTATTTCTGTTGTAGTAAATAATGGCATTGTCAAAAATACAATAGGCCGTTCAAGACCTTTTCACGCAATTGGCGGATTAAACGCAGTTATTGACGAACCAATGGATTACTCATTTCCTTCCGGTCACACAGCAAGTTCCTTTGCTTCAGCCTGTATACTAAAAAAATGTCTGGGCGTAAAGGCTGGAATGCTGGCATACACTTACGCGTGCCTAATGGGCGCTTCACGCATTTATTTGGGAGTACATTATTTGACTGATGTTATTTGCGGCGCAGTAAGCGGAATTGTGTGCGGAGATATAGCTTTTAGAAGTATAGTAAATGCTAAGGAAAAAGGGCAGTAAAAACAGATAAAATCAATGTGTTTAAAAATGGTTGGAAAATAGTTGAAAAATAGTTAGAAAACAGTGACAAATACTGATAACTGTGATAAAATAAATCAACATTGCTTTACATGCAGATATGTTCTAAATGTTAAGCTATTTTTATTATATATACAACTGACGCTGAAATAATTATTAAGGCGAAAGGCAGATAGTTATAAATAAGTGGCTTTTATGCTGTACTTAGGATATTTCTGCCTTTGTACAGTTTTTTATTGCCTTTTTATTGTTTTTGGAGGAATATATGGATTCAAGAATAGCCCTCATAGGCATAATAGTTGAAAACACGGAATCTGTTGAACAGTTAAACGCTCTGCTTCACAATTACAGCCAGTATATAATAGGCAGGATGGGAATTCCATATAGGGAGAAGAAAATAAATATAATAAGTGTGGCTATCGACGCACCGCAGGATAAAATAAACGCTCTTTCAGGAAAAATTGGCAGACTTAAAGGCATTACAGCAAAAACTGTATATTCTAATATTGGCGGTAACTGATATGTTGGAAAGAATTGTCGATTATATAAAAAAAGAAAATGAAATAACAGTAGAGCAGCTTAAATTTCTTCTGGAATTAAAAGAAAAAGCTGATATTGACTATTTAATGAAAGAAGCTTCTGAAACTTCTAAAAAAAGTTTTGGCAACTGCATTTATATACGCGGACTTATAGAGTTTACAAACTACTGCCGCAACGATTGTTATTACTGCGGCATAAGAAACAGCAATTGCAATATAAGCCGTTACAGACTTACGTCTGAACAGATTTTAAACTGCTGTGATACAGGCTATAAACTGGGATTTAGGACATTTGTTTTGCAGGGCGGAGAAGATACTTTTTTTAACGATTATAAAATCTGTTCGCTTATTTCATGCATAAAGAATGAATATCCTGACTGTGCTGTTACACTATCTGTAGGTGAAAAGACAAAAGAAAGCTATAAAGCTTATTTCGATTCAGGCGCTGACAGATACCTTCTAAGACATGAAACAGCAAGCCAATGGCATTACAGTATGCTTCATCCTAAATACATGTCTTTGGAAAACAGAAAAAGATGCCTTTATGATTTAAAAGAAATAGGTTACCAAACAGGCTGTGGATTTATGGTAGGCTCGCCATATCAAACTATTGATACAATTTATGAAGATTTAATGTTTATATTAAATTTTAAACCAGAAATGGTTGGCATAGGTCCTTTTATACCGCATAAGGATACGCCATTTAAAAATGAAAAAGCAGGAACATTGGATATGACGCTTAAACTGCTCGCTATTATACGCCTGCTTTGCCCAAAAGTCCTGCTTCCGTCAACAACAGCTCTTGGCACAATAAACTCCAAGGGAAGAGAACTGGGGATTTTAGCAGGGGCAAATGTAGTTATGCCTAATCTTTCACCAAGTGATGTAAGAAATAAATACAGCCTGTACGATAATAAAATAAATACCGGCTGTGAGGCAGCGGAAAATATAAATGATTTGAAAAAACGATTTGAAAAAATCGGCTATAAAATTATTATATCAAGAGGAGATTTTACGGTATAGAACTAAATTAAATAATCAAAATATATTAATATAAATTACTAATTGGGAAGAGAAAAATTCTAACCAAAAAGAAAGGAAGAGAACATGTATAACCCAAAATCATTAAAAGCAGAAGAATTTATTTCAGATGAAGAAATTAAGGAAACACTTGCTTACGCTGACGCAAATAAGAATAATGTTGAGCTTATAGATAAGCTTATCCAAAAGGCTAAAGAGTTAAAAGGTCTTAACCACAGAGAAGCGTCAGTTCTTTTAGCCTGCGATATTCCTGAAAAGGTGCAGGAAATGTATAAATTAGCAGAGCAGATAAAAAAAGACTTTTATGGCAACCGTATTGTACTTTTTGCGCCGCTTTATCTTTCCAACTATTGTGTAAACGGCTGTGTTTACTGTCCGTACCATGCAAAAAACAAGCATATAGCAAGAAAAAAACTTACACAAGAGGATATTATTAAGGAAGTTACAGCTTTGCAGGATATGGGACATAAACGTCTGGCAATAGAGGCTGGAGAGGACCCGGTTAATAATCCTATTGAGTACATACTTGAATGTATTAAAACAATTTACAGCATTAAGCATAAAAACGGAGCAATCCGCCGTGTAAATGTAAATATAGCAGCTACAACAGTAGAAAACTATAAAAAGCTTAAAGAAGCCGGTATAGGTACATATATACTTTTTCAGGAAACATACCACAAAGAAAGTTATGAAAAACTTCACCCAACAGGACCAAAACACAACTATGCATATCATACAGAGGCAATGGATCGTGCAATGGAAGGCGGAATTGATGATGTAGGTCTTGGGGTTTTATTCGGCTTGGAGCTTTACCGCTATGAATTTGCAGGACTCCTTATGCACGCTGAACACCTTGAGGCTGTACATGGTGTTGGACCGCATACAATAAGTGTTCCGCGTATTAAACGTGCTGATGATATTGACCCGACTGCTTTTGATAACGGCATAAGTGACGATATTTTTGCCAAAATTTGCGCTCTTATACGTATTTCAGTGCCATATACAGGAATGATAATTTCAACACGTGAAAGTCAGTCTGTAAGGGAAAAAGTTCTGCCCCTTGGTGTATCTCAAATAAGCGGCGCTTCAAAAACAAGCGTAGGCGGTTACGCAGATGATGAAAAAGAAGAAATAACTTCTGAGCAGTTTGATGTAAGCGATAACCGTACTTTAGATGAAGTTGTAAACTGGCTGATGAAGCTTGGGTATATTCCAAGTTTCTGCACAGCATGCTACAGAGAGGGAAGAACGGGGGACCGCTTTATGTCCCTTTGCAAGAGCAGACAAATTTTAAACTGCTGCCACCCTAACGCTTTAATGACACTTAAAGAATATCTTGAGGATTATGCTTCAGACGAAACACAAAAAGTAGGCATGGAATTAATTAATAAAGAACTGAAAAATATTCCAAACGAAAAAGTAAGAAAAATTGCTTATGAGCATATTAATGATATTTCAAATGGAAAAAGAGATTTCCGTTTTTAAATAACTTATTTATGAACATAAACGGAGGTATGAATTATGCCGTCTGGTTTAAATGAAACGCCTACAGGCGAAAGAATACATATCGGCGTATTTGGAAAAACAAACAGCGGAAAGTCTTCTTTTATAAACGCCTTTATAGGGCAGGAAGTATCAATTGTGTCAGATACGGCAGGAACAACCACTGACCCTGTATATAAAGCTGTTGAAATATATCCTGTTGGACCATGTGTAATTATTGACACAGCGGGATTTTCTGATAAAACCAGTTTAGGAAAAAGCCGTATAGAAAAAACAATGCTTTCCGCCGAAAAAACAGATATTGCCATAATACTTTTAACTGATGAAAACATAGATGAAGAATTAAGACTGTATTGGTATTTTAGAAGAAGAAATACGCCTGTTATATTTGTTATAAATAAATGTGATATTAAATTAAGTCATGAAACAGTTTTAAACAAAATTAAAACAGAAACAAATGAAATCCCTTTATTTGTAAGTGCCAAAACAGGTGAAGGAATTGATTTGGTTAAAGAAGAAATATCTAAAAAAATTCCGGATAGCTTCCAGACCCGTACAATTACAGAGCGTCTTGTAAATAAAGATGATATTGTTTTGCTTGTAATGCCGCAGGATATTCAAGCGCCAAAGGGAAGGCTTATACTTCCTCAGGTACAGACAATACGCGAGCTTTTGGATAAGAGCTGCATTGTAATCTGTTCAACTGCAAATCAGTTCAAACAGGCGCTTTTTGCACTTAAAGCGCCGCCGAAACTTATAATAACGGATTCGCAAGTATTTAAGTATGTGTATGAAAATAAACCTAATGAGAGCATGCTTACATCTTTTTCAGTTCTTTTTGCGGCATACAAAGGGGACTTGCCTTATTATATTGAAGGAGCAAAACATATAGACTCATTAACAGAAAAATCAAATGTGCTTATTGCCGAATGCTGCACCCATGCACCTCTCAGCGAGGACATAGGCAGAGAAAAAATACCTAATATGCTTAAAAAGAGATTTGGAAATTCCATTAATGTGGAATTAGTAAGCGGAACTGACTTTCCGGAAGATTTAAGTAAATATGATTTAATAATACAATGCGGAGCATGCATGTTTAACCGAAAATATGTTATGAGCCGTATAAACAAGGCAAAAGTTCAAAAAATACCTATGACTAATTATGGAGTAGTTATTGCGCATTTAACTGGTATTTTAGACAAGATTGTTTTTACTCAAGAATAACAAATATAAATAGTTAAAAGAGGCACATTAATTAAAATGTACCTCTTTTTGCTTAGATTTTGTCTTTTATTTCTTTAATTGAATTTTTATAACTGTTTATATACATAATTAAGTCAATACCAAAAAGTACAGCATCGTAACCGTCTTTAAACTGGTCTACAGCGGCGTTTGTATTACCAGCAAAGCCTATCGACATTTTTTTATTCTTTTTACATGCGTTTATTATTCTTAATATTGCCTCTTTAAGTTTTGGATTATCAAATTCACCTGCAATGCCCATATCTATTGATAAGTCATAAGGTCCTACAAGTATGCCGTCAACTCCTTCAAGAGATGTAATTTCTTCTATATGTTCAAGACAGCCTACAGTTTCGCACTGTGGAATGAGGAGGGTGTTTTTATTACAGTAGTCCATATACTGCCTTAAAGTACCTTTGCTGTTTTCAGCAAAACCCCAACCGCCGTCGCGTGTCATGCAGTATCCTCTTTCGCCGACAGGGGTAAATTTGGCATATTTTATAATCTCTTTAACCTGTTCTGTATTTGTAATTGAAGGAACTACTATTCCGGCGGCGCCTGCATCAAGCATGTGGAGTATATGTTCTTTATTCATACTGCTCACTCTTATAACAGCAGGTAAGTCTGCTGCTGTAGCAGCGGTTAAATATTTTGCAGCTTCATCAGTACAAACAGGGGAGTGCTCCATATCAAGCATAATAAAATCTACACCGGTGTAACCTAAAGCTTCTATAGCTGTCATGCTTTTTATATGAGTAATTGTGCCAAGGATTTTTTCTTTGTTATTGTATTTTTCAATCAGCTTATTCATAATACTCCTCCTCATAATTTCAATTATTTATAGTTTAACACATTAAGCAAATTATGTAAAATATTATATTAGATTTATTAAATTATACTGTTTTTAGCAAAAAAAGTATAAATAATAGCAGTATATTAATGATTTTTAAGCTTTAAGTTGAGATTTTTTCTTTTTAATTATATAATGAATTAATTAGATAAAATATAATAGAAGATAGGGGTTTAATATGCATCATAAGAATGGAAATTTTACTAACTCGTTAGGATTTATACTTGCCTGCGTTGGCTCGGCTGTGGGCTTGGGAAATATTTGGATGTTTCCATACAGGCTGGGACAGTACGGCGGCAGCGCTTTCCTTGTGCCGTATCTGCTTTTTATTCTGTTGTTTGGGATAACAGGATTATCAGCAGAATTTGCTATTGGCAGACGTTCAAAAACAGGAACATTAGGCTCTTATGAATTATGTTGGGAAGGCAAATCAAAAATAGGGCAGAAAATGGGCTGGATTCCATTAATGGGTTCTCTTGGAATAGCAATAGGGTATTCAATTATAATAGGGTGGGTAGTACGTTCTCTTTATGGCTCTGTTACAGGAACAATATTCAGTCAAGACTCAGCTGAATATTTTTCACAGGCAACAGGCAGCTTTGGCAGTATTCCGTGGCATTTTATTGTAGTTGCGGTTACAGTGCTTTTGCTGTTAACCGGGTCGGCAGTAATGATTGAAAAAGCTAATAAAATAATGATGCCTGTATTTTTTATACTGTTTGCTGTGCTTTCTGTAAGGGTGTTTTTCCTTGACGGTTCTGTAGAAGGCTATAAATTTCTGCTTATGCCAAGATGGAGCGAGCTTATGAATTTTAATACATGGGTAATGGCTATGGGACAGGCTTTTTTCTCTCTTTCAATTACAGGCAGCGGAATGATAGTATACGGTTCTTACATTAATAAAAACGTAAACATACTTTCATCTTCAATTAGAACAGCAGGTTTTGATACATTGGCAGCTTTGCTTTCTGCTTTTGCAATTATGCCGGCTGTATTTGCATTTGGAATAGAGCCGGGAAGCGGACCGTCACTGCTTTTTATTACAATACCGCATATATTTAAACAGATGTTTGCGGGTCAGTTTTTTTCTGTTATATTTTTCATTTCAGTTTTCTTTGCCGGAATAACATCGCTTATGAATATGTTTGAAGCGGTAATTGAAAGCCTTCAGCATAAGTTTAATATGAATAGGCAGTTAGCTGTTTTATTGTGCGGTATTGTTTGTTTTGGCATAGGAATATTCCTTGAGTCTGAAAGCGCTGTTGGCAGCTGGATGGATTTTATAACAATTATAATTGTCCCTTTTGGAGCTTTATTTGGAGCTTTTTCAATTTATTATGTATTTGGATTTGATAAAATTAAAGAAGAACTTAATCAAGGCAGTGAAAAAGGCATTCCGTCATGGTTCAAACCTCTCGCTAAGTATGTGTATGTCCCTTTAACAGTTGCAGTATTTGTATTAGGTATTATATTTAAAGGAATAGGTTGAGTATTAAAAACACCCTGCGTTTAGTTAAGCTGGGTGTTTTTTACTGTATTTTCATATTTAGGATTCTTTTTATTAATTAAATACAAAACAAATATAGTAGTGTAAACAGCCATTACAGCTGATACAAGCGGTGCCGCTGTGCCTATTATGCCTAAGTTATGCGGCACATTTTTGCATAAAAAGTAAAGAAGCGGTATTCTTAGGACAAGTGCACCAAAACAGGAGCTTATCATAGTAAAAACAGTTAAAGAACGTCCGTTTAAATAGCCGTTTAAACAAAATACAAAAAGCACTGCTATATAGTCAAAACTGCATGTTTTAAAAAACGGTATACCGGTTTCAATAATCTGTGTGTCTTTTGTGAACACGGAAATCATTGACTGAGGTGATATTTGCGCCCACAAGAAAAATGCCATTGAAAAAGGCAGAGCAAAAAGTATTGCTGTTAAGAGAGCCTTGTTCATTCTTTTAAATTCCCCGGCGCCGTAATTTTGGGCAACAATTGCAGCTAAGGCGTTTGCCGCAGATGTTGCTGGGAGCATTGCAAAAACATCATACTTGCTTGCTATGCCAACAGCGGCTGAAGAATCTACACCAAGGCTGTTTGTTACAGATGTTAAATAAAGGAAAGATATTCTTATCATACACTCCTGAAGCGATATGGGAATGCCAACAGATGCGAGTTCTTTAAGCTTTTTTACATTGATACTAAAGTTTGATAATTTAAACTTAAAAATAAAGTCTTTTTTATTCAAATACGCCATTGCCATGAACATGCTTATTCCCTGAGAAGCTATTGTGGCAAGAGCGGTTCCTTTAACATCCATATTAAAATATTTAACAAGTATTATATCTCCTATCAGATTTAAAACGCCTGCTACAGCAACAAATATAAGCGGGCTTTTTGAGTCGCCGTAACCTCTTAAAATAGCGCTTATAGCGTTATAGCCGCATATAAAAACAACACCAATAGCGCATACCCTTACATAATCTGTGGCAAGAAGGAATGAGTCTTCAGGCGTTTGAAGAACTTTTAGGACAGGTGATGCAAATATATAAAGCAAAAAAGAAAGCAGGATGCCTACTATAAAAAATACAGTAAGATTTGTAGATATTGTTTCTTTTACTTCATCATCACGCTTCATACCTACATACTTGCCTGTAAGCACTGTACCGCCTAATGTAAGACCGGATACTATGCTTGTTATTATTTGGGTAACTTGTGTTCCGGTAGATACAGCGGCAACACTTTCTGCTGAACAGTACCAGCCTATAACCATTAAGTCTGCGGCGCCATAGAGTGCCTGTATTAAATTAGCTAATAAAAACGGTATTGAAAAAGTGATAACTGTTTTTATTATGCTGTTTTTAGTTAAATCATTTTTTGCCTCCAATTAATTAACCCCCTATATCTGTTTAATACAGACTAAAGCCTCCATCAGATAGAGAGTCAAGCTCTTTTAAACGGAATTTCGATTTCTGTTACAAATTGACCCATTTGTTCAGTTAAGCCGGAGTCTATGTAAGTAATCTCTAATGAGTCGCCTGAAATTTCAAAATTATTGTCATTTATGTATTCCATAAGTTTTCTATAATAAGGAGGAGCATCTAAGTGCGTTCCACAAAAACGTATAAAAATATATTCTCCTTTATTTATTATTGAAGCCGGACTTTGACACAGGTCTTCATCTTCTATAAGCATAAAAATAGACGAGAATGAATCATAACTCATACTTTTAATATTTTTTGCGCTTAAACGTACGCCTATTTTTCCAAGAAATACTGAAGAATTCAAATTATGGTTTCTTTCAAGCTTTCTTATGGAGTATCCCAAGTCATCATTTATAGGTATGCTGCTTTTTAATACAATTGCTTTTCTTTCAGGAAAGTTTTTAATGCTTATTTCTTCTAATTTCCAAGAAGAAGCTTCTTCTATTTGCTTAATTCTATTATTGATTTTACGCTCTATTAAATCCAGTTCCTTTTTCTTGTTTTTAATTATTTCTTTTTGGTTTTTTAAAAGCCTTACCATTACATCTACATCTTTATGTTCAAAAAACTGGGTAATTTTGTCTATAGGCATATCAAGCGCTCGAAGATACCGTATTGTATTTAGTTTTTCAAATTGCTTTGTTCCATAATACCTATAATTGGATTTATCATCTACATACTCAGGTTTAAGGAGTCCTATTTTATCGTAGTATCTTAATGTACGGATATTTATGTTAAAAAGCTTTGCCATCTCGCCTATTGAAAACAAATCACGCATTTAAACACCTCCTTAAAAATTATATCATTTGTTTAATAAAAAACACATTATATAAATTGAAATATTTTAAGTGAATTTAGTTTGAAATTAATAAATATTTTAATTTTTATTGTTGAGAATATGCTGAAATAAGTATATAATTAAGTCTTAGCTAATATAAGTAAAAGGTGAACAGTAATGATTTTGTGTGAAAAAAGATATTTAAGAATTTTATTCTGGTTTTTGGCTTTTGGAACAGCGGCGCTGATATTTTTCTTTTCTTCTCAGATTTCAGATGAAAGTACAAATGTAAGCAATTCTGTAACAGCTCTTATTGCACGAATTTTTGTTAGGGATTACGATATTATGTCAAAATACAATCAGTACATTATAATTAGCTCTATGAATGGATTTGTTAGGAAAGCGGCGCATTTTTCAATTTATACAGCTCTGTCTGTTTTTGTTACATCAGCTCTTTCAACATATCCTACATTAAGCGCAAAACTTAGGGCTGTATATTCTATACTGCTTTGTACTGCATACGCTTCAAGCGATGAGCTTCATCAGTATTTTGTACCGGGACGCTCCTGTGAATTAAGGGATGTGTTTATTGATTCATGCGGAGCAGTTTTAGGTATTATTATAGTCACATCTGTGCTTTATTTTTTAAAACAGAAGAAACATAACAGTTAAAAGCCGCCGTTTTTTTGGCGGCTTTAATTTTATCCTAAAGCAACATCAAGTATCATCATTATTAAAAAACCTATTATAATGCCGAGAGTTCCCAAATGAGAGTCTTTATCAGCGTTGGCTTCAGGAATAAGCTCCTCAACTACAACATATATCATAGCGCCTGCGGCAAATGAAAGAAGATATGGCATTAAATGCTCTATACTGGCTGCTGCAAGGACAGTCAGCACACCAAAAACAGGCTCTACAAAACCTGAGAGTGTTCCCAGAAGGAAAGATTTCTTTCCAGAAAAACCTTCCTGATTAAGGGGCAGGGAAACGGCGGCGCCTTCAGGGAAGTTCTGAATGCCTATTCCTAAAGCCAGGGCAAAAGCCGTTGAATACTGAGCCATCTGCCCCATGTTTTCGGCTGCAAGAGCAAAAGCAAGACCTACAGCCATTCCTTCAGGTATGTTATGCAGTGTTATTGCTGTTATAAGCATTGTGGTGCGTTTAAGCTTTGCACTGCTGTTATCTTTAATTGTTTTAGAGATGTATATTTTAGTTACTATTTTATCCATGGCAAATAAAAACAGCGCTCCTGTAATTATCCCTATGGCAGGCGGTATAAAATTAGGCAATAATGAGTTTTCAGCCTGCTCAATAGCCGGAAGCAGAAGCGACCAAACAGACGCCGCAATCATTATGCCGGCTGCAAATCCAAGAAATACGCGTTCAAATATATTGTTTAAAGATTTCCTGAAAAAGAATACAAGCGAAGCGCCTAATGTGGTCATTAAAAAAGTAAATCCGGTGCCGCATGCTGCCCATATAACGGCAGTTTTCATAAATAACCATCTCCTAAATTAAATGCTATTAACATAATATGGGAATTTTCGGTATAGGCGCTTGTTCAAATTTAATTTATATTGTGTTTTGTACAATGTTGACAGTTAAATATTTAATGCTTTATAATTTTATACATAAACTTCTTTCGGAGGAATATAAATGGCTTTAATAATTAAGGATAAAAAACTGATTATAGATGAAATTCGTTATTTAAGCCATAACTCAAGATTTAATGAGCTTAAGAAATATACACAGCATGGTAATACATCTGTATATGAACATTGTGTAAATGTAGCATGCTTAAGTCTATGGATTTGTGAAAATACCGGAATAAATGTAAATAGATATTCCCTTGTAAAAGGCGCATTGCTTCATGATTACTTTTTATATGACTGGCACGTGCCGGATAAAACACACATGCTTCACGGTTTTACTCATCCTAAGACAGCTTTGAAAAATGCATCTCAGGTTTTTGAGCTTAATGATAGGGAAAAAGACATTATTATTAAGCACATGTTTCCTCTTACACCGGGTTTGCCTCGTTTTAAAGAAAGCTGGATTGTAACAATATCTGATAAAATATGTTCGATTATGGAAATTTTACATTTGAAATACAGACTTTTATAGTATTTAAACTTCTTTAAAGGAGAGACAAAATGACAGTCAGCGAATTTATACTTTTATTTGTTATATACAGTTTTCTGGGATGGCTTTATGAAAGCACTATATGTTCTTTTTTAACTGAAAAACACTTTATAAACAGAGGTTTTTTAATAGGTCCGTATTGTCCTATATATGGTGTAGGCGCTACGCTTTGCACTGCGGTGTTTAATGAACACAACAGTACAAATATATTTATTATTTTTGCAGTCTGCGCTGTTGGTGCGTGCGTTATAGAATATATAACGTCTTATGTATTTGAAAAACTCTTTAATACCAGATGGTGGGATTACAGCCATCTTCCTTTTAACGTTAACGGCAGGATATGTCTATATGGCGCGGTTATATTCGGCTTGGCTGGCACAATAATTGCTTTGATTGACCCTTATATACAAAAGCTTTTTATATACATAGACAATAAATTTGTAAACAGGATTGCTGTGCTTATTTTTCTGGTAATGGCAGCAGATTTTGCAAAAACGATGTCAAGCTGGATTAAGCTGAGCAGCAATTTAAAAAGTATTCATGAATCTTTAAATGAAAAGCTTGAAAGAACTAAGGAAAACGCGTTTAAAAAGGCACTGCTTATTGAAAAGAAATATAAAGGAGGAATTGTTGTGCATGGAAAAATGCCGAATAAACATTTCAGTGTTCCTATAGGCGGTGGGGAAATACGCTTTTTTAAAGCTTTTCCAAGTTTAAAATCTAAAAAGTATAATGAAATAGTAGAAAAAATTCAAAATGAAATTTTAAAACATAAAAATGGAGGAAAAATATGAACTATGAGATTGTGGGTTCTATTGCGCCAGCTGTAGAAATTACTTTAAATAGGGGAGAATCGCTCTATACCCAATCTGGCGGCATGTCATGGCAAAGTGAAGGAATAAAAATGGAAACAAACGCAAGGGGCGGAATGTTAAAAGGCATTGGAAGAATGTTTTCTGGTGAGTCATTTTTTATGGTTACATATTCAGCTATGACAGATGGGGCTAAAATAGCCTTTGCTTCTACAGCTCCGGGGCAGGTAATGCCGATTAATGTTAATGAACATAACGGAATTATACTTCAAAAAGGCGCTTTTTTATGTGCCCAGGAAAGTGTTGAGCTTAGTTCTGTATTTACAAAAAAATTCTCGTCAGGTCTTTTCGGCGGTGAGGGATTTATACTGCAAAAGCTTACAGGCAGCGGCATGGCGTTTATTGAAGTTGACGGCGACCCTGTAATTAAGGAGCTTGCGCCGGGAGAGGTTATAAAAGTTGACAGCGGAAATGTGGTAGCTTTTGATGCCTCTGTAAATTATGAAATAGAAACTGTTAAAGGCGTAGGCAATATACTTTTTGGCGGTGAAGGTTTGTTTTTAACTAAGCTTACAGGTCCGGGCAAAATCATAATGCAGACAATGAGTATTAACGAATTAGCCGGTAGGATTAGGTCATTTATACCAACTAAATAAACAAAAACCAAGGACGGAAAAAATATCCGTCCTTTTTATATTAACCCGACGCAATGACGGGATTGTTTTATATATAGTAAACAACTACCATAAACATAATGAGCGCACCGCAAAGACAATACCATGTGCTGAAGCTTTTTTCCTCTAAATCTGGCATTTGTCTTTTTACACTTATACCTAAACTGATAAAAATCAGTTCCAAAATAGAAACTATTATTGGTGCATGCATAAATGTTATACCGCAGGCTGTGAAAGAAGCTATAATAAGATATGTGTTAATAGCCGTGTATATTAGAGGAAAAATATTCCCGAAACAAAAATTGTTTTCTATTAATGCTGCCTTTTCACTTTTGCTGCGTATAACAAACGCTATGCCTAAACAAAAAGTTATAACGGCTGCTGCATTTTTTAACTGGACTTGATTATATTTGGTTAAAAGATAATCAGTTGTAATTTCTCCTGCTTTAGCTGAAAGGACTATAAGCCAGAAAAAAATCACCCTGAGCAGAGAAAAATTCTTTAATCTTTCGTTTTTTATAATCATGCCTGTGCCGAAAGCCATTACCGATAGCAGAAGGGATAGTATTATTATTTTATAAAACATATTCAGCCTCCGGTTTTTGTTCAGTTATATTTTATGAAAATATGAGTATTTTGTGTATGTCCTTTTAAATAAACTTATCACAGCCCCATTTTTTTAAGAATAAACGACTCAAATAACTGTATGCCTTTATACATTAAAGCCGCAAGGAGCGCAAGTATAATTACACTTAACATAACCCATGTAAGCTTAAAAATCTGGCTTCCGTAAACAATTAAATAACCAAGACCTTCTTTTGCGGCAAGAAATTCACCTACAATAACGCCTACAAATGACAGACCTACATTAATTTTAAGGGCATCTATAATATATGGCGTTGCTGAAGGAAATACTACTTTAAAAAGGACATCTTTCTTATTTCCGCCAAAAGAACGCACAAGACGTACATCATCTTTGTCAGCACTGTTAAAACCGCCTAATACATTAATAATAGTTACTATTACGGAGGTAAGAAGGGCAACAGCTATTATGGCTTTCATATTGTTGCCGAACCATACAATAATAATAGGAGCTAAAGCTGTTTTAGGCAGGCTGTTTAAAACAACAAGATATGGGTCGCAGACTTTATTAATAAAACTGTTCCACCATAAAATTACAGCTGCAAGTATTCCTATAACAGTCCCAATGCCAAAGCCTACACATGTCTCAAAAAGTGTAATTCCGGTATGCCTAAGCAAGGAGCCATCTTTAAGCATATCTACAGCGCATACTATAATGCTGCTGGGTTTGCTGAATATGAACGGGTCTATAACGCCTGTATCGGCTGCTATTTCCCATATAGCAAAAAAGAGTATAAATATAGCAATTCTTGTTATTTTTACTGCTTTTTTTGTCCTGTTAAGGCTTTTTATGAACAGAATTTGTTCTTTAGAAGGATTATTGTTCATTTATCCAGCTCCTTCCATATTTTATTAAAGTAATCCCTAAATTCTGGAGCTTCACGTGCGCTTAATCCGTTTTTAATATTTTCAGGAAACTCAATTTTGAATTCAGCTTTAAGGCTTGCAGGACGCTTTGAAAGTACAAGAACACGGTCTGACAATGATACGGCTTCTGAAATATCATGAGTTACAAGAACAGCTGTTTTTTTCTCTTTTTTAATTATTCTGCTTATTTCATCTGAAACTGTAAGGCGTGTTTGGTAATCAAGAGCTGAAAACGGCTCATCAAGCAGAAGTATGTCCGCCTGCGAAGCAAGAGTGCGTATAAGGGCAGCTCTTTGGCGCATTCCGCCGCTCAGTTCTGACGGTTTTTTAAACGCAAATTCTTCAAGACCATATTTTTTCAGGAGCTCGTGTACTTTCTGCCTGTTTTCAGCAGTAAGATTGTTTTGAAGCTCAAGACCAAGGCAGGCATTTGAAAAAACACTGCGCCATTCAAAAAGGTGGTCTTTTTGCAGCATATAGGCGCTTTTTCTGTTTCCCATAATTTTAACTGTGCCTTCACTGGGTTTGCTTAAACCGGAAATAACAGAAAGGAGTGTGCTTTTGCCGCAGCCTGACGGTCCGACAATGCTTAAAAATTCGCCGTCGTAAATATCAAAAGTTATGCTATCCAAAGCTTTTGTTTCGCCTTGCGGGCTGTGATATGACAGGCTTATATTTTTAAGGTGCGCTATAGCCTCCATAATTTATAACCTCCGTTTGTTTTTACTCCATTATATTTAAAAAACATGCTTTTTGTGATAGTATTTAAAATTGATTCTATTTTAAATATATTTACAGTTGTAAAAATTATTTAAAATACTAATTGTAAACATAACTTATTTTTTGTATTAAATGCCGATAAATAATTTTATTAATACTAATTATTAGATACATGATTTTTTAGTTGCGGATATTTTATACATTATTTGGATACCGATAAGTTGATTTTGAAAGAAAGATATGTTATTGTAATAAAATAGGTTTATTTTATGGCATATTTTATAATTAATAACAAACGACATCCGTTATTTATATTTTTATACAAATTTGAAAGGGGTACTTTAAATGGTAATTGATGATAAAATGATTGATTACATTGGTGAGCTTGCTCGGCTTAGATTGCAGGAAGATGAGCGTGAGAGCGCCAAAAATGAAATGAACAAAATAATTGACTATATGGATACGCTAAACAAAATAGACACTAACGGCATAGAGGCTATGAGCCATGCTTTTCCGGTTAAAAACGTATTTAGGAAAGATGAGGTTAAGCCTTCCATAAACAGGGAAGACCTGCTTTTAAATGCACCGGACAGAAACGAAAAAGCATTTAAAGTTCCTAAAACTTTTGATTAAAATACAGGAGGTCTTAAAATGGATTTAAGCAAGCTTACAGCCTTAGAAGCTGGAAAACTTATAAAAAATAAAGAAATAAGCGTAGCTGAAATTACTAAAGCGGCGCTTGACAATATATATAAAACAGATAAAAATTATAAAGCTTTTGTTACTGTATGCCATGATGAAGCCCTTAAACAGGCTGAAGAAGTACAGAAAAAAATAGACGACGGCACATTGACTTCACCTCTTGCCGGTGTTCCTATGGCTGTAAAAGACAATATGTGCACAAAAGGCATACTTACAACAGCGTCATCAAAAATTTTAACTGGATTTAAGCCGTTTTACACTGCTACAGCTGTTGAAAAACTGGAAAAAGCTGGCGGTGTGCTTTTAGGCAAGCTTAATATGGACGAGTTTGCTATGGGTAGCACAACCGAAACATCGTATTATGGTCCTACTTTAAACCCATGGGGAGAAAACAGGGTGCCGGGAGGTTCTTCAGGAGGTTCGGCTGTTGCCGTGGCTACAGAGCAGGCGTATTACACACTTGGTTCTGATACAGGCGGCTCTATAAGACAGCCGTGTTCTTTCTGCGGTATTACTGGTATAAAACCAACATACGGTACTGTATCAAGATACGGTCTTTTGGCTTACGCTTCTTCACTTGACCAGATAGGTCCTATGGGCAAAAATGTAGAAGATGTGGCAGAAGTGCTGTCTGTAATCTCAGGTCATGACCCTAAAGACAGCACGTCTTTTAATAACGAGTCGCTTAAATTTAATCTTGAAAACAATGTAAAGGGCAGAAAAATAGGTATCCCAGTTGAATATTTCGGCAAGGGTCTTGATGCTGATGTTAAAGCAAGGGTTTTAGATGCTGCTAAAAAACTTGAATCAATGGGAGCTGTAATTGAAGAATTTAATATGCCTGAACTTGAGTATGCTATTCCTACTTACTATATTATAGCTTGCGCTGAAGCAAGTTCCAACCTTTCAAGATATGACGGCGTTAAATACGGCTACTGCACGCCTGAATTTGAGGACCTTACAGATTTGTACTGCAAGTCAAGAAGCGAAGGCTTCGGCATGGAAGTAAAACGCCGTATTATGATAGGAGCTTTTGTTCTTTCCAGCGGATATTACGACGCTTACTATAAAAAGGCGCTTCAGGTTAAGGCTGTTATTAAAAATTCATTTGACAGGGCTTTTGAAAAATATGACGCTATTTTAAGCCCTACAGCTCCTACTACAGCACTTAAAATGGGAGAAAACTTAAGCGACCCGTTAAAAATGTACCTTGGGGATATATACACTGTTTCTGTTAATTTAGCTGGACTTCCGTCTATGGTTGTGCCTTGCGGTTTTGACTCAAATGGGCTTCCTGTTGGCTTACAGCTCACAGGAAAAGCTTTCAGCGAGAACACACTTATGAATATAGCTTATTCCTACCAGCAGGAAACAGATTTCCATTTGAAAAGACCTGTTTTAAAGAAAGAAATGGAGGCGTAAGGCATGGAATTTTTAACAACTATGGGTTTGGAAGTTCATTGCGAACTTTCTACTAAAACAAAAATATTTTGCTCATGCTCTACAGAGTTTGGCGGAGAGCCTAATACACATGTTTGTGAGGTCTGCACCGGCATGCCTGGTTCACTTCCTGTTTTAAACGAGCAGGTAGTAGAGTATGCTATTCGTACTGGTATTGCTACAAACTGCACAATTACAAAATACACTAAATTTGACAGAAAAAACTATTTTTACCCAGACCTTCCAAAAGCTTATCAGGTATCACAGCTTTATTTACCTATATGCCAAAACGGACATATAGATATTGAAGTGAACGGTGTAAAAAAATCAATAAGAATTAAGGAAATACACATGGAGGAAGACGCGGGAAAACTTATTCATGACCCTTGGGAAGACTGCACACTTGTAGACTATAATAGGTGCGGTGTTCCACTTTTGGAAATTGTATCTGAGCCGGATTTTGAAAGCGGAGAAGAAGTAATAGCTTACCTTACAAAGCTTAAATCTATATTGCAGTATATTGGTGTTTCTGACTGTAAAATGGAGCAGGGTTCTTTAAGAGCAGATGTTAATATTTCTGTTCGTCCTGTTGGTCAAAAAGAGCTGGGCACAAGAACGGAAATGAAAAACATTAACTCTTTTAAAGCTATTGCCAGAGCTATTGAGGGTGAAAGACAACGCCAGATAGATGTTATTGAAGACGGCGGAAAAGTTATACAGGAAACAAGGAGATGGGACGATACAAAAGGTATATCTTACGCAATGCGTTCCAAAGAAAATGCCCAAGACTACAGATATTTCCCTGAACCTGACCTTGTACCTATTGAAATAAGTGACGAGTGGATAGAAAGAGTTAAAAACTCACTTCCTGAACTGCCGGAAGAAAAAAAGGCAAGATATATTGCTGAATATGGTTTGCCGGAATACGATGTTGACATAATTACGGGTTCAAAGTACCTTGTTAGAATTTTTGAGGGCGCCCTTGAAGTATGCGGAGAGGCTAAAGAGGTTTCAAACTGGATTATGGGAGAAGTTTTAAGGCTTGCTTCAGAAACATCTACAGATGAAGAAAATATAAAATTCGCACCTGAAAACCTTGGAAAGCTTATTGTTTTAATTAAAAAGAAAGTTATAAACAGAAACACTGCCAAAGAAGTATTTGAAAAAATGTTCAGCGAAAATTTTGACCCTGAACAGTATATAAAAGACAACGGTCTTGAGATGGTTAACGACGATGGAGCTGTTTTATCTGTTGTTAAATCAGTAATTGAGGCTAATCCAAAAGCTGTGGCAGAATATAAAGGCGGAAGCGCAAAAGTAAAAGGCTTTTTTGTAGGTCAGTGCATGAAACAGCTTAAAGGCAAAGCAGACCCTGCAACAGTAAATAAAATAATAGCGGAAGAACTTGATAAACTTTAATTATTCAAAGCCATACCCAAAAGGGTATGGCTGTTTTTAATAAATGCTAATGTTTTATAAATTGATTTGTTTAGTATATTAATGGCTTTGTTATATAAAGTTAATAAAAATATATTATGCATTTTGATTTTATAATCTTATATGCTTACCGCGATTACAGCACTTATTTCATAAGAAATGAAAATTTTCGTTTTGACAATTATATTAATTTTTATGTAATATATAATTGACATTTAGATTATTATATATTATAATTTGTAATGTAAGGAGGTGGTGATTTGAAGAACCTCAAATTAAAAGCAGCCCGGGCAGCTATGGATTTATCTCAGGAAGAACTGGCACAAAAAACAGGCGTAACAAGGCAAACTATTGGTATGATAGAAGCAGGTAAGTATAACCCGACTTTGAACTTATGTATTGCTATATGTAAGGCTTTGAACAAAACATTGGATGAACTTTTTTGGGAGGAATGAATTATGACTGATGAGAGAATTAAAACAGGGTACGATAAAATAAGAAGTGAATTTATGCTTATTGTTTATTTTGCTGCATTGATTTCATTTATAATAAAAACAGTAGTTTATGGTGCTGATTTTGATAAAAATTTATTTGAGTTTTTAATACTTGTTATTTTTCCAATATACCAAACAGTTAGGTCACATCAGTTAGGAATTGCTGTTAGAATAGATAAAAATAAAACCCGAAGCAGTTTTATAACTCTTTTTGCAGTATTTGCTATACTGATAATTTATGGAATTTATAAAATTAAAAGTACGAATATGAACACAGAGGAGATTTTAGAAGTCGTTTCATATTTAGTTGCATATATAGCTGCCGTTACAGCTGTAAGGATTTTATTTATTAAACATGAAAATAAAAGGTTTGAAAATCTTGGTAAAAAATATGATGACTGAATGCATAATACCTGCTGTTAAATAAACGGCAGGTATTTCATTAATATTTAATTTTCGTATAAGTTTTGATTATATAAAACAGAAGTAATTTAGATTGAAAGAAATATACTTAAATTATAAAATATATGCAGAATGGCAGGCATTAAGAAGCTTTATACAGAATTTTTAAAAATTATAACGCAAGTCTTTGTTTTTAGACAGCGCTATATATTAATGAGGAGGAAAATATAATGAAACAAAATGTTGACTTTGGTTTTGGATGCATGCGTCTTCCTTTATTGACGGCAGAAGAGTCGGATTCATTTGACTACGAGAATATTAACAAAATTTTTGACCGTTTTTTGGAAAAAGGATTTACTTATTTTGACACTGCCTATACATATCATGGATACCACGGAGAAGAAGCTGTACGAAAAGCTTTAGTAGAACGACATGCAAGGGACAGTTTTAAGCTTGCAACTAAGATGCCGCTTAGAGATTTCAAAGATGCAGATGATATGGATAAAATATTTTCTGAACAGCTTGAGCACTGTGGTGTTTCATACTTTGATTATTATCTTCTTCATAATATGGGTACAAATGTATATGAAAAATGTAAAAAATACGACGCTTTTGGTTTTGCAGCAAAGAAGAAAGCAGAAGGGAAAATAAGGAATATAGGAATGTCATTTCATGATACACCTGAGCTTTTAGATGAAATTTTATCTAAATATGGCGAAATGCTGGACTTTATTCAATTGCAGGTTAACTACGCAGATTGGGAACAGACAAATGTGCAATCTCGCCGCTGTATTGATGTTGTCAGAAAATACAAAAAACCTGTAACGGTAATGGAACCATGTAAAGGAGGTACATTAGTCAATCTGCCAAAAGAAGCGGAAGATATTTTAAAATCAAAGAGACCTAATTCATCAAGCGCATCTTGGGCACTTCGCTTTGCGGCAAGCCAGTATGGTGTAACCCGTGTGTTATCAGGTATGAACAGTATAGAACAAGTAGAAGACAATACAGATACATTTTTGAATTTTGAACCAATTACAGAGATTGAGCAGAAGCTTCTTAATAATGTAAAAGAAATTATTGAAAAAAATACACCTATTCCATGCACCGGATGTTCATATTGTACCCATGGGTGTCCAAAAGGAATTGCTATTCCTGAGTATTTTGCTCTTTTCAACAATATATCTCAAATTACAGGCAGTTTTTCAAGTCAGGCTGTCTACTATAATAATATTGCATTAAAGCATGGAAAAGCAAGCGAATGTATTGAATGTGGTCAGTGTGAAAAAGCTTGTCCGCAGCATCTGCCTATTAGAAAATACCTAAAAGATGTGAAGGAAAAGTTTGAAGCAGGGTCTTCATTTCCTGTCAGAAAGTAAAGCAAAATTAAATAATTTCAATGATATAATTTTATCTAATGTTTAAATAGTAAGCAGGGTGATTTTGAAAAACAGAACAATTATATTACAGCCGCAGCAGTTTAATATGCAGCGGCTTTTATATTTTCAAAAAGCGCAGGATTAAAATCTAATCAAAATTTTAATTAAAGATTTTAAATAAAAATAGTTTACATAATATTATTATGGTAAATCTATCATTAGTACAAGTTAAATTAGTAACAAAAATAATTTTAAACTATATTATAGAGCAAATAGGTTTTGGAGGAAACAAAATGCCTAATATATTTTTAAGTCCTTCAGTTCAGGAATACAATGAATATTTAAACGGCGGCAATGAGGAATACTATATGAATTTAATAGCAGACGCCATAGAACCATACTTAAATGTAAATGGTATTAGTTTTACAAGAAACAATACTGAGGAACCTGTTTCACAGGCTATAATTGATTCTAACAGCGGAAACTATGATTTGCATTTATCAATTCATTCAAACGCTTCACCGGAAAACTTAAAAGGTAAGCTTTCTGGAGTTGATATATATTACAGTCCTGTAAGTTACTTGGGAAAGATGTTTGCAGAAATGTTGGCTGAGAACTACAAATCAATATATTATGAGCCTGATAAAGTAAGAATTGTACCAACAACTTCTTTAGGCGAAATAAGAAGAACTACAGCGCCGGCGGTTTTAATTGAAACAGCTTATCATGATAATCCTGAAGATGAAGAATGGATTAAAAACAATATAGACAGCATAGCAAGAGTTTTGGCTATGACTGTAACAGATTTCTTTAATTTACCGTTTGTTGAACCAATTAGAAAAGATTATGAAATAGAAGTTGACATGATTGAATAATCAAAACATGTGTATCATTTTAAGTCATAATATAAACTTGTAACAATAAATTATGACTTAAATATATAATATATATTAAATGTATCCAATATAAAATCAGCACAACTATTCGCAAAACTGTCGTTTTGCGAATAGTTGTAGATACCTCTCCTTATACGTCCACAGCAAAATATTATTTGAAAATTAATAATAAAAAAAACAAAAAACCGTATGCACTGAACATACGGTTTTTTAATATTGAATTATTCAGATGTATTACATTAAAATCTTCTGCGTCTTTTATATTTATATTTAGGTCTTGAATAATATCCGCCGCCTCTGCGGTTTCTGAATATTTTAATTATAATAATTATCACAGCTATTATTACTACAATTACAGCAATTTTTGCAATACTTAAATTGCTTATAAAACCTGTAGCTGCATCTTTGATTTTATATAAAATTCTCATAAATATATTAGCTTTTTCAACTGTTCTTGATGAATAAACTTTAGTTTCAGCTAATACATTTCCGTTAGAATCTTTATACGTTATTGTTCCAATTTCGGCTCCTTCATTTATAGGTGCCTTTAATGTAACTGTTTGGGCTGTTTCATCTGAATCAGATTTTGTATACAGAATATCCTGATTTGTTACATTTAATTCAGCAGATATTGTTCCCACAGCGGTTTTTGGAAGAAAAAGCGTTATATCTTCTTTTATCACTAAATCAAGAGTATTACCTCCAGATGATTTATTATACACAAGGTCTGCTGTATACACATTATCGCCATTTTTATTAAGTGTATAATAACCGAAATTATTAAAACCATACTCAAAAAGATTTTTAGCGTCTAACCATCTGTTTGGATCTTCAGAATTATATATAACCGCAATAAGCTGTACGTTATCTTTGGTTGCTGAAGCAACAACACTGTCCCCGGCTTCATCTGTAAAGCCTGTTTTAATACCATCAGCATATTGGTAGTTGTACTCAGAATTTGTTATAAGCAGATTATGGCTTGTCCAGTTATAATCCTGAGTTAATGCCCCGTCTATTTGCTGGGAACCTAAGCTGTTTCCGGAGTAACTCCTTTCCGCAGCAATCTGCTTAATTAAATCATTTTTCATACCTTCTACAGCTATTTTAGCCATATCAGACGCAGTTGTATAATGGTTGTCATCATGGTATCCGTGTGGGTTTGTAAAATGAGTTCCTGTACATCCAAGTTCTTCAGCCTTTTGATTCATTAAATCGGCAAAAATCTGTTCGCATTGGGTAAGACCCATTGAGTCGTCATTTTTGATTTTTCTTGCTACAGCACAGGCTGCAACTACTGCTGAGTCATTTCCGCTTGGTATCATAAGTCCGCGGACAAGGTTTTCCGCTGTTATTGATTCGCCTACTATATGCCCTGCTTTGCTTGAATCAAGACTTACTTCATTAACTTCCGTTCCTACTGTTATAACATCATCTTTATTAAAATATTCAAGAAAAATCAAGGCTGTCATTATTTTTGTAGTGCTTGCCGGATACATTCTTCTGTCGGATTCCTTGCTGTATAAAATTTTTCCTGTGCCGGATTCAACTAAAACAGCCGACTGAGCATAAACTGAAGGCTCAGGAACGGCTTGTATTGTTTGTACTGTATTTTCTGTCGGGGTGTTTTCATCTAAAGTATCAGCAAAAACAGATACTGAGGACAATGCCAAAACTGCGGCTAACAAAACCGAAAACAATTTGTGTTTTTTCATTTATATGCCTTCTTCCTATTATAATTTAACAAGACCTTTATCAACCATGTTCTGTAAACCAATTATAATGCCTATTTTAGCATGATGCCAGCTTAAACCTCCCTGCATAAAAACATTATACGGCGGCTTAATTGGCGCATCGGCGCTTAATTCAATAGAAGAGCCTTGAACAAAAGCACCGGCAGCCATTATAACCTGGCAGTCGTATCCGGGCATATCCCATGGCTGAGGCGTAACAAAACTGTCTACTGGCGCGCCCTTTTGTATTCCCTGACAAAAAGCAATAACATTTTCTGCCGATTTAAGTTCAATAGCTTGAACAATATCTGCCCTCTTTTCGTTTGATTTTGGTATTACATTAAAGCCAAGCCCTTCAAATAATTTTGCAAGAAACACAGCGCCCTTTAAACTGCCGTTTACAACCTGAGGAGCGTTGAAAAGACCCTGAATAAGAAGTGAGTTAATACCTAATGTTGCGCCAACTTCTTTTCCTAATCCTGGTGATGTAAGACGCACAGCCGCATTTTCCACATACTCATTCTTGCCTACTATATAACCGCCTGTTGGAGCCAGTCCGCCTCCTGGATTTTTGATTAATGAACCAACAGCAATATCTGCCCCAACATCAGTAGGTTCTACATAATCAACAAACTCGCAGTAGCAATTGTCCACCATACATATAACTTCAGGCTTAATACTTTTAATAAATTTAATTAACTCAGCTGTTTTTTCTATTGGTAATGATTCTCGCCACTCATATCCTTTAGAACGCTGGATAGTAACAAGTTTTGTTTTTTCATTTATGGCACTTTTTATACCTTCAAAATCGAATGAACCGTTGCTGAGCAAATCTACCTGTTTATAAGTAATGCCGTATTCTGTAAGTGAACCTCTTTCGTGCCTAATGCCTATAACTCCCTGCAAAGTATCATAAGGTATGCCAACTGGTGAAAGTATTTCATCACCCGGACGCAAATTGCCTGCTAAAGCAACAGTTAACGCATGTGTTCCAGATATAATCTGAGTACGCACAAGACCTGACTCCGCATGGAATATATCGGCATATATCTGCTCAAGGGTATCCCGCCCCAAATCATTATATCCATAGCCGGTTGTTGCAGCAAAATGTGCCTCACTCAGCCTGTTTTTCTGCATTGCTTTTAATACTTTTAACTGATTGTATTCCGTAATTTTATCAATCTCGCTAAATTTATCTTTTACATTATTTTCACATTTTAAAGCATAATCAAGAACTTTTTTATCTATTCTAAAGTTTTTAATTATAAACTCCTCAAGTTTATCCATCTGTTTCTCCTAAAAATTATATTAAATTATTTATTTTTAAATACTCGTACATTTTGTTGGCAGTGTAAACAGAATCCTTTCCTGTTATGTCTATCCATACCCCGTTTGTCTGGTGTTTAAACCATGTAAGCTGCCTTTTGGCAAAATGACGTGTCCCCTTTTTTATTTCATATGCAGCCTGCTCCAAAGATATTTTACCTTCAACATAAGGTATCATTTCTTTATACCCAAGCCCTTGCATGGACACCAAATCAGGTGAATAGCCCATTTCAAGAAGTTTTCTTACTTCATTTTCAAGACCGTTTTTAAGCATAATATCAACACGCAGATTTATTCTTTCATATAATTTCTGCCTGTCCATATTAAGCACAAAAAAGGCGGTATTATAAGGCGACTCCTTTAAATGTTCATTTTTATTATGCTCTGAAAGTTTGCAGCCTGTTTGCATATAAAACTCAATAGCTCGTATAACTCTCTTTACATTATTATAATGTATATTCTTGGCATATTCAAAATCAATACTTTTCAATTTTTCATAAAGATATTCTGCTCCGTATTTTTCAGCTTCTTTTTCCAGTTCATTTCTTATTGAATTGTCAGAATTAGTTTCCATAAAATTATTATTGTAAACCACAGAGTTGATATAAAAACCCGTCCCGCCTACTAATATGGGTATGTGTCCGTTTTTATAAATTTTTTCTATATACCCATTGGCTCTTTGCTGGAATATTTTTATGTTAAACTCATCGTCAGGCATAAACTCATCAATAAGATAATGCGGAACGCCTTCTTTTTCATTTTCTGTTATTTTAGCTGTACCAATATCCATGTATTTGTAAACCTGCATGGAATCAGCGGAAATTATTTCTCCGCCTATTTTCTTTGCCAAAATAACCGATGAGGCAGTTTTTCCGCAGGCGGTAGGTCCGGCTATAACAATAAGAGTTTTTTTGTCTTTAGAAAAATTTTCTTCCATATTTATTGTATCCTTTTAAACTTTTTTTCAAGCTCATATTTTGTAAGCTCTATTATTGTTGGGCGTCCGTGTGGGCAGCTGAAAGGATTTTCAAGTTTTAAAAGCTCGTTTATCAACGCTGCCGCCTCCTGAATACTTAATCTGTCATTAGCCTTAACTGCTGCTTTACATGCCATTGTGGCTACTGAAAGTATTTTTGTATTCATAAGTGAATTAATCTGTTTTTCGCCAAGTATATCTATAATACTGTTAAAAAACGACAGCGTCTCAGGATTTTTAAATATAAAAGGCACCCCTTTTAGAGCAAAATCTCTTTCGGTAATTCTTTCAACCTCAAACCCGGCTTTATTTAATAAATCTAAGTTTTTATTTATTGTTTCTATTTCGCTGTCAGTTAAGTTAAGCATAACAGGTTCTATTAGCCTTTGGCTTATAACCGAGCTTTCATTAAACGATTTCATGAATTTTTCATACAAAACCCTTTCGTGTGCCGCGTGCTGGTCTATTATGAATACGCTGTCATTCTGTTCTACAATCCAATACGTGGCAAATATCTGACCTATAATTTTGTAATTATGGAAGAAAGGCTTTGCAGTATCATCAGCTGGCACTTTTTCATTATTTACAAGCATGTTTTGCTCAACTTTTTGTTCTTTATAATACGGACCTTGATTCTCCTGCATCTTAAACTTGTTTTTAATTATGCCGTCGCTTAGTTCAGCCTGTTTATAAAGCTTTTGCAGCTCTTCAATGGACTTGCTTTCTGATGTATTATACCTTACGGATTCTTTTTTTGTTTCATGCTGCTGTGAATTGACTTTCTCCGCATTTTTTTTATAACTGTCTTTATAACTGTCATTAAAACTTTCCTCAAATACAGGTGTTTTTTCACTTTTTTCTGCTGGGTTTTCGTATTTATTTGAATTTGAACCTTCCCAAGTGCTTTCAGGTATTAAAATTTTATCTTTAAATACATCAAGAATTGCTGTATAAATAAAATCGTAAACTACATCGTTATCCCTGAATCTGACTTCAAGTTTAGCCGGGTGGACATTAACATCTATATATTCCGGAGGTATATAAAAATTAAGCGCGAAAACAGGAAATTTGCCTATCATAAGACGTGTTTTGTATGCGTCTTCAACTGCCTGCGAAATAGTTTCGTTTTTTATAAACCTGCCGTTTATGAAAAGATTTTCATAAGCCCTTGTGCCGCGGCTTAGCTGAGGTTTGCCGGTAATGCCATAAAGCCGCATTCCGTTTTCGGAAACATCAACATCTAACATTTGGCTGAGCATTTCCTTGCCGTATATATGGTAAAAAGCTGTTTTAATGTCATTATTTCCGCTTGTATGAAGCATTGTGTTACTGTTATTTATGTATTTAATAGATACTTCAGGATGACCCAAAGCTATTTTGTTTACGATGTCGGAAATATAACCGCTTTCTACAGAAGGTTTTTTAAGAAATTTTCGTCTTGCCGGAACATTAAAAAACAGGTTTTTGACTGAAATAGAAGTTCCGTTATTTGAAGCTGCTTCAGTTTTTTCTATTATCTTACCGCCATGAATTTCTATTTTAGTTCCTATGTCACTGTCTTTTGTTTTAGTAATCATTTCTACTTGGGCAACAGAAGCTATGCTTGCCAAAGCCTCGCCCCTGAAGCCAAGTGAAATGACATTTTCTAAGTCATCTATTTTCTCAATTTTGCTTGTGGCATGGCGAATAAAAGCTTTTTCAACATCTTCTTTTGAAATACCGCTGCCGTTGTCGGTTATTCTTATAAGTGTTGTGCCGCCGTCACGCACCTCAACAGTTACAGCGCCTGCTCCTGCGTCTATAGAGTTTTCAACAAGCTCTTTTACAACAGAACTTGGTCTTTCAACAACCTCGCCGGCGGCTATTTTATTAATTGTATTGCTGTCAAGAATATGTATAATGCTCATGCCTTAAAACCCCGCTTTTTTAGAGTCCCTTAGTTTTCTTCTGTAAATCAAACAATGTCTGAAGCGCCTCAATAGGCGTAAGTGACATAACATCGATTTTATTTATTTCGTCTATTATCTGTGTTTCATCCATAGTAAACATGTCAACCTGCTGAGCCTGCTTTTTACTTTCTTCCTCAGACTGTTTTGATATTATTTTAGCTTTCTTCGTAATATCAGCTGAGTTAAGCTGTCTGAGTATCTCTTTTGCCCGTTTTATTACTTTTTTAGGAAGTCCTGCAAGTTTTCCTACTTGTATTCCATAACTGTTGTCGGCTCCTCCGCGGACTATTTTTCTTAAAAATACAATATCATCATTATGTTCTTCAACGGTAACACAATAATTTTTAACACCGCTTAATTTGCCCTCAAGTTCTGTAATTTCATGATAATGGGTAGCAAAAAGAGTTTTAGCTCCAATTAGGTTTTTGTCCGCTATGTATTCAAGAACTGCCCAAGCTATTGATAGACCGTCAAATGTACTTGTTCCGCGACCGATTTCATCTAATATTATTAGGCTGTTATCTGTCGCGTTATTAAGTATGTTTGACACCTCTATCATTTCAATCATAAATGTACTTTGACCGCTTGCTAAATCATCTGAAGCTCCGACCCTTGTAAATATCCTGTCTACAATACCAATATGCGCCTCGGTTGCCGGGACAAAGCTTCCAATCTGAGCCATAAGCGTTATAAGAGCTGTTTGGCGCATGTATGTTGATTTTCCAGCCATATTAGGACCTGTTATAATTGAAAGAAGATTTTCATCTTTGTCAAGATATGTATCGTTGGCTATAAAAGAACCGTTAAGCATTTTATCAACAACAGGGTGACGACCGTCTTTTATATCTATTATTCCGCTGTTATCTACTTTCGGCATTACATAGTTATGTTTTTGCGCTGTTTCAGCAAAAGACTGAAGCACATCAATCTGGGCTGTCGCGTGAGCTGTTTTTTGTATTCTTTCAGCCTGATTTGTTATATAATTTCTCACTTTGCAGAATAAATCGTATTCAAGTGAAACGGTTTTTTCTTCTGAGCTTAATATAAGCTCGGAAATCTTCATAAGTTCTTCCGTTGTGTATCTTTCCGCGTTAGATAATGTTTGTTTCCTAATATATCTGTCAGGCACATCATTTATATTTGATTTTGTTACTTCTATGTAGTGACCGAAAACCTTGTTGTAACGCACCCTGAGGTTTTTAATGCCTGTAGCTTCACGCTCTTTATTTTCTAAATCTTTTAACCAATTCCCGCCGTCTTCTTTAGCTTTAAGCAAAATATCAAGCTCATTGTCAAAGCCCTCTTTTATTATTCCGCCTTCTCTTACGCTAAAAGGTGTATCTTCATCAACAATAGACTTATCTATAAGAGAATAAACATCATTAAGCTCATCAAGCTCAGTACATAAATCGCTTAAATACTGCGATGAACATCTTTGGATAGTCTTTTTAAGCATGGGAATATTTTTAATGGAGCTTTTAAGCGAAACCAAGTCGCGGCAGTTAGCTGTTTGGTATATGATTTTAGACGTTATCCTTTCAAAATCATACATTGAATTGAGAATTTCTTTTATTTCTTCTCTTAAAAAGAATTCATCATAAAGCTCTGAAACTGATTTTAGACGCCTGTTTACCTTGTTTGCGTCTATAAGCGGCTGCTCTATATAGCTTCTTAAAAGCCTTGCGCCCATAGCTGTTTTTGTATTATCAAGAACCCAGAGAAGCGAGCCTTTTTTATTTTTTTCCCTAAGTGTTTCAGTAAGCTCAAGGTTGCGCCTTGTTGACATATCAAGGAGCATAAAATCGTTTGTTGAATAAAATTTTACGCTTCTTATATGGTTTAAATCGTTTTTCTGTGTATCTTTAAGGTAGCGCATAAGGCAGCCTGATGCGCATACACTGAATATTCTGTTTTTAAGTCCCATACCGTCAAGTGTTTCTATTTTAAAATGTCGGCACAGTTCAATATTTGCGTTATTATACTGAAACATCCAGTTTTCAGATGTTCCTATCTTAATATGCAGTTTATTTTCAATTTCCTTTGCGCAGTCTGTTGCTGCAAAGCCTTCATTTGAAATTATTTCGGAAGGATTAAATTTTGCACATTCATCTATTAATTTGCTTTTGGCATTTATGCCTGTAAAATCAGTTGTCAAAAATTCGCCAGTTGTTACATCGCAAACGGATAACCCGTATCCGTTCTTATCAGCATATATACAAATGATATAGTTATTTTTCTCTTCATCAAGAGCTGTATTATCAATTACTGTTCCCGGTGTTACAATTCTTATTACATCCCTTTTAACTATGCCTTTGGCAAGCTTGGGGTCCTCTATCTGTTCGCATATAGCGACTTTATAGCCTTTAGACACAAGTTTTGATATATAACTGTCGGCGCTGTGAAAAGGGACGCCGCACATGGGCGCCCTTTCATCTTGTCCACAGTTTTTGCCTGTAAGAGTAAGTTCAAGTTCCTTGCTGGCAATAAGCGCGTCGTCATAAAACATTTCATAGAAGTCCCCCAGCCTGAAAAAAAGAAGGCAATACTTATATTTTTCCTTTATTTCAAAATACTGCTCCATCATAGGCGAAAGTTTAGCCATTGGTTGACCTCCATATCAGTTATAATCAGTGGCAGCCTGTGCAGCCTGAGCATACTCCGCTGCAGCCTGAAGTATCATTTCCCTGAATTGTAGCGCTGATAATGTTAAACACTGAGTTTACAAATGCGCCGTATTCTGTTTCAGCTTTCATAAGCCCTGATGTTACTTCATTTTCCTTAATCTGTTTTTCAATTTCTGTAATCTTATTGCCGATATCTGTAAGAGGCATTTTGTCGCTGTCTTTATCAGCCATAATGTCGTTGAATTTCTGTTTAAGCTCGGCGTATTCAGCTACAAGTTTTTGGGCTTCATCATTGTTATCGAAAGCCTCTCTTGCTGCATTAAGTTTCTGTGCTGCCTCACATTCAAGCATTTCCTTGCCAAGTGCTCTTGCCTGATCATAAATATTCATTTAAACTCAAATCCTTTCTCCAATTAAATAAAATGTTTTGTTTTCTAATATTTTAACAGATACTGTTTTTCCTATTAAATCAGCACTGCCGTTAAAGTGAATTAAAGTGTTGTCTGTGCTTCTGCCGGTTACAACGCCTTCCTGCGAGCTTTCTTTTTCAACAAGTACAGAGTATGTCTTGCCTAATTTACTCTGGTTGATATTATATATTCCTTCGTTTAATATATCAAGAAGCCTGTCAAAACGGTCATGTGCGGTTTTTTCATCAACCTGACCTTCCATAACAGCCGCCGGAGTACCTATTCTTTTTGAATAAATAAAAGTAAACGCTGTTGAAAAACCGGCTTTTCTTACAACATCAAGTGTTTCCTGAAAGTCTTCTTCTGTTTCCTGCGGAAAACCTACTATTATATCTGTGCTTATCATTATATCAGGTATTTCCTCTCTTATTTTGCCTATAAGGTTAAGATATTTTTCTTTTGTATAGTGCCTGTTCATTTTTTCAAGTATGCGGTTGCTCCCCGCCTGAAAAGGCAGATGCAGGTAATTACATACTTTTCCGCAGTCCCTCATGGCATATATAAGCTCATCAGATAAATCTTTTGGGTGAGATGTCATAAATCTTATTCGCTCTATACCTTCAATTTCATTAGCTTCCCTTAAAAGCTGAGCAAATGAAACAGGCGGATTTAATGTTTTGCCATAAGAATTTACATTTTGACCCAAAAGCGTAATCTCTTTAACACCGTCTTTGGCGAGAAGCCTGATTTCATTAAGTATATCATCTTTTTCACGACTGCGTTCTCTTCCGCGTACATAAGGCACAATGCAGTAAGTGCAGAAGTTGTTGCAGCCGTACATGATATTCACACTTGCCTTGTAAGGGAATTCCCTTACATAGTCTGTATCTTCTACAATATCAGTATGTTCTTTCCAAATATCTATAACCTGCTGACCTGTCTCAATCCTTGTAAGCAAAAGCTCTGGAAGCTTATGGAAATTAAATGTGCCGAATATAATATCCGTATATCTATATGACTTTTTAATTTTCTCAATAACAAAGTCTTCCTGCATCATGCAGCCGCAAAGCGCTATTATAACATTTGGATTAAGCTTTTTAATGTGTTTAAGCACGCCGAGTTTGCCAAAAACTTTTTCCTCAGCATTTTCACGCACACAGCATGTATTGTATATTATAAAATCCGCGTCATTTTCATTTTCGGTTTTATCATAACCCATTCGGCTTAAAATACCAATAATTTTTTCAGAGTCATGAGCGTTCATCTGGCAGCCCATGGTAAGGCAGTAGAATTTTCTTCTTTTGCCAGTATCATTAAAATACTGTTCGTTCCATTTTTTAACTTTTGCTACAGCTTCAGAAGAAACCTCAGCATTTTTAACTTCATTTTTTAATTCCATTAATATTTCCTTTCAGTATTAAAAAATTCTAAAAATAAGTTATAAAAATAAGTTATAAATAAGCTTTAAAAAGCACTGTTAAGTTAGTTTACCATATACAATTATTTAATTCAATAGAATACATACTCAATATATATGAAATAATTAATACAAAGAACTGCTTCTTATTATAATAATGTAAGAACAGGTTCTGAATTGTAAATTCAGTCTTTCATCATGTGGACGTTGATGTGGTTATATGTCATTTCAATATTATTGGCATCGAATTCTTTTTTTACTTTTTCTATTAAATCATAATAGCCTGTCCAGTAATTCTCTGTTTTAATCCATGCCCGTACAAAGTATTGAATACTGCTTTCTTTGTATTCAGATACGTTAACGCATGCCGGCGGGTCAGTTAAAAATACTCCGCAGTCATCTACAGCATTTAATATGGCTTTTTTTACACTTTCTATAGGAGAATTATAAGAAGCCTCAAAATACAAGTCAACACGCCTTGAAGGTTCAGTTGAATAATTTGTAATTTTGCTTGAAGAAATATCACTGTTCGGCACAAATATTATCTTATTATCAAAAGTTACAAGCTTTGTATGCACTAATCCTATCTCTTTTACAGTACCGCTTATTCCGCTTGCTTCAATAAAATCACCTGCTAAAAATGGTTTTGTAATAAGCAGAACTATGCCGTTTGCCAAATTCGACAAAGAATCCTGAACTGCAAGTGAAACAGCCAAACCTACAACAGAAAACAATGCTATAAGTGATGAAGCGCTTATTCCAAAACTCTGTACTACCATAATAATAGTTATAAAATATAAAAGCGCTTTTATAATTGAAAAAGAAAACCTGTGAAGCGTTTCGTCAATAGGCAGCTTTTTTATGATTGGTTTTATAACTTTCATAATAATTTTAATC
>CALWRF010000027.1 GCA_944383885.1 uncultured Clostridia bacterium | reverse complement strand
TTTTACAAAAGGGGAGAAGATTTATGAAAACAAGAACAAACATTAACAAAAAAAGAATAGGAACAGCTTTAATAAGCATGGCATTACTTACAGGCTCTTTAACATTCTCATTAAACGCTTTTGGCGCTACAAGTGTCAAGGCACAGCTCAGTCCTGATTTTACAATTGTAGTCGATGGTTCAGAAAGAACATTCTACAGTGCAGACGGAAGTGAAGCACATCCTATAGTATATAATGGCACAACTTATCTTCCTTTAAGGGCTATTGGCGAGCTTATGGGCAAAAATGTAAACTGGGATCAGTCTTCGTTAACAGTAACAATTTCAGGTACACGCAGTTCATCTCCTGTAAAAGGCACGCCGGATAGAAATGCTAAATCCCAAAACATAACAGCTGAAATCCGTGATGATTTTACTATTGTAGTTGATGGTGTGACTCAAAAACTTACTGACGCAAACGGAAATACAGTTTACCCAATGCTCTATAACGGTTCAACATATCTTCCGCTGCGTTCAATAGGTCAATTAATGGGTAAAAGCGTATCTTGGGACAGCAATACAGAAACAGTTACATTAAGCAGCACAAACGGAAGTTTAGTAACTGATGCTGACAGCTTTAATAAAACACAGAACAATAACAGCTGGAATAACGCTTCCAATGGCACAATAACTGTTGAAGATGCAAAAAATAAGGCTCTTGCTCATGCCGGTTTAAGCGCAAGCCAGGTTAACTTTGTAAAAGCTAACAAAGACTGGGACGACGGCAGGGAAATTTATGAAGTAGAGTTTTACACTAAAGATTACAAAGAATATGATTATGAAATCGATGCAAGAACAGGCGAAATTTTAAGCTATGATTATGATGCGGAAAATTACAGCTATACAGCGCCTAATACAAACAACAGCGGTTCATATATTGGTGAAAATAAGGCAAAAAGCATAGCTTTAGGACAGGTTTCAGGCGCTAATGAAAGCAATGTGGCATTTGTTAAATTTGATTATGACGACGGCAGGGCTGAATACGAAGTAAAGATTATTTACAACGCAATGGAACATGAATTTGAAATTGACGCATTAACAGGCAGAATTATATCAAGGGATACTGAGTCTGTTTATGACTAATTAAAAAATTCTGTAATTTGTAAAACATTGTAAAATTTAAAAAATAGAAAAATATAGATAAGGGGCTGGTTATCAGCTCCTTATTAATTAAAAGGGGAGTGACTGTATGAATAAAAAGAAGTCTTGGTTTGATGTTTATCCGAATAATGCTTTAGCTACTAATTTATCAATTGCAGGCGGAGGTTTAAAACTGATTTCTATTTTGCTTTTAATAGCCGCAATACCTTTTACTTTAGCAGCTGTGCTTGCTTTTATACGTTTAATATCTGTAAGCGGTGCAATTACAGCAATTATATTTATGCTGGACGAGTTTGATGAAATGATTTTTGCGGTTTTCGTTTTATGGAGCGCAGTTTTTGTTTTAAGATATATTTCCTGTGTGTTGTTTGCAAAGGCACAGATTATTGGAAATAGCGATAGCACAACTAAGCATGAAGAAATAGTTAATGAGTAAAACATAAAAAGACAGGCACTAAAGTCTGTCTTTTTATGTTAAAAATAGTATTATGAATGTTTTTTGTCCTTTGTTTTAGCCTTTTTGGAAGATTTAAACGGTGATTTAGGGAACTTGATTTTTTTTGCTTTTTCAATGCTTATTTTTCTGCCTTTAATTCGGCTGTTTTTCATGCCGTCAATAATATCTTTTGCGTATTCAAAAGGAACGTCAACATAAGCAAAGTCATCGTATATATCTATAGCGCCTATAACCTGACCAGGAACGCCGGTTTCTCCAGCGAAGGCGCCTACAATGTCTTTTGCGCGTATCTTATTGTTTTTCCCAGCGTTAATAAATAATCTGACCATATCTTTTGAAACAGGTTTTGTATTAACTTTGGCTGGACGTTTTACATTAAGGTCATTTTCTGCCGCGCTGTAGTCAGCAATGGCTTCACCTAAATTCATTTTAATCAATGCGGCTGCAACGTCAAGTATTGTTATGTCATCATCTGTAATGTCTTCCGCAATGGCAGCGAATTTTTCCAAATCGCCCTGAGAAATAACATTGCGCAGTTTTTCAACAAATACATCTGTTTTATTCTTTTCCATATCATCAAGTGTAGGAAGCATTTCCTGACGTATTTTTGTTTTTGTGTATGTCATTATATCCCTGAGCTTATATATCTCCCTTCCAACGCAGAAAGTAAAAGCTATGCCGCTTTTTCCGGCACGTCCTGTTCTTCCTATCCTGTGAACATAGTACTCTTCATCTTGAGGGATATCGTAATTAAATACTATATCTACATTTTCCACATCAATACCTCTTGCGGCTACATCGGTTGCCACAAGTATTTCTATCGCGCCGTTCCTGAATTTCTGCATTACGCGGTCTCTCTGCGGCTGTTTAAGGTCGCCATGAAGCCCGTCTGCGAAATAACCGCGACCTAAGAGCTGTTCCGTCACATCGTCTACGCGCTTTTTTGTATTGCAGAAGACAATAGCAAGCTTAGGGGAGTAAACATCTATAAGCCGGCAGAGAGCCTCAAGCTTGTACTTTTCTTTCACGTCAAAGTATATCTGCTCTATGTTAGGAACTGTAAGCTCTTTTCTTGATATTTTAACATATTCCGGATTAATTAAATATTTTTTAGAAAGGTTAAGAACTTCTTCACTCATAGTAGCGGAAAACATTACAGTCTGACGTTCTTTTGGAACTTTGTCAAGTATAAGCTCTATATCGTCTCTAAAACCCATATCAAGCATTTCGTCGGCTTCATCAAGCACAACATATTTTACTGTAGCCATTTTAAGCGTATGCCTTCTCATGTGGTCCATTACACGACCTGGTGTGCCTATTATCACCTGGGCGCCTTTTTTTAATGCTAAAATCTGCCTGTCTATAGGCTGACCGCCGTAAATAGGCAGAACACGTATATTGTCTTTAAATTTCAAAAGTTTTCTGAACTCTTCGCTTACCTGTATTGCCAGCTCTCTTGTAGGGCAGAGTATGAGAGCCTGAAGCTTTCTGTCATCAGGGTCTATTTTCTCAAGGCACGGTATACCAAAAGAGGCGGTTTTGCCTGTACCTGTCTGTGACTGACCTATAATGTCATGTCCTTCCAGTATAAGAGGTATTGCCTGCGACTGGATAGGTGAAGCTTCTTCGTACCCCATATCCTTTACAGCTCTAATCATCCAGTCAGATATATTCATTTCTTCAAATTTTAAATTTTCCATTTATACTTTCCTTTCAATCTTTTTTAAACGTGACTTATTTTGCATACTATATCAGTAAAAAATGTAAATTGCAACTGTTTTAGAATAATTATAAAAACAGGTTAAGTTTTAATTATAATTTCTTTGTTAATATAATATTATAAATTGCGGTATGTAAAACGTGTAATATAAACAACAGGGGGATAAATATGAGCATATTCCATGCGGCAATACTCGGTATTATACAAGGTCTTACTGAATTTCTGCCTGTCAGCAGTTCTGGGCACCTGACATTGTTTCAAAAAATATTCGGCATAGAAGAAACAGCAATGTCGTTTGATATTATACTGCATGCAGCTACATTAATAGCGGTTTTTATATGCTACCGGCAGGATATATCTAATCTTATGCGCCGTCCGTTTCAGAAAACTACATATCTGCTTATTGTTGCAACATTGCCTACAGTTGTAATTGCTCTTGTTTTTGGCAATATAATAGACAGTTTATTTGGAGAAGGTAATTACATAGGGTTTAATTTTATTATTACTGCTTTGGCTCTGCTTTACGCAGATTCAAAAAATAGCGGCAGAAAGAAAATAAAAAACATGTCTTATTTAGACGCGGCAGTTATTGGCATATTACAGGGTGTTGCAATTTGCCCGGCAATATCCAGAAGCGGTATGACTATAACAGGAGCCCTTTCAAGAGGCTTAAACCGCCAATCAGCCGCGAGGTTTTCATTTCTGCTTTCTATACCGGCTATATTAGGTGCAATGGCGCTGACAGTTAAAGATATGATTTCAGACGGCGGAGCAGGAATTAGCGCAATAGGCATTGCCCCTACTGCTGTAGGGTTTGTTTTTGCCGCTGTTTCAGGATTTTTAGCAATTAAATTTATGATAAATATAATTAAAAATAGTAAACTTAAATATTTTTCTCTTTATGTGGGTTTATTAGGATTATTGCTTATTATAGACCAGTTTGCAGTCAATATTATTTATTAACTAATTAAAATATTGTAAAATTGAAATAAAATCAACAAAAATAAGTTGACTTTAAAAAACTTCGTGATAAAATATAGTGGTATATAGTTCTAATGGCTTAGATGGCGTTAAGTAAGCGCGGTTTAATTAGACCTTAAGAGAGAAAGTGCCTTGGCTGTAAGCATTTTTAGGTTTATACTGTGCCGAAGTTCCCGCCGGAGCCGGCTTTCTGAATTAACAGTAGGAAAGTCCGCTGGTACGCGTTATGTGCAGCCGCTTTATTGAGCGGTTAAAGAGTCTGCTTTTGCAGGAATTCGGGTGGTACCGCGGAGATTATGCCTTCGTCCCATATTTTGGGATGAAGGCTTTTTTATTTTTCGTAAGTAAAGTGAAAGGGGAAGTAAAATGAAAAAACAGCTTCAGGAAATTCAGGAAAAAGCCTTAGCGGCTTTAAATCAGGTTAAGCAGACAAAAGAACTTGATGATATTAAAATTAAGTTTTTAGGCAAAAAAGGCGAGCTTACAGCTATACTTAAAGGCATGAAAGACCTTACAAATGAGGAACGTCCTGTAATAGGGCAGCTTGCCAATGACGTAAGAAATGATATTGAAAACAAAATTGAGCAGGTTAAAAAAGAGCTCGCATCTATTGAGCTTAAAAACAGGCTTGAGAGTGAGAAAATAGACGTTACAATGCCTGGACATACCTGCGCATGCGGACACAAACATCCTCTTGACAAAGTAATAGACGAAATTTCAGATATATTCATTGGCATGGGTTACGAAATAGCAGACGGTCCGGAAGTTGAAAAGGATTATTACAACTTTGAAGCCCTCAATATACCTGCAAACCACCCTGCAAAAGATGAGCAGGATACATTTTATATTAACGGAGACATTCTTTTAAGAACACAGACGTCTCCTGTACAGGTAAGGGTTATGGAAAAAGGCAAGCTTCCTATAAGGGTTGTATGCCCGGGAGCGGTATACCGTGCTGATGAAGTTGACGCCACACATTCGCCTATATTCCACCAGCTTGAAGGTCTTGTTGTAGATAAAGGAATAACAATGGGCGATTTAAAAGGCGCCCTTGCAGTATTTGCTAAAGAGCTTTTTGGTGAAGATACAAAGGTTCGTTTCAGACCTCATCACTTTCCGTTTACAGAACCGAGTGCCGAAATGGATGTAACATGCTTTGCCTGCGGCGGAAAAGGCTGCCGTGTTTGCAAGGGCGAAGGCTATATTGAGCTTTTAGGCTGCGGCATGGTTCATCCTAAGGTACTTGAAATGAGCGGCATTGACCCTGATGAATACAGTGGTTTTGCTTTTGGAATGGGTCTTGAGCGTGTCGCTATGCAGAGATACGGTATTACAGACCTCCGTCTGCTCTTTGAAAATGATGTTAAATTCCTTAAACAGTTCTGATAAAAGGAGAGTGTATATAAATGGATATGTCAATGACATGGTTAAAAGACTATGTGGATGTAGATACAGATATTAAAGATTTTGTTGAGGACATTACTCTTTCCGGCTCAAAGGTAGAGGGTTATACAGTCCTTGGCGGAGATATTAAAAACGTAGTTACAGGAAAAGTACTTTCTATAGAAAAACACCCTGATGCTGACAAGCTTGTTGTTACAAAAATTGATGTTGGAAGCGGTGAACCTTTACAGATAGTTACAGGGGCTAAAAATCTTTATGTTGGCGCTTATGTTCCGGTTGCGTTAGACGGGGCTACACTGGCAAACGGCGTTAAAATTGAAAAAGGCAGTCTGCGCGGGGTTGAGTCTAACGGAATGCTCTGTTCAGTAGAAGAATTAGGCTGTGACAGACATGATTTTCCTGAGGCTCCTGAAAATGGAATCTATATATTCCCAAATGAAGTGCCCTTGGGCAAAGATGTTGTTGAAATTATGGATTTATATGATGAATCAGTTGAATTTGAAATTACATCAAACAGACCTGACTGTTTCAGCATGATTGGTCTTGCAAGAGAAACAGCCGCAACATATAACAAAAAGCTCAGATATCCTGAAATTATGGTTAAGGAAGAAGCTGAGGGAAATGTAAGCGACATGATTTCTGTTGAAATACAAAACAGCGAGCTTTGCCCAAGATACGTTGCAAGAGTAGTTAAAAACGTAAAAATCGCTCCTTCACCAAGATGGATGAGGAAAAGACTGCGCTCTGTTGGGATAAGACCTATAAACAATATAGTTGATATTACAAACTATGTAATGCAGGAATTTGGTCAGCCAATGCATGCCTTCAGCATTGATACAATAGCGGACAGGCATATTATAGTTAGAAACGCTAAAGAAGGCGAAAAATTTACAACACTTGACGGCGTTGAAAGAAATCTCGATTCATCAATGCTTGTTATTGCAGATAGTGAAAAGGCAATAGGCATTGCTGGCGTTATGGGCGGCGAAAACTCAATGATTACAGGAGATACGGCGGAAGTCCTTTTTGAGTCAGCTAATTTTAACGGTCCTAACGTAAGAATCACAGCTAAAAAATTAGGTCTTAGAACAGACGCTTCAAGTAAATTTGAAAAGGGATTAGACCCTAATTTATGTGAAATTGCCGTAAACAGGGCTGTTCAGCTTGTAGAAATTTTAGGCTGCGGAGATGTTGTTAAAGGCTGTGTTGACTGCTATCCAAATAAACTTGAAGAAAGAAAAATTCCTTACAGTCCGGAAAAAATAAATAAGCTTTTAGGTACCGATATTGCCGAAGATACAATGATAGAGTTATTTGAACGCCTTGAAATAAAAGCGGATAAAGACGCAAAAATGCTTACAATACCTACATTCAGACCAGACCTTGAAACAAATGCTGATTTAGCAGAAGAAGTAGCAAGACTTTACGGCTACAGTAAAATTGAGCCTACTCTTGCCGCAGGCACGCCTACAGTTGGCAAAAAAACTTATGAACAGCATATTACAGACATTATAAAAGATACTATGATTTCCAACGGTCTTTGCGAGGCTATGACATTTACATTTGAAAGTCCTAAGGTATTTGACAAGCTTTTAATACCTGAAAGCAGCAGCCTAAGAAAAACTGTTACTATTTATAATCCTTTAGGTGAAGATTTTTCTATAATGAGAACAACTACATTAAACGGTATGCTCAGTTCGATATCTACAAACTACAACAGAAGAAATGAAGAAGCAGCTTTGTTTGAAATAGGCAAAATATTTATACCAAAGCTTCTGCCTCTCACCGAGCTTCCTGATGAGCCTAAAAAACTTACAATAGGTATGTATGGAAAGGATATGGATTTCTTTACAATTAAGGGCATTATAGAACATCTTTTTGATGTTTTGGGAATAAGCGAAAAAGCGGAATTTAAACCACAGAGTGAAATTACATGGATGCATCCTGGCAGAACAGCAGAAATTTATATTAACGGAGAAAATGCAGGATATGTCGGCGAAATCCATCCTACAGTAGCCGATAACTATTCTATAGGAACAAGAGTTTATTTTGCTGTTGTTGATTTTGAAATGCTTGTTAAAAATTCATGCCTTGTTGCAGAATATAAACCGCTTCCTAAGTATCCTGCTATTACAAGGGATATTTCAATGGTAATTAAAGACAGTGTATTTGTTAAGGATATTGAAAAATCTATTAAAGAAAACGGCGGTAAACTTATTGAAAGCGTTAAGCTTTTTGATGTTTATCAAGGAAGCCAGATTGAAAAAGGATATAAATCAGTTTCATACTCAATTACATTCAGAGCAGCGGACAGAACGTTGGTTGATGACGATGTTAACCCTGTTATGAAAAAGATTTTAGCCGCTCTTGAAAAAGACTTCGGAGCAAATTTAAGAGAATAATAATATCCATAATAAGCCGGAATAATCAGTTCCGGCTTATTTTTGTTTAAAAGAGTATTTTCTCCATGGGTTAGTTACCAGTATTTACAACTTGTAATCTAATTGTAATAATGTTATTATGTGTTTGTAATAAATGTGTAACAAATACATAACAAATACTGCGAAAATATTTTATACAAATGGAGGATTATTATGAAAAAGACAATAATGGCAATTACAACAGCGGCAATGATATTATCAAATGTAAGCGGGGTTTATGCTGCAACAGCAAGCTATTCTAATAAAAATATATATTACTTAAATAGCATGAATCTTTTGCAGTCTAAACTTAACAGTATAAAGAACAACTGCACAGTAAGCAGCCTGTACTGCTGGGAAGATAATACATTCAAGTTCAATTGCAATATAAATTCAAACTGCAATAACGGCAATTCAGGAGGCACAGAAGTTCCTGATACAGAAAAACCGAATACAACACCTGAAGTAAAGCCGGAAGAAAAACCGGATACGACACCTGAAACAAAACCGGATAATAACGGTAATATAGAAAATGACACACAAAAACCAAATGACAATACAACAAAGCCTGAAGACAATAACAATACTCAGGGAAATGTAAGTTTAAGTGCTTTTGAGCAGGAGGTTTTAGACCTTGTAAATAAAGAGAGAGCATCTTACGGTCTTTCAGCTTTGCAGGCAGACAGCAGGGTTCAGGCGGCAGCTAAAGTCAGGGCAAATGAAATTTTAAAATCATTTTCTCATACAAGACCAGACGGCAGAGCTTTCAGTACAGCTTTAAATGAGTCAGGGGCTAAATATTCCGGCGCCGGCGAGAATATAGCAAAAGGTCAGAGAACGCCTGAAGAAGTTGTTAATGCATGGATGAATTCAGCTGGACACAGAGCAAATATATTAAACTCAAAATACAAATATATTGGTGTAGGCTGTGTAAAGAGCGGCAGTTCCTCATACGCTTGGACTCAGATATTTACATATTAATCAAATTAATTTTTAAGTTTTACATATCACCAGTTTGTAGTATAATAAGTGCGAATGCTTTAAATGCATTCGCATTTTTTAATTGGAGGTAATTTATGGAAACAATTCAGTATGCGCTAAGACAGACTCTTGGAATTAAATTAGGCGCGTTTTCAATAGAAAACTTTTTTACGGCAGTAATTACTTTTGCCGTATGTTTTATTGTGATTAAAATTA
>CALWRF010000026.1 GCA_944383885.1 uncultured Clostridia bacterium | reverse complement strand
AAAAAATGGAAATACACTTTAAGTCCGGAACGGTAATGACACAAAGAATCATTGAGAAGGAATACTAAGAAAAACTGGCAGAAACACTATTGTTTCTATAAATGCGAAAATCAAAGCTTCCTGGTTTTACAGGGAGTTTTGATTTTGGTATTTTACCAAAATTAAGATATTTCAATACTTATATTTTTTTGAAAAGAACAACGAAACAACATAATTCGACCAAAGAGCTTACGCCAAGGGGGTACCAGGCTCACAGGGCATACTTATTGAAACCTTATGCAAGCTCGAGGATGAATAAAGAAAGTACGACATGGGCTTAAAACCCAGTAAAATCAAGGCTTCCAGAGGTTTTATATGCCGATTTTGAGGCACTTAAATTCCTTGATTTTGACAGATGTGCAAGTAACAAAATTGTGAGGACAGATAAACAGTATAAAAGGTGATTTTTATACTGTTTTTTGTTCTTATTGAAAATGAATATTATCTAACTGATAAGTGTTATTTTGATATATGATATTTGATGCAATTTGATATTCTAATGTATCTGGAATGACTTTATCATCATAAAACACAGCAATTTCAAAAGCAGCTTTTATTTGATTATCATTTACTTCATAAATTGGATACATTAACGTAATATTATCTATCTGATTTTTAAGAAGTTCTTTGATTTTCTGGGCTTAAGATTATAGATTCATCATCAAGCTTAACTTCTGCTGTTTAACCCATCTTGAAACGGTGGAAAAGAAAACACCGTATTCTTTTGAAAGCTGAGATTGAGATTTTCCAACTTGATAGAGCTGCAATACTCTTTTTAAAATCTTCATCGTACTTTGGTGCCGGCATGAAAAATACCCATTTATTTTGTGTCTAAATTAATTGTAATATATGAGTTTGTTTTGTGTCCACTTTTTAATATAGCACCAATGCAAAACAGACAGCCGCTTAAAGTGGCTGCCTGAAATAGTGATGCGATGACAAACCCTCAGAACCCCTTTAGGGGTCAGCAAGTACTGACCCTTACATGGTCTGAGCAAACCTCTATTTCAATAGTGGTTATGATTACCTACTGTCAACGGCGGCATATATGCGCCGTTCATCTTGACTGTTTACTGATTCGGCTGACTTTGCTATTTCTATTATCGAATAAAATTTGTGAGTATCTTTTCTTCTCCGTCTGGAAACTGAACTCCATTTTTCCGTCCGAGGTCGATACACTTTAAGAGCCACGCCATGTTATTTCCCAGCGTACGCATTGTCTGCAAGCCCTCTAAATCCTGCCGGACATCATCAGGAGTAAAACCGTGTACCTGATTCCAGTATTGAGAAGCAACAACCGGCATACTGTTCATCGTAAAATATTTATTTAGCTGGTCGAAAGCAGCAGACGCACCTCCACGGCGGCAGCTTACAACAGCGGCTCCCAGTTTTCCGTCAAACTTTCCGCCACCGGCAAAGAAAGCCCGGTCAAGAAAGGCGGTAAGCTGTCCACTGGCTCCGGCATAATAAACGGGGGAACCAATTACGATTCCGTCCAGCTCCGGCAGCATGGAAAGCAGCTCGTTTACCTTGTCGTCCACAAAACATTTTCCGGTTTTCTGGCAGCTGCCGCAGGCAATACAACCGGCAATCGGCTTTACGCCCAGATACATAAATTCTGTTTCAATTCCGTTCTTTTCTAATGTGTCCGCCACTTCTTTCAAGGCGGTATAGGTACAGCCCTCTTTGTGCGGGCTGCCATTAATCAGCAAAACTTTCATTTTATCATTCTCCTTTTCAGTAATTTGTGGTGGCAGCAGCTTCCCGCATTTCGTCCATGAGCTTTACCGTATTAGCGCAGATGTCCCGGATTCCGTCGCAGCAGTCCGTACCCATTGGGAGCGATTCATAGGGATTTTCCATTTCCGCCACTTTGATATACAATTCAGCAGCCTTTTCCGGGTCACCGACCTGCGTGCCATTCTGCCCCATATAGAAAGACATATTTTCATCGTACAAATGCTGGTAAGGAGAATGTTCCGGTGTGGTGGTTTTATAGGAGGAGCCGAAAAATTCCGTCCGCATAAATCCGGTCTTTACATCGGTCACATGGATTCCAAAAGGCTTGACCTCAAGAGCCAAAGTCTCCGAAATAGCTTTAACCGCATGTTTGGTGGCGCAATAGATACCGGACAGTGCCCCTACATTATAGGCGCCCAAACTGCTGACATTGAAGATATGCCCGCTTTTCTGTTCACGCATAATGGGAAGAACATTGCGGATTATATTCAGCAAGCCAAAAACATTGATGTTAAATTCTTCTCTTGCGTCTGCGTCGCTCATTTCCTCAATCGTTGCAAGGTGGGTATATCCGGCGTTATTTACAACAACATCAATCCTGCCAAACTTCTCCTTGGTCTGTGCAAGGGCGGCTTTTACATCGTCCTCATTTTTTATATTCAGGGAGAGAGGCAAAAAGCTGTCGCTCTCTGGGATAAACTCATTTACCAATGTCTGGGCGCTCCGGCTGGTAGCCGCTGCGGGGTATCCTTTCTCCAGCAGCTTTTTGACCAGCGCATTGCCCAGCCCTTTTGAACAGCCTGTTACAAACCAAACTTTTTTACTTGTCATGATTTTCCGCTCCTTTCCGTATTAAATCTTGCATATACTCATGGCTCCAGGTATCTTCCTCGCCATTCAGCAGCTTTCTATAGTGTTCCAGTTTCTTGTCTAAGACAGCAAGGCGAAGTTTCATGTCCTCCATTGCTTCAAGGGTTCGCTCCCGTTGTGTCTGCATGATTTGATAGCGTTCTTTCAGCGTATTGTCACCCTGTTGATAAAGCGTGATATATCGCTTGATTTCTGCTAAGGACAACCCTGTGCTTCGTAAGGTAATGCTGACAAAAAGCCATTCCAATTCATTATCGTCAAACATACGCTGGTTGGCGCTGTTCCGCTTGGTGCCGGGAATCAGCCCCTTATCATCGTAATATCTGACGGTATGAACGGATATGCCCAGAATATCGGCAACCTGTTTCACTGTGTACATCGCTTCACCTCCTGCTTCATTTTGCATTATACAGCATTAGAGTTACTCGAAGTCAAGAGTGTAATATTACTTTTTTGCTTTTTCTAATTCGGAATAGTGAGACAACAAGCGACGATACTCCTTTTAAAGAATATCGTTGCTTTGCTGTATCATCTATAAAACTCGTCACATCAAGACGATTTTAAAAATGGTGTAGTAGTGGTGTAGTAAGTAAGCACCTTTCTGCTTCGTAAACCCATTGATTTTACTGTCTTTTTCGGGACTTTTCAAGATGCTGCTATGAGATATCAAAGTAGAGATTAGAAATTAAATCTTTTAGTTGGAATGCTGTGAAGAAAAAAATAAATTTTAATATAAAGAATGAATAATCAGTTTGACCTACAGATATAAAAAAATGAAATATTTCAACTTAAACTACACTACGGACAATCGCTTTAACAACTTAATCAATTAATTTTGATTAAGTTGTTTTTATATGATAAAATATATTTTATTATATAAATATGGCTTGAATTATTATTTATTGTGGAAGGAATAGAATATGTTTATAAAAGAGGCTGGATATATAGAAACCGTGTGTTACGCAAAGTATGCCGGAATAAATCTTGACAGCAAAGTTTATCCTCAGGCTGATTATACTGATGATGAGATTAAGAATGAAATTGATAAAGTTTGGAACAGTCATGATGATGAGCTTGAACGCATTACTACCATGGCTGAAAAATTCGGATTATATAAATCAGAGATATACTTTATATTTCTTTCAGTTTTGCCTTTATGGGACAGCAGGTTTAAAGAGGTTTTTTCAATTTTTGGTGGCATAGACGGATTTCCAACAGAAATTTTGGCAAGAGACATGTGGGAGAAAAATCATAAAGAAAAAGCAGTTATAAGAAATAAAATTTTATACGGCTTTTTTATTAATGAGGGACCTGTTTTAAAACCAAAGCGTGCTGTTTCTGAATTTTTAAGCGGGATTTATAAAGATGAAAACGACAGCCAAAAATATGAAATAATTTCCCCAAGAGCGCAGCAGATTTTTGAAAATATTAAGGATTTGGATAAAGAACTCTTATTTTATGGTCAAAGCGGAATAGGAAAACGGACATGTTTTAAGCTGATGGCAGAATACAAAGGTCTTGTTCCTGTAATTATTGATGTTAACAATGCTGATGAAGAACTGTTTTTTGCGGTTGTTTTAAACATGGCAGTTGCGGTTTGCGACGCCTCAATAGAGTCTGTTGTTAGACAGTATTTGCCTTATTTGCCGCTTTGCGTATGGATTTTTGAAAAACTGCCTGCTGGCTTTAAATCATGTTCAGTTTTATTTTCTCCACTTAACATGGAAGAAAGATATGATGTATGGATTGAAAGGGCAAAAAAATATGATGTTGATAAAAACGTAAACTTCCGTATTTTGGCTAATCAGTATAATTTAAGTCCAAGAGAGATTGATGAAAGTTTCCGCTCTGCTGACAGAATACGGAAAGTTAAGTTTGAAAAAAGTATTTGTCAGGAAACACTTTATGACGGGGTTCATGAGGTTTTAAGCCACCAGTTTGAAAGCCGTGCGCGGCGTGTTGAATGCAGATTTGGCTGGGACGACCTTGTTTTACCTGAAACCCAAAAGATTAAAATTATGGAGTGCTGCATTCAGGTATCGCTTCGCCATATAGTTATGGAAAAGTGGGGGCTTGGCAATGCGAATAATTACGGCGGAACTACTGTTTTGTTTTATGGACCTCCGGGTACAGGAAAAACAATGGCTTCACAAGTAATAGCCTCGCAGCTTGGCATGGAGCTTTATAAGGCTGAACTTTCGGTTATTGTAAGCAAATTTGTTGGTGAAACTGAAAAAAACCTTAAACGTATTTTTGATGACGCGAGAAAAAGCCAATCTATATTATTTTTTGATGAGGCTGACGCTTTATTTGGAAAGCGCACTGAAGTCAAAGACTCACACGATAAATACAGCAATATGGAGGCTGCGTTTCTTCTTCAGGAAATGGAGCATTATAATGGAATTGTTATACTTGCCACAAATTTCGTTGAAAATATAGACGAGGCGTTTAAAAGAAGAATGAAATTTATTGTTGAATTTCCTTTTCCGTCACATGATGAAAGGCGTAAAATTTGGGAAAAAGCCATACCTTTGGCAATGCCTGTTGATGATGATGTTGATTTTGATTTTCTGGCGGAAAAATTTGAGATAACCGGCAGCGGAATTAAGAACGCCGTTTATGGTGCGGCTTTTTTAGCCGCGGCTAAAAAAAAGCCTGTTGGAATGGAAGAATTTATATTAGCTGTAAAAAGGGAGTATGAAAAAACCGGCAAGCTTTTTTCGGATACTGAAGCCGGAGTGTATTCGGCTTATATTAAAACGGAAAACAAACAAAAGGGCTGAAACAATATGAATAGGGATTTTTGGAAAGACTCAGCGGCTTCTTTAAGGGAAAGCGAAACTAAAACCGCAGATAATAAAAGAGAAAGCGTTAAACAAACTCAACATCATAATGAAAAAAATTCTTCAGATACCGTAAGGCAATTAGAAAACGCTTATGGCAAGTACGCTTTTGGTTTAAGAAATGACAAATATGTAATTAAAATTTCAAGAAAGAGTGAATTTAGAGAGGAGGTATTTGACAACAGCAGAGAAAAACTGAATGAAAACAGGCTTAATGAGGAAAAAGTAAGCGGAGGACGTATTTTATCGGACAGCCACAAAAAAGATGACAGTGCGTTGATATATGAAGAAAATTTCAAATATTCGTCGCCTGAACGTATTTTTATGAATTTAAAACTGGCTGCTGAAAAAGAAAATAAGCTTACTTTAAATGAAATGTTTCCTAAAAGAGAAGATATTGAAAAAAAGGTGTTTCAAAGCCTTAAAGCTTCTGTTGAAGCTATTAAAAATGAATATAAAAATACAGATGAAACACCGTTTTTTAAACGTGCTTTTAATTATGTATCAGGGTCTGGGAATGACGAAACAGATGACACTAATTCTAATATGAGTGATGAATAATTAATGTAAAATTATAAGTGCAAGTGTGGATAGATTAAAGTTTATGTTGAATAAACAGTTTTTTTAATATATAATTTTTATAGGAATTTAAGTTATTTTTATTAAAAATAGAAAGGAGGAACCAGTTTCGCATTTATTTTGGAAACTGGAAACAAAATGGCTGAATATTTGTCACCCGGCGTATATGTTGAGGAATTTGAATCCGGCTCAAAGCCAATGGAGGGCGTAGGCACAAGTACTGCTGGTTTTATAGGACTTGCTGAAAGAGGTCCTGTTGAGGGAGTTCCGCAGCTTGTTACTAATTCCGCCGATTTTCACAGAATGTACGGCGGATATCTTTCGGAAAACGAATTTGGAGAGTATCGCTATTTGTCTTATGCTGTGGAGCAGTTCTTTTTAAACGGCGGTTCCAGATGTTTTGTATGCAGGGTGGCTCCTCAGGACGCTGTCTGCGCAGAAGGTTTTATGCCGGAAAAGGAGAACGCCGTTTTGCATATTACGGCGAAAAACCCGGGAATGTGGGGAAATAATATCCGTGTTGTTTTAACGCCTTCAAGCAAGGCGAAAACACAGATACTTGAGGTTATTGAAACTAATGAGGGAAAGAAATACCTTGTTAAAAACGGCGCCGGCTTTTATGCTGGAGACGTTGTTATGTTTACTGACGGAACAGAAATTATATACAATAAAGTAACTAACAGCCGTGACAATGTCCTTTCTTTTGAAAACGAGTTTAATGAAGATGTTGTTGATAAATCAATAGTGCCGTCTAAGGTAATATCAACATGCGAATTTGCCATGGAAGTAAGCTACAACGAGATTGTTGAGTTTTACGACCAGATGTCATTTAACGTGGAAGCTCCTAACTACATAGACAAAAAAATGGCTAAATCCGATTTAGTTGAGGCTCATTATCTGGGTGATAATAAAGAGGCTCTTCCTCCTTTTGAGCAGCTTGCGGGCAAAGAGGAATCTGTCGGTTCTGTGGCGTTTGCCGGAGGAAGCAACGGAAGCGTATCAAGCATTTCGGCTTCGGATTTTATAGGCGAAGATAAAGGTGCAGGTAGAAGAACAGGCATACAGGCGTTTTTGGACAATGATGTAGTTTCAATAATGGCTATACCAGGAGTGACAGACCCAAATGTACAGCTTAATCTTGTAGCCCACTGCGAAAATACGGGAAGCAGGTTTGCTGTGCTTGATATTCCTAAAGATGCTAAAAAAATTGAGGATATTATAGCTCACAGAAATATTTTTGATACAAACTATGCGGCGTTATATCACCCTTGGCTTAAAGTTTTTGACCCGCTTGACAAGAAAAATATATCTATACCGCCGTCAGGCTCAGTGCTTGGCATTTACGCAAGAAGCGACAATACAAGAGGAGTTCACAAGGCTCCGGCAAACGAGGTAGTAAGGGGATGTGTGGGTCTTGAGTGCCAGTTTAATGCAGGCGAGCAGGATATACTTAACCCAAAAGGCGTAAACCTTATAAGGGCTTTTGCCGGACAGGGCATAAGGGTTTGGGGCGCCAGAACCGCTACCAGCAACAGCAGTTGGAAATACATAAATGTGCGCAGGCTTTTTATATTTATTGAAGAGTCAATTAAGGCGAACACAAACTGGGCTGTTTTTGAGCCGAATGACGAGGTTCTTTGGGTCAGGGTTCAAAGAACAATAAGCGTATTTTTGACAAATCTTTGGAGAGGCGGCTCGCTTGCGGGAACTTCTCCGGAAGAAGCGTTTTTTGTGCATATAGGCAGGGACACTATGAGCCAAGACGATATTGATAATGGAAGGCTTATTTGTGTAATAGGCGTAGCGCCTGTAAAGCCGGCGGAATTTGTAATATTCCGTATTTCTCAAAAAACAGCGGACGCCGAGTAATTAGGTTTAAAGCGGAAAGGAGTAAATATAAATGGCAGGCTATCCTCAGGCAAAATTTAGATATAAAGTTGAAATTGACGGTTTAGAAGCCGGAGGTTTTTCAGAGGTTACAGGTTTTGACGCTACTATTGAGCCGATTGAATACAGAGAAGGCGATATGACGGCTGAAACACCAATGAAAATTCCCGGACTTAAAAAATATGGAAATATTACGTTAAAACAGGGCGTTACAGACTCAAGAGTATTGTACGACTGGATTACAACGGGTATTAATGGTGAAATAGAAAGAAAGACACTTACGATTACATTATTAAATGAAACACAGGCACCGGCTGCTTCATGGCAGATAATAAACGCATGGCCAACTAAATATACGGCTCCGGATTTTAATGCCACAGCTTCAGAGATAGCAATAGAAACTCTGGAGATTGTTCATGAAGGCATGACAAGAGTATCATAATAAATAAAAAAGTATGAGGACTGCATTTAAAGGGCATTATGCCCTTTGTGCGGTCTTGTTTAAAAAATAAGGGGAAATTTAAAATGGCTTTTCAGACAGAGTTTAATTTTACACTGCCAAGGGGATATATTGATAAGGACGGAAATGTTCATAAAGAGGGAACAATGCGTTTGGCAAATGCGGCTGACGAGATTTTGCCTCTTAAGGACCCGAGAGTGCAGCAAAATCCGGGATACCTTACAATTATACTTTTAGCCCGTGTTGTTACAAGACTTGGCTCTATGCCGGCAGTTGACACAAGAGTTATTGAAAATCTTTTTACAATGGATTTGGCGTATCTTCAAGACTTATATCAAAGGATAAACACAATGGAGCTTCCGACTTATAAATCAATATGCCCTCATTGCGGAAAGGAGATAGATGTTCCGATAAATTTTATGGAAGCCGGTCTATAAAAACATACCCGGCTGACAAAATTTATGAGGAGGCGGCTTTTATAGCATATTATGTCCATTGGAGCCACGACGAAATTATGAGCATGAGCCATCTTGAAAGGATACGCTGGTGCAATGAAATTTCCGGCATTAACCGCAAGCTTAATGACGAGCCGGAGAATGTGTTTAAACTTTAAAGGCGGAGGCATATAGATGAGCGGTGTTCAAAATTCTATAATAACCAACAGTAATTTTATTGTAACGCTGAATCTTTTGGTATTCAGCTTTTCAAAAGTTACGAATATTACAGGAAAACTTGAGCTTGAAACTTTTGAGGAAGGCGGATATAACGAAAGCCCTCGTTTTTTTAGAAAACCTAAAACATCTTTTGACACACTTGTGCTTGAAAAAGGAATGCAAATGTCAGGTTCAGAGAATATTCTTAGAATAGGAATGCCTGTTAATGCCGGAGCTGTGCTTGTTATGCATAACGGGTCAATATCAAAGACATACGCTTTTGAGTATGGCTTAATTACTAAATGGGAAACTAACGACCTTGACGCCATGCACTCTGACGTTTTTGTCAGACGCGTTGAAATATCGCATACCGGATTAATTGAAATTTAAGTATTAACTTAAATATAAAGAAGGGAATACTTATGAAAACTATTAAAACATCTGCAAAAACTATAGCGAAGAGAGCAAAGCTTATGCCTTTTTCCGGTATTCATACTTTAATTGGAATGACAAGCGGCAAAGGCAGTATTTTCTATTTTCCAGAGCCTGATATTATATATAAAAAAGACCAGACAGAAGCTGAAAACATGGAGAGGGCTAAAGCGTTGTTTTATCAGCTTTTTAATTATAATACACAGACTGACAACTTATATTTTATTAGGCTTGAGATAAGCGCGCTGATTCAAGAGATTAAACTTGCTGTCAATTCTTTAAAAAATCCGGTTAAAGTTAGTTTTGAAAAAATTTATAAAGAAATTATTGAAATAGAGAACAAAGGCGGATTTTATAAAAAAACAGACTATTGGAACAAACGTATCGAAAGGCTTAAAAACAGAACAAATGCGTTTATAGAAAAATTAAATGTGGAAAACAGCAGCTTTTTTGATATTTATTTAACACAAACCGTTGGAAAATACAAATCTGAAAAAAACAAATTCAAAAATTTATTGAACAGCGTTTATATGCGCGGAAAATTGTCTGTGTTGGAAAACAGCCTTATAAAGCCTGTTAATTATGTAACGGCAATATTGAATAGAGAGCAGTGGCAGAAAGATGCTTATAAATTTTATAATATTTATAATTCCATGGGAGAAGCTGAACGGCGGGAATTTCTTAATGCTCTTTCAATAACAGAAAACGAAATTGCTTATGTTAGGAATATGACAAAAGAACAATGGAGTGTTTTTTTAAATAATATACTTCCGGCAGTATATTTATTTGTCGATAATTATATAAATAAAGATAATTATATTAAAATATTGGAAAATAACAATATATTGAAAAATATATCAAACTTAAATCAAGAACAATGGCTTGATTTTAAAATAAAGCTGTTTAATAACAAAAACGACGATTTTAAACATCTGACTTCATTTTTTAAAACAGAACAAAGCAGCAATCTTTACGAGGACTGGAAAGCAGAACAGAAAAATTTTATTGAATTTGTTCATGACAATAAATATATTCATGAATTATATAATGCTGCATCTGTGGTTTTATCTGATTATACAGAGCTTAAATTGCAGAATGACGAATTTTTTACTGCTCATAATATTGAAATAGATGATGTTTCATTAAAGTTTTCTGAGTGGCTTTCATATTTAACGGAAAAACAGTGGGAAGAAGTGAGGGCTGCTCTTAATGAAAGTGGGAACAATCGGTATATACAACCGCTTTTGGATATATTGAAACAGCCGAGTCAAGAGGAGCATGAGCCGGATTTTTCTGCTGAAAAAAGAAAACTGGTAAACTATATTAATGAAAATAAAAAAACCTCTTTAGAAATAATAAGAGTATTGGAAAGCAAAAACGAAATAAAAGAAGAACTTGAAAAATGGGTGGATTTAAAAGATGTTCACACACTTTTGAGAAAAGAAGAAGAAAACAAAGAAATAATAAAAAGCAGTTTATTAAGTTCGTATTTGGAGAATGAATATTCAAGACAGGAAAACACAGAAAACACAGTATCGTCAGAGATTAGCGAGTGGCTTTCATATTTAACGGAAAAACAGTGGGAAGAAGTAAAGACTGCTCTTAAAAACAATAATCATGAAGAATATATGAGTCCTGTTTTGGAAATATTTAGCGGCAAAGATTTTAAAGATTCAAATAAATTACGTTTATTGCAAAAGGAAGGATTTATAAGACATATAAATGATAATAAAAACCTTGCAGAGGAATTTATAAGATTAGTAAGTGAAAATAAGGTTTTGAATAAAAGTATTAGTAATTGGCTTAATAAAGATATAAATAAATTTGACATTAAAAAAGGTCAATTTAACAAGCGTAATAATCAAACAAACATAAACTATAATTTTTCTAAATTACAGAATTTGAGATTCAGCAGTAAAACTAAAATGTTTATTAACGACTGGATTTCTGATATTAATATTAGAAAATACAAATACATAAAAGAAGCCCAAACACCAAAAACTTATAACGTAAATTCAAAACTTAAAAATATTAATAATCTGTTTGTTCCCAAAAATTATGCAGATGAAATTTGGCAAAGTTCATCAGCTTTGGAAAACTCCGGTATTACATTAAAAAATAATAATTTAATGTATAAAAAGGATAATAAAGACTGGAATAATATTGTTAATTATTCTTTGTTAAATTCATTTAAGAGTATAAACAGCGGCGGTTCAGGCACGGTATTTGATACATACAAAACTGGAATTTTTACAAATATTGAAATCAAAGACATAAATAAGCGTTCAGATTTTAATAAAAACTTAAATAAAATATGGAGTTTTTATAATCCTTTGGGTAATGTTTATAGTTCTGAAAATAATAATGAGAGCGTATACAGCAATTTTGGTTATATTTATTTTAATTATAATGAACCGATATCAAATTTTTCTGAACATAAAGATTTTCGCTCTGTTTATAATGAAAAATTTTCGGGAAGAACATATAAAAATTACTCGTCTGACGCATTTAACACTAATAGGACAGGTATTTTAAGAAATATAAACAAAACGGCTCTAAATGCGGAAAATTATAATATAACGTCAAATAATTTGAGCTATTTGCTGGCTGAAAGTAACAATAATGCGGCAGAAAATGAATTCAGCCCGTACAAAACGGCAGATTTAGTTGTTGTTAAAAAAGACTATGGGCATGCGGCTGTAAATAATACACCTAAAATGCCTGAAATACAAAGCGAGGTTAAAAAAGCTGTTAATAGCCGGATAAATGATATAATAACCGTTAAACATAATGATACAGAGGAAGGAAATGGAAATAAAGCAGTTTATGAGCTTACAAAACGCATGAATTTGCAGCAAAAAGAAATTGAAAAAATATTAACATCGCAAAAGCAGATGCTTAAAGTTACGGATATTTCAATAGTAACGGAAAAAATAATGAATCAAATGCAAAGCCAACTCAGGTTAGAAAAATTAAGAAGAGGGCTTTAAGAAAGGGGCTGGCGGTTTATGGGAACCCTTAAAAAGGCCAAAATTGTTATATATAAAAACGGAGGAAAAAACAGGGAAGAAGTAGAATGTGCATTTAATCCGTCGCAGTATACAATAAAAAGCGGAGCTAATTATAAAGAAGATAATTCTCTTGGAACAGATGTATCAAGAATGGTATTTTTATCAGGCACACAAAAGGAATTCAGCACAACTTTATTTTTTGACAGTGAGGGAGAATTTGGAAGGGCTGAAAATATATTAACCTCATCGGATAATTTGCTTAACGGAACAAGTTCTTTAAAACCGGTAACAGATATGACAAAAAAAATTACCTCCGCTGTAAATGTGTCGGGAAGCGACCACAAGCCGCCGCTTGTTTCGTTTATATGGGGCAACTTAGATTTTAAAGGCGTGATTACATCTGTTACTGAGACATTTACCATGTTTGACACATTTGGAAAGCCGATACGCGCCAAAATGGACATAACCATAAAAGAAGCACAGGAAGAAGGCATTACTAAAAAATCAGAGCCATTTGAATCTCCTGACAGAACAAAATATAAAACTGTAGTGGAAGGCTCAAGTCTTTGGAACATAGCCTATGAGGAGTACGGCGACTGCGGAAAATGGCGGCTTATAGCAAAGGCAAACGGATTGCTTAATCCATTGAACATTTATCCGGGACAGGTTCTGAAAATTCCTGCGCTTTGAGATTAAAAAATAAAAGGACGGCTGAAATATGGGATTGATGGATGCAAGCTATACATACAGTGAGCTTAGAAAAAAATATAATGATTTTACAACGCCGAAGGTTGAACTTAACGTAGGCGGGGTTTCTTTATTGGAGCAAAAGGGCATATCCATAAGCCAGGTGCAAATCAAGCTGTCTTTAAAAAACACCGGAAGCGCCTTGTTTACAATAAACAGCGAATATGACTATGAAAGCGGCAGTTTTAACAGCACTCTTAAAAGCAAAGCCGTTCCGGGAAAAACGGTGACAGTTAAAATAGGTTATGAATCTGACACAACCATGGTGTTTAAGGGCTTTATTGCGTCTGTTGACATACAGTTAGACGTTGAAAACGGCATATTTTTTACGGTTACGGCATTGGACGCAAGGCGGCTTATGATGACTGACAATAAGCCTTATATTATTTACAGCAAACAAAACTACTCAGATATAATTAAAGAAATTATGACAAGATATGCTGCGCTGTGCTCTTTTGAATGTGACGCTACCAATGATAAGCTTGAGGATACAGTATGCCAAAGGGAGTCCGATTATGATTTTATTACAAAAACGGTTATTGGAGAAGGAAAAGCCGAAAGAGAGTTTTTTATTGTGGCTGATAAAGCCTATTTTAGAAAACCGAAAAGTATATCATCACCAGCAGTAACTATTGGAATTAACAACGGGTTAAAAAGTTTCAGCAGAAGCCTTAATTATCTTAATAAAACTTTTGAGGTCCATGGCTATAATCCGGACACTGAATCTAAAATTATAGGCACATATAAGGCGGAAGGCGGAGATGGACAGGCTGATGTGATAAAAGCCGGAGTTACCGTTGTTCCAATGGCTGACTTAAAGACTAAAACAGATGCTGACGAGGCTGCTAAAAGTATGGCTGTAAAAGAAGAAAGTGAAAATAAAAGAGCCAATGGAACTTGTATAGGCATGCCTGAAATTGTTCCCGGAAGGTTTTTAAAAATATCTGATGTTGACAGTCTTGTTAATAAAAAATTTTATATTACGGATGTGACCCACACTGTTAACTACAACGGATTTTTAACAAGTTTCGCAGCAGAGGGGTGGGAATAATGGACTTTTTTGATGAGCTTCTTACTGATAAAAATAAGCCGGCTTCGGCGCCTGGATTGGTAACTGGAATTGTACTTGAAAACTATGATAAAGAACATATTGGAATGATTAAGGTTGAGTACAGCGCAGGAGAGGCAGGAAAAAATAAAAGCGGATGGATTCCGGTCGCTTCGCTTTATACGGGCAAAGAGTATGGCTCTTACTTTCTTCCTGAAATAGGTACAGAGGTTTTGGTGTCTTTTATATTAGGCAACTGGGACAGACCTGTTGTAGTAGGTTCTCTTTGGAATAAACAAAGTCCTGTTGAAACTAATATACCGCATCAGGATAATATACTTAAAACAATAAAAACAAAAGGCGGAAATGCAGTTGTGTTTTCTGATGAGGACAAAAAACAGTATGTGGAAATTACAACTCCGTCAGGACTGAAAATAAGCATACATGATGAAACAAGCAATATAACAATATCTGATAAGGAAAGTAAAAACAGTATTGTTTTAGACGCGAAAGAAGGTACCATATCCTTTAACGCTGAGAAAAAATTAGAGTTTAAAGTAAACGGCAAGGCGATAGTTGCCCTTGAAAACGACAAGGAAACAGTTAATGCGGGTTCAGTTGATATAAGCGCTAAACAGAGTTTTAAATTAAACGGGCAGTCTGTAAGTTTAAAAGGAAGCACAACAGAAATAAACTCAAGCGGCTCTTTAAAAATAAACTCAAGCGGCATAACTGAGATAAAGGGAAGCATGGTTAAAATAAACTAAGGCGGTGAATTTTGTGAGTAATAAATACGGCATGGAATTTTTAGGAACTGGACTTAGTTTCCCTGTTGAAGCTGACTCCGCTACAGGACGGTTTATGTCATCGCACTATGAGGAGGATATTAAAGAGGCTATATACATTATACTGATGACAAAAAAAGGTGAACGCCTTATGCGCCCTGACTTTGGGTGCGGAATACATGATTTTGCTTTTGCCTCTCTTGATTATACAACTGTTTCACAGATGGAAAAAAGCGTAAAGGAAGCCCTTATAAAATGGGAGCCAAGAATAAGGGACATATCAGTGGAGGTGTCACAAGATACTCCGGAAGATGGAAAAGCTTTTATATCTATTTCTTATGTTGTGCGTTCCACAAATAACCCATATAATTTGGTGTTTCCGTTTTTTATTAACGAGGGAATTGAACTTTAAATAAAGAAAGGAGGTATGCAGATTGAATAAAATGCCTGATATGAACGACAAAAACAATAGGCAGCTGCTTGACCAAATAAAACGTCTGTCGGCTTCATACGTGCCACAATGGCGTTTTGACGAGGAAAATCCTGATATTGGAACTGCGTTGGCAGTTATTTTTGCATCTATGCAGTCTGACACGCTGAACATGTATAATGAGCTTCCGCTTAAATGGCGCTCAGAATATTTTAATAATCTGCATGCTTCTTTGCTGCCGGAACAGCCGGCTTTTGGATATGTAACACTGGGACTGGTAAACGAGGAAGTAAAAGGAACGGAGCTTCCTGCTGGAACAAGGCTTACTGTGGATAAAACTGATAATGCCGGAAATACAATACCTGTAGAAACAAGAGATGATGTTTTTGTTGCTCCGTCCCATATTTCTGCTGTTTATGAAAGTTATGACAAACTTGATTATATAGGCAGGCTTTGGGAGGAGAATGACGGTAAGAGTTTTTGTATGTTTGGCTTTGACGGGGAGAACATTCAGAAACATGTTTTTTTAATTGGTCACAGCTATATATTTGCTATTTCAAAGGGAGGAGAAGCTGAAATTGAGTTTTATTCTCCCGATGGGAAGCCGCTGTCAGAAGAAACGCTCGGCATAATTGGCAGCAGCGGTAAGTTTTATTATTCATCTAACGATGGATTTATACAGTTTGAGAAGCATTATCGTAAAGGCAATACTTTTGTTTTTGTAAAGTCAGCTGCTCAGCCGCCGTGGACGGAAATTGAAATAGAAGGTGTAAGTCAATACTGGATAAAGTTCAAGGCAGATAAGGGGACGCCGTTTTATAATATGTCTTTAGGAAGTTTAAAGCTTAAAAGCAGCGGCGCAATGATTTCGCCTCAGGCAGTTTATGCTGCCGGAACAGATGTTGACAGCCGAAATTTATATTTTCCTTTTGGGGAACAGCTTTCATTATATGAAGAAGTTTATTTTTCATGCGATGAGGTTTTCAGCAAAAAAGGCTCAAATGTTACAATGTCGTTTATGCTTGATTTTGCGAAAATACCTATAAACATAACTGATAAGGAAGGCATAGACTGGCGTTTAATTATGCCTAAAAGCGCAGTTAAAATAGAGCCTGAGTATGATGTGACTGTATCTAAGGTAGTGTGGGAGTATTTTAATGGAAATGGCTGGTCAAGGCTGTTTAATGACGGCAGATATGACGATGTGTTTAATGCTGAAGATGGAGTTGGACGACAGAAAAAAACGCTGCGTTTTACATGCCCTGACGACATGTCGTCTGCTGTTATTAATTCAGCTGAAAGCAGGTGCATAAGGGCAAGAATAATTAGACTAAATAACGGTTTTAAAACAAAAGGGCAGTATGTTTCCCCGATTCTTTCTGAAACTTATTTTTCCTATGACTATGATGTATCTGGGGCGGCTCCTGATTTTATTTATGAGCAAAATAATGGTGTTGGAACGCTTAAAAGCGCTAAAGACTGTTTTAATGGTCTGCATGGATATGCCCCTATACGTATGGCTGGGGATAAAATGCCGGCTGTATATTTTTGTTTCACTGCTCCTTTAATTAACGGACCTATACGTATTTTGGCACTTTTGAAAAAGCCTTCAATTTTAAGAAAGCCTGTTTTAAAATGGCAATATTTTGGAAGCGGAAAATGGCGTTCGCTTAATGCGGCTGATGAAACAAAGAACTTTGAAAACAGCGGTATTATAAGTTTTAACGGGGCGCCGGATTTTGAGAAAACAGAGTGCTTTGGAAAAGCCGGATACTGGATAAGGGTTCAGGATATTTTAGGTGGGTATGATGGCGCCGGAAAAGACAAGCTCCCTTTAATAGAAGGACTTTATATTAACAGTGTTAAAGCATGGACAATCAGGACAAATGTTGAGGAATACCTTACTTTTGAGGATTTTAACTCGCCTACGGAATTTAAGCTTATAAACAATCGCATATACAGCGAGCAGGTCTGGGTAAATGAGAGTGGAAAACTGTCAAAAGGCGAAGAAGAATTTCTTGAAAAAGGCGGACGCCTTAGACGCGTTGTTAAAAATACATCTGAAATTCAAACATGGGTTCTGTGGGAAAGGACAGAAAGTTTTTATGATTATCCGGGTGATGGAAGAAAATATATTATCGACAGGGGAAATGGGATTATTAGATTTTCACCGGCTGCTAATTATCGTCTTCCGCCTCCGGGAATTGCAAACGGAATTTATTTAAACTTGAGCATAGGCGGAGGAGAAGAAGGAAATATCGAAAAAGGTTCAGTTAATGGAACTGAGCTTAATTACGGATATATTAACAGTGTGCAGAACTATGTTGGCTTTTCAGGAGGCTGCGGAAAAGAATTTCCTGATGAGGCTATAAAAAGAACGGCTGCTGAATATAAGCATCATTTCAGGGCGGTTACGGCTGATGACTATGAAAAACTGGCGTGTGAAGCGTCAAGAATGGTGTGCAGAGCCTTTTGTTTTACAGGAAGAATGGCGGACGGAACGCGTAAAAGCGGATATATCACACTTGTTATACTGCAAAAGGACTACGAAAAAAGCGGTTATTATTTTTATTCTTTGAAAAATATTATAATGGAGTATTTAAAAGATAAAGTATTTGATAATCTTATTTCTCAAAACCGCCTTCATATAGTGCCGCCGGATTTTATTGAGATACAGGTTGGCGCAGATATTAAAGTAGATGATTTTAATGAAATTTTTAACTGTAAAAATGAGGTGCTTGACCGTCTTAAAAAGTTTTTAAACCCAATAAGCGGAAACTTTACCGGAAATGGGTTCGAGGCTGGAATGCTGCCGGACCGCGGAAAAATAGAAACCGTAATTAAAACTGTACCGGCAGTTAAGGAAATAAGGAATCTTATTGTTTTGGGAACTATGTTCAGAGGCGGGGAAACAATAGAGATTAACCCGGAAGAAATGTGGCAGTACCCGTATGCTCTTCCAATTAACGGTAAACACCGTATTTTTGTCAGGACAGAATAAGGAGGCTTAACAATGCTGCCTGAAATAAGCTTAGACACAAACAGCTTTGAGGAAATTGTGAAAAAAGCCAGAAGTCAGATATCAGAAATTTGTCCACAATGGACTGACTATAACTATCATGACCCGGGGATTACCATTTTGGAGATGTTCGCGTTTTTAAAAGAAGCGCAGCAGTTTTATATAGACCAGATAAGTGATGAGGTTTACAAAAAACTTCTTTATCTTATGGGAATATCTCTTATAAAAAGACATTCTTCAACCACTAATGTCAGAATTGTTACGGAAAATTCTATTGCACTCCCGGCTGGAGCGAAGTTTTATATAAATGGTTTATGTTTTGAGACAACACGCATAGAAAACATTCCCGGAAATATTATAAAAGCTGTAATAGTTAAACCTAAGTACGGCAGTGTTTTCAAAACTCAATTTAACAGAAACAGTGAGCGTGGAAGCACTGTTATATATCCATTTGGAAAGAAAACCGGAGTCGGAAGCGAGTTTTTGATTTGTCTTGATAAAAGGCTTGAAAAAGGAAAAGCATACAGACTTTCAATATTAATTGATGAGCACTACAGTGTTAAAAGAAACCGTATTAAAGATATATCATCTTTTGCGGCTCTTTCTAAAATGCGTGCTACATATTTTGATGGAATAAATGAAAATGAAATAAAATTTGATGACAGCACCATTGGAATGATTCAAAACGGCGATATAGTATTCTCAATTTCAAAAGACATGGCTCTTTCTGTTGAAGAGGGAATAGAGGGATATTTCATTAAATTTTGTCTTATTGAAGACAGTTTGGATGTGGCGCCAGCTATAAAAGAAATGGGATTTAACGATGTAACATTAATCCAAAAAGATACAAAAGCGGTGTTTTTAAGCAAGGAACAGGCAGAATTTTGGAAAAGCGGCGGTGTAAAAATTGATTATTATGCTTGGAATGAAATAAACGGCTGTTATATTGACACAACAAAGGATAAGGCTGATAAAATTGCCATTTACGAGGAGGATTTTTATAAAAACAAGGTTTTGGCTGTTGGAAACGGTTTGCCAAACCAATGCTATGACGTTGGCAGCGGCGGACTTATGGCTGACTTATTGGAAATTTTAGTTTCAAGTGTTAAAGATAAGGGCTTTTTCAGACAATGGGTTAAAGTTAAAGATTTTGATAGCTCGGGACCTGACGACTGTCACTACGTTGTGGACGAGGAAAATGGCAAAGTTTGTTTTGGAAACGGAATAAGAGGAAGAATGCCGGAGGCTGAAATAAGAATAGTTTCATGCGGTTTTTGTTCCGGAAGTGGCGGAAACATAAAGGCAGGACAGTCAGCTGAAAGCATAAGCCTGCCAAAGGGCGGATATGGATACAGTGTTTGCGACGCCTTTGGCGGGTGTGAGCCGGAAAGCATTGAGGACGGTTTTTTCAGGGCAAGAAAAAACTTTGAAGAAAAAGAAAGGGCGGTAACTGGTAATGACTATGAAAAACTTGTAATGAATACGCCCGGACTTCGCATTTGGGACTGCAAAACTCTTGAACTGTCTGAATTTAGCGGCGAACATTATGAAAATGAAGTTAGAATTGTTGTAAGACCGTATTCTGAAAATGGATATGCTGCATTATCAGATGCTTACAAAAGAAATATTTTAAACCATATTATGGGAAGACGCATTATTGGAACATCTGTACGCTTATATTCACCGGTATATATAGAGGCAAATGTATACATGGAGCTTAGGGTTAAGCCGCAGTATCTTAATTCTGAAAACAGAATTAAAGACGCTGTTAGAGAATTTTTCTCAAATATTGATGGTTTTGGTGCGGTTATTAATTACAGCTCACTATTTGCCTGCGTAAACGGTTTGGAAGAAGTAATGGAAGTATATACACTGTACATTGATGCGGAAGGCGGCAGAGTTTCAAGAAACAGAAATGGGGACATAATACTCCCCGCTCTTGGAGTGCTTTTGCTTAGGAAGATTGATTGTGTTGTAGTTAACTGACAGGCAGGGAGCAGAGAAATGAAATATTTTGTGTTTAACAAGCCCATGGACTATAAAAGAGGATATATGAAAGGCTGCGAGTGTACCCAGCAAGGGATACAGCTTTCTGGAGGCAGTGAAAGGGGAGTGTTTTTCTCTAAAGTCCTTGACAGCGGTGAAAAAGAAATGCAGTGGCACAGAATGACTTGTGAGATACCAGTAATAAGGACAGGGATACACTTTTGGCTGTATTGTTCTGATACAGAAGAAATAACGCATAACGGCAATAAAACTTATATAGGTGAAATACTGCTTTCTGATATTGAACCGGAGGAAAAAAGACGCATATTTCAAAGATTTTTAAAAAAAGAATTTTTAAATGAAACAGATGTGCTGCTTCATGACGTTAAAGGGAGATTTGTTTGGCTGTGTGTGGAGATTTACGCCGGACAAGAGGAAAATGCAGCTGTCGAGAACATTTTTATTTATTTTCCGTGCCAAAGCTGGATAAATTATCTTCCTTCAATTTATCAAAAAAATAAAGAGAGCGCTGAATTTTTAGACAGATATTTAAGCATATTCCAATCACTATATGATGATTTTAACGCGAAATTTGAAAGCAGTACAGTTATGCTTGAGCCTATGGCGGCAGATGAACCATTTCTGCACTACATGGCTCAGTGGCTTGGCATTACAAATACATATATATGGCCTACAGATAAGCTTAGAAAGCTTATACTTATGGCTCCAAGTCTGTTTAAAAAGCGTGGCACAAGGAGCGGAATTATAGATATTATAGAACTGTATACCGGTGAAAGACCGTTTGTTGTTGAAGAGTGGCAGACACGGGAATATCGGAAAAACAGCGAAAAAAGGGCGGATTTGGAACGGCTATACGGAACAGATGAAAATATGTTTATAGTTTTGGTTAAAGAAAAATATTGCTCAGGGAAAAGAGAGCAGGAGGCGCTGCTCAGTTTAGTTAACGATATGTCCCCGGCATATATGGAGGCGAAAATTGTAACTTTACGTCCGGTTATTGTTTTGGGGGAGCATACTTATTTAGGAGTTAACAGCAGCCTTGGATACTACAAGCCTATACGTTTAGATGGACTTTCACTGGTGTCGATGTCATCTGTTGGAAAAAATGAATGAAATTGGAGGACTGCCGCATTATGAATAATCTTAAATATTTTCCATTTGAAAGAAACCGCTATTATTACGGCAAACTGCTTACAGAGCAGGATTTTATACAGGAACAGAAGTATTTTAATGATAAAAGGCGTCTGCATAACAGATTTTTGCATGGTGTTGGGATAGCAGCCGGACTTCGTGTTGTTATGGTTGATGAAAAAAGCATTTCAGTTGAGGACGGAGTGGCTTTTGATTTTTCAGGCAGGGAAATAGTAGTCGATTTTCCTTCTGTTTACAGACTTTCAACTATTGAGGGATTTGACGCTGTTATGGAAAAAGACCGCGGAGATTATGCTTATTTGTGTGTTTCTTATGATGAGCACGGGGAGCTTTTGGCTCATAATGCAACAGCTGGAGATGTTAAGCAGGAGGATACTTTTGATAAAACAAGGGAAAATTACAGGCTTTATTTAACCGACAAAGAACCGGACAACAGCGACATGACACTGGACGGGCTTTTTGAAAAAAAGAAAATTATATACGAGGATTATCAGATACGCATTACACAGACATTTCCGCAAAGCGCTGTTGCAGGAAGCGATGTGGAAACAACAATAGAGCTTGAGAATATAAGCAACGCCGTCCAAATTTCAGTTGATATAGAAGAAAATATTGAAAGAGCATTATATAAAAATGAACCATTTCTGCGTGTTAAGTGGGACAATATTATTCTTGAAAGAGGCGAAAAGCAGAGCAAGACATTTATTTTAAAGGCTATGGATTTTGACCATGGAAGCGTATACGTGCACATTATTCCGGAAAAAGTGAAAATAAAAGAGGGAAAAGACATACTTCACACACAAGATAAAGAAAGCGTAGAGGTTCCATTAACTAATCAAGACAATATCAAAACAATGATTGAAAGGTATTTTGACACCGTAATGGAAAAAACGGTTAGGAACAACTATCCTCAGGGCATATATCTTGCCAAAATATCTTTTATCAAAACAGATAATTCTTATATAATTGAGAAAGTAACGCAGCTTCCGTTTAACCAGCGCATTTACAGCACTTTTCTTTTAATGGGGATAACTTACGGCATAAATAAAGAGATAAAAGCCTTAAAATCTAATTTTGAAAACAAAGAACTGAATTATGAAAAAGAAGAAAAGCAGCATACAAAAACTGCATTTGAAAAAGAAAGAATATCGCAGGGTACAGTTCAGATTTCTTTGGGTATAGGCGGGAAACGTGAGCAGAGATTTTTTTCTCAGGAGATTTTTCATGGTCTTGGCATAGGTCCTGTTAAATTAGAGCTTTCAATAGAGCAAGATGACGTTATTTATTTCGGCTCCGGAGAAATATTTCAGGACATGGAAGTAAAAGCTGAGCTTGCAGCAAGGTTAGACACGTCAAAAGGTTCTTTTGTAATTGGAGTAAGGCTTACTGAACCAACAAGCAAACAATTTGTTAATGTGCATTGGAGAGCGGAGCTAGATATTAAAAATGATGAAGAAGACGATGAGAGCGGATATATGTATATAATTCCGAATAAATTGGAGCTGAAAGTCAGAGAAACTTATTATTTAGAAGCTGTATGCGAAAATATGCCTTACACTACAATAATATGGCGTGTGAATGGCTCTGAGAGCGGAAGCGTGTCTTCAGATGGAATATATACGGCTCCGGGTGTACCTGGAGTTTATGAGGTAATTGCACAGTGTCAGGAGGCTCCAGAGCTTAAGGCATCAATTTTTATTGTTGTAAGGGAGTAAAACCGTATGATTATCAGAAATCTTGCAAAAAAATATATGGTAACGCAGGAATATATGAGCGGAGAAAATGTGCGCCAGTATATTTGCTATGACACATCTGAGCCTAAAAAACGCAGATATTGTGTTGTATGCCAAGAAATTTCATCTGTAAACGGCGATGAAATAAGGTTTCTGATGGAACAGCTTAAAAATGAGAGTTTTACGGACTTAGTGGATTTTTTCACAGGAGACGGCTGTCTATATATACTGCTTAATTATTATGAAAAAAGCAGTTTAAGGCAAAAAATATCATCTGAAAAATGCGGCATAAGCGAACGTCTTGAAATTGTAAGAAATCTGCTGGAGCGAATATTGATTTTAAATATGCCTTATTACTTTTTCAATTCAGCTATGGATATTGATTTTATAAAGGTTACCAGTTCTTATGAGATTTATTTTACATATAACTGCCTTGATATATCTGAATTTGATTCTGTCGGATTTCAGGACGGCGCAAAGTCTATGGCTGATGTAATTGAGTATGTTTTTTCAGAAGAAATTCGTCTGCGTTCTATGCCGGAGCTGTTTGCGTTTATTTATGACCTCAGGCACGGAGCTTTAAATTCATATTTGGATTTTTATGAAAAATACTGGAACATATACCAGATTTATTTTGGGAAACGCTATGAGGATTTGACGCCGGAAAGCTTTAAGTTTAAGCTTTGGGACTTTATTAAAAAAGCAGGTTCATTTTTAAAAAAGCTTATAAAACCAGCCCTTCTTTTGCTGGCGGTGGGATATCTTGTTATGTCGGTTGCAGGACTTTTTGCCCAGCCGGGTGTAAATGAGAATTTTAAAACAATAGGAACTGTTAATGTTGAAAGCTCTGATAAAAATAAGGATACTGAAGAAAATTATGTTACAGGAAGCGGAGTTGAGTAAGGCATGAAATTTTCGAGTTCTTCAAATTTTAAAGACAGCATGGACACATATATAAAGCGCATGGGCAGAACGATTTTTATGCCTGTGTCAAATATGTTCCGCAAAGCGAAAACGCTTTCTCAGCCAGGCTCAATAGCGAGAAGAGCCACTAACGATGTTATGCAGGAGATGAAGTCAATAAAAAACGCTCCTCAAAATATCGAAGCCTATGTTCTTATAGGCGAGCATTATGTGGCTAAAAAACTGCTTTTTTTGCTGCTTCTTGTTGTAATTGTGCTTCCAGCCCTTTTTTTAAATTACGCTTTTCCCATTATTGAACAGAAGTTTTTAGTTAAAACTATGCCTATAGATTCTGATGAGATACCTGAATACAGCGGAAAAGTTAACCTTACGGACAGGCAAAGCGGGGTTACGCGTTTTGAGGGTACACTTGAAAATGGACGCATTATTGGCTCAGGCGTTGTTTATGATGAATCAGGCGGTATAGTTTATAGCGGAAACTTCCAAATGGAGGCTTTTGACGGATATGGAGAATTGTATTACTCAGGAGGAACTGTCCAATATATGGGAAATTTCGCTATGAATTCTTACGACGGAAATGGAACTTTGTTTTATAAAAACGGCGAGAGAATGTATGAAGGAGAATTTACATCAGGCTTATATAATGGAAAAGGAACTCTTTATTACGCCAACGGTGAAAAAAAGTATGAGGGTCAGTTTGTTAATGGGGTTTATGACGGAAATGGAAGCCTTTACAGCGTAAAAGGAACGCTTATTTATAATGGCGGTTTTTCCAATGGAGTTTTTTCTGGCAGCGGTACGCTTTATAAAAATGGAACAAAGCAATATGAGGGAAGTTTCGCAAATGGGCTTTACAGCGGTGCTGGAACTCTTTATGAAAATGGAAATATAGTTTATCAGGGACAGTTTGAGAATGTAATGCCTGATATTATAGCTGGTTACGATGAAAACGGCATTATGAACTATTCCGGACAATATAGTAATAACGGACTTACTGGTGGAAATGCTGTATTAAGATATGACAGCGGAACGGTGCGTTATGAAGGAGGATATGAAAACGGAAAGTTTGCAGGAGAAGGCAAGCTGTATGACGAAGAGGGAACTCTTATTTATGAAGGTGGCTTTGAAGACGGTTTTCAAAGCGGAGAAGGCAAAAGTTATGAAAACGGCTCGCTGCTTTACGATGGTCAATGGAAAAACGGGCTGTATGACGGTTCTGGAAAGCTTTATGACACTGAAAATGGTTCTTTGATATACAGCGGAGAATTTGCCGCTGGGGCGTTTGAAGGAACGGGAACATTGTATGACGCTGCTACTAACTTTAAAGTTTACGAAGGCGGCTTCCGTGGCGGACTTTATGACGGCAGCGGAATATTGTACGATACAAACGGTTCTGTAAAATATAACGGTGAGTTTTTACTTGGTCAATACAACGGTTCAGGAATTTTATATGATTCAGGCACAGGTGTTGTGATTGAGGAAGGCGAATTTAGGAGCGGCTCCCTTGTAACGCCAAAAGATGAGTTGGAAAGCGCTGGACAGCCTTTGGAGCAGGATGGTAATGGAATGGGTGAAGCCGAAACAATATCCTCTGGAAACGGGTCTGAGGAAAATTCTGATAACATTCAGACTGACAGCGGTATTGACGGCGGAGAACTGAATGATAATGAAACTGAAAATACAGGAGAAAGCAGCTTGAATTCTTCAAAAGCGGAAGACGCAGATACTGAAAATATAAATCCCGAAAATAGTCAGACCGAAATGGCAGAGGCAAAAGAGTCTACAGATGCAGAATAATAAAGGGATTAAGTCTTTTTTAACATACTTAGTTTTTATTTTTAAAGAGGGGACAGCCTATGGGAAAATACACTGTAATTGCTGATGTAAGCCAGAAGATTGCTGATTTGCTGTCGGAAGGAATGGTTCCGGATTTGATAGCCGACAAAAATGGAATAGGGCTTTGCGGACCAGATGAAAAAGGAGACTTTTCCGTTGGCATTTATTTATATAACATAGAGGAAAACAACGACTTTAAACGCAGTGGAATGGTGAATATAAGTTATGGTGAGCAAAAATTTCCGCCTGTTATATTAAGCCTTTATTACATGATTACAGCCTATTCGGTAAGTGACATTAAATTCAGAGCCATTCAGGAACAGCGTATTTTAGGAAGAGTAATGCAGATTTTATCTGATAACTCAATAATAAGCGGTGAAGACTTTGGAAATGAAGTTATGGGAGCTGATATAAGAATAGAACTTTTGGATTTAAGCACAGAGGAAAAAATGAAGCTGTGGAACGACACAACAAAGCCTTATAAAACATCTCTTTGTTACAGGGTAACTCCTGTAGAACTTGAGTCCACAAAGGGAAGAAGAATAAGCAGGGTAACAGAGTTCACTGTTGAGCTTAAAGACGGGGCAGAGGAGAAGCAGTATGGCGATAGATAGGTTTTCAATACGTGTTCAAGCCGTTGTCAGAATTTTTGACGGTTTTTCATATATGCCTGTTAAGAAAAGCTATATGCGGTTTTGTTGTGACAGCAGCTTAAAAATTTTGCCTAAAGAAGACGGCTATTTTGTGGTGGTAGGAAATGAAAGGTCAGGCATTATACATATAGAAAGTGCTTTTTTTAAGGATATAAGTGTTGATATTTCTGACGCTGAGCCAAATATTCCACTGAATTTATGGGCAGAACCTAAAAGGGGATACAATATAGCCGAAAATATTTTATGGATTGAAACCTTGGCTGGACCAGACGAGAAATTATATGCTTTTGAACATAAAACAGAGCCGGTTTTAAGACTTTTAGAGGACTCAAAAGGAAATGATTTGTCATTAAAAATATATCAGGAAAGAAAAATGTTTTTAAATGGGGCGGACATGCTGATTTACACAAAAGACGATTTGAACAGCGCCGAGATAGTTAAAATTGATTGTGTTGAAAATGAGCGCTGCGCACTTTTGCGTCCATTAAAAAATGAGCATAAAAAAATTAAAACCGGTATATACAGGCTGGCAACTGCCACATCTGACAATTCAGGCAAATGCAGTATTGCTGTTGCGAAACGTGAGGATAAAGCAAAATATATTATTTTCAATTCTAAAGGAGAAAAAATTGATGAAATAACAGTTTAATGTTTTCGGGGAGATGATATTTTATGGGATATGGCGTGCTTGGAGGAGCGGTATTGCAGTGCAGTTTTGGAATGACGCCTTCGGTACTTAATGTTCTTCCGCTTTCAAGGGTGTTGTCATCTATGCCGCTGGCAGCAATAACAGATTGTGTTCCAATGGTAAACATTATGCCTTTTGGAATGTGCTCGAGCATTTCAAATCCAACTGTTGCGTCGGCTACGGCTGCGGCTTTCGGCGTTTTAACGCCTATGCCGTGCATACCAGTTATTGCCGGAACATGGGCGCCAGGGTCTCAAACGGTTTTGATTGGCGGAAAACCGGCGCTTAACCAAAGCTGCAAGCTTACATGCGCTTATGGCGGAATAATAGAGATTAAAAGCCCGGGAACAACAAATATTCAGGTAAAGTAAGCAATGCAGGATATTAAAATTTGGTAATTATTTTTCGGGCAAGTAATAAGTAAAGTTTTACGCTGCGGAGGGTATTATGGGTAAGAAAATTACTGTAATATTTTTTATATGTATATTAACCGGTGTTATGGTATTTTCATATCTTTTTATTTCGCGTCAGTCTGTACACAAAATTAAGTCTGTAAATTTAGCAGACTATAATGATGGGTACATTTACGGGATTGATATGGATTCTGATAAATACTATATATTCTGTGTTGACACAAACAGCGGCAGACAGGAGTTTTTTACATATCCTATAGAGCGTAACGGAAGCGAGGTAATTCTTGATGATTTAAACTGGTGCGATAATGGAGACATGTATGTTCATCTTAGAGAGAAAAAATCTCCGGAAACAGAAGCTGTTGATACAATAGAATACTGTGACTTTGATTCAGGACGTCTTGTTACCGTTTGGAACGTAAACGATTTAGCTGAAGATGATTATTTCTTTTTTGATTCCAACATTAATGGAGAAATGGAGTTAGTTACAATAAATTATGAAAACCGGACGTTAAGGCAGTATAAGCTTATTGAAGAGGGAATTGCGGAAGAAATAAACAGCATAAAACTACATGAATTAGCCTATATGATTATTATTGACGATAACGGAAAAGTTTGGACAATGACAATTAACGGCGATATAGGAATGGTGGAAGATGACGGGTCTATACGTACTGTATTTTTAAACGACGGGTCTCAGATAGGGACAGAAAATGTCAAACATGAGTTTAATAAGGACGGCATACATTTTCTTAACCTTGACACTGGGTACAACTATAAAATAACTAAGGATACAAATTATGAAAAAGCGGAACTGTGCTTTGAACATAAAATTGCTTACGCAAAAAGCTTTAAAGTTTCGGACATGTATAATATGTATGAAAATAATGGAGTGTATGTTGGAGTACTTTCTTTAGATGATGGACGCAACGTCCCTGCCTTATGTGGTGAAAAAGAGTATATTTTAGACCAGATTTCATGGACAAGAGGAAAGATTATTGCCTTAACATTGCTTATGTTTTTAGGCGTATCATCAGTTTTAATTATATATACTTATGTTTTTTACAGAATGTGGAAAAGAAAAGGCGGAGCTCCTGTTTTTGGAATTGCAACAATGCTTATACTGCCAATTATAGCGGCAGGTATTGCGGTAATGTTTTATTTTATTGACAGCCGCTGGACAAATGAAAAAGAGGAGAAGATACAGCAGCTTTATGTTGTAAACGAAATAATCAAAAACAATATTGATACAGAAATGCTTGAAGCTTATAGTAAAAAAGACCAGCTTAGTTATGAAGAATTGGAAAATCTACAGCTTTTACTTAATGATAGCGCAGAAGTTAGAAATGCGGATGAAGGAAAGAGCGATTATATAAATAATACGATTTTGTCAAGACTGTATTTTTACAAAAATAATGATATTTACAGTGCTGTTAACTGGTATCAATTAAAGATTCCAATGTCATATCAAATAACATCGAATGTATATAAGTGCATGAAGGAATCTGCTGAAATGGATAAAGCAGTATCTGTGGAATATAACGATATAAGCGGGCGTTATATTTCTGTTTTTTCACCTGTTAAAAATGTAAATGGCAATGTAATTGGTGTACTTGAGATAAATGAGAGTACATCAGTACTTGAGCTTGATATACTGAACAGCACAAGAATGATAAAAAATCTTATTTTAGCTGCGGCAGCAATGCTTTTTTTACTTATACAGGTTGTTTTATGGATAAATACAAGACCGCTTAAAGGACTAAGGCAGGCTATGGCGGACGTTGCAAGGGGAAATCTTAGCGCAAGAGCCAATATCAGCGGTAACCATGAAATAGCTGTTATAGGCAGGGAATTTGATAAAATGGCAGATTTAATAGAAAACCGTGTTTGTGAAGTAGAAGAGTTCCAAAAGAAATATGAGGCTTTTGTACCTTCAAAGTTCTTTTATATTTTAAAGAGGAACGGAATAAAAGAGGCGGCGGCAGGAGACAGCGGAATATTTACCGCTACTGTTATGGCATTTAATTCATCTGGATATAAAGACGCAGTTATTAAAAAATATGACGAGGTGTTCTTATACAGCAATAAATATCTTCCAAAAGAGATTCCGATTATTCATTCTTATGGAGGAATTATACGCAGAATATTCGAGGGCGGAGAAGAAACTATTTTTATAAACGGAACACAGAATAAAGTGGCGGAATGTGCTATAGATGTGATAGAAAGTGTTAAGGACAGCGGTGAAAAATTTTGCGCAGGAATAGCTAAGGAAGAACTCAGATTTGGAGTTATAGGTCTTCCTAAAAGAATGACTACGGCTATGATTTCTGAGCATGGAAGTCTTTCTTGGTTTTTACAGCAAATGGCGGCTAAGTTTAACGCTCATATACTTATAACTGGAAAAGCTGCGGAGGAGATAGATAATTTTTTTGAACGCTATGACATACGAAAAATAGGATATTTATATATGACTACTACCAATAGTATGGAAATAATTTACGAAATACTAAACGGCGGAAATCTGGAGAGAAACAGGGCTAAGTTAAAGAATAAAACGGAATTCGAGGAGGGCATAAGGCTTTTTGTGGAAAAATCATTCGCCTATGCCAGAAAGAGATTTATTAATGTGCTTAAAAACGATATATATGACGGGGCGGCAAAAGAATACGTTCTTTTATGTGATATGAACTTAAACGGTAAAAAGGCTGGACCATGGCTTGATAAATATTAAGAATGGGGGAAAAATTGTGAAAAGCAGACGGGTTTTAAAAAGAATACTGATTTTAATACTGCCTGTTGTTTTGCTTTCCGCAGTAATTGTTTACTCACTGCCTTTTTGGAGTTTAGGATATGTAAAGGAAAGCGTATGGAAAGACGGAGTTTTATACGGCGCAGATGAGAAAGGCGGGAAAATACGCATTTTTGCGTGTGATTCTGAAGGCAGGAACGCTTTATACGACAAAATTTATTCAGCTGACGGAGAAAATGACAAGTTTTATGCTGTGGAAGAAATCGACGTTTTGGAAAGCGGCGTATGCCGCCTGCTTTTAAAGGCGCAGGAGATAACGAATTCAGACAGATATTTATACATTACATACGATTTTAATACAAAAAGCATTATTGATTTTAAACCGGCTGAAATTGAGGAGGAAAGCGGTTCTGATGTATATGCTAAAAAATATGTCGGGGATATTATATGGTATATAACAAATGACGGTTCTGTTTGGCAAAAACAGAACAGCTTAGATGCTGTGCCTGTGTTTTTAAATGACGGAGGTTTAATCTCTGAGCAGAATTCGTTATATACGTTTGGAAATGATGGAGTATATTTTTATAACGCTGATGATGATACATGTTATGTGATATATTATAAAAGCGGAGAATTAAATAAGGCTGAAAATATTCCGTTTGGGAGAGAAATAAGCTCATTTGGTAAAATTGGCTCTTTAAAAGAGATGGACGGCGGGGTTTGGACGGCAAGCTTTTACGACACAGATGGCAGGCTGCTTCCAATGGTCATTGGTGAAACGAAAAGTCCTATTGAGCGTTTAAATATTCCGTTTAGCCAAATGATATTTATAGTATTAACTATGTCATGCACAGTTATTTTGGCTGTGGCTGCGGTTATGGTTTTGGTAATGAGGTTTCGGAAAACATTCCCAACAGAATTGAAAATAGTTTGCCTTTCAATACCGGCGCTTATTTTAATATACTTTGCAGTTAAAGTATGCGTTGAAAGCCTGCTAAAAGATGATGTTGAAAAAAGCGTTTTTTCACGAATGTACTATACGGCTGATACTATTGATAAAAATGCCGATTTAGATACAAAAAGTTCTTGGCATGATATAGATGTATATGAAATTGTAAACAGCGTTGGCAGGCATAATGTTATATACGGCGATGATGGGAGTATTATTGGAAAATTCGAGGGTGCTGTTGGAAGCGTTTCTGTTTTGGGCTATAATAAAGACACATTTTTTGACGCTGAAAGCGGGCTTTTCTGTGCTCCGGCTGAGCTTTACAGTCTTAATGAAACCGAATATATTAATGAGGCTGTTAACAGCAAAACGCCTGTAAGATGCGTTTTAAATTCATATAAAACAGGAAAGTGCATGGCTTTATATTACCCTGTAATAAGGGATAACGGCATAAATGGAATTATCAGAATTCTTTGCCCAAAAATATATATAACAAATGATATAAAAGACCAGCAGGAGCAGTTAATTTATAATATATTTATTTTCTTGTTCGGAATTGTATTGTTTTTATCTGTTGTAATATTTTTGCTTCTCAGACCACTGAATAAAGTAAGGCGCGCTTTGTCTGATTTTTCTGTTGGAATTGATATTGAGGAACCGGAAGAAGGCGCTGGAACAGAAATTGAAGAAATGACAAGCCTGCTTTACAACATGACGGAAAATGTTAAAGAACACTTATACAATATAAACCAGCTTAAAAAAGCTTATGAGCCGTATATGCCGCAGAGCCTTATAAAGCTTTTTGGCAGCGGAGATATAAGAGATATATCGCCAAAAGATTATACAGTAATAAAAGACGCGGCTATTTTAGTTATAGATTCCGTAGGGTTTACTGAGGCAGTGCCTAAAGCTGGAGTGCAGGAAATGTTTGCCTTTGTAAGCAGTGCTTTGGAAAGGCTCACAGCAATTTCTGAAAGGGAAGGCGGAGTTATAGTTCAGTTTACCGACACAGGAATTTCGGTTTTCTTCAAGAATAAAGCAAAACAGGCTATAAAAGCTGCTGTTGAGCTTCAAAAAAGCCTTCAGGAACTTCCTGATAATCTGGCAGGAGAAAAAGTTGCCTTTGGCGGCGGTATTATATATGGAAATATAAGCATTGGCGTAATAGGCGGAGATGAAAGAATGGAAATAAGAGCTGTTTCTCCAGAAATGTCGTTTGCCAGATATTTGCAGAAAATAAGCGGAATTTATAACCTTGGTATATTAATAGACGAGACATTTGAAGAAAAAACTGAAAATCTTAATAAGTGTGAAAATATAAGGCGGTTAGGACGCATAGGTTTTTCTGTTGGCGAAGGTTATAGAACAATTTATGAAATATTTGAGGGACAGAAAAATGATACTGCAAATCTTAAACGAATGACCAAAAAAGATTTTGAGCTTGGAGTTAGCTTTTTTGAATGTGCTAAATACGAAGAGGCAAAAGAATGTTTTATGAGTGTTTTGCGTAAAAATAAAGATGATTTAGCCGCCGGACGTTATTTAGGATTGTGCATTGATGAAAAATCCAAATATAAAAAAGGAATGAATGTTTTTGAACAATATTGACTGCGGAATTAAAAAGGAAAAAAATATGCCTTATCTATGGGACAAAGATATATGGACAGATTTTGTCTCTATTATGGAATTTCTTTTGTGGGCTGCCATTGAAAAAGAAGAAATGGAAGATAGGGGAGAAAATACAGCCGGTTTTGTTTTGCAGATAGCAGAAGAGATGGAACATGCCGAAAAAGTAATAAAAAGACGCTTGGAGCTTTCTAAAATAAGCGGTATAAAGCTTCATACTGCAAAGTTTTTTTCGGAAATGCAATTAAGCCCTATAGAAAGGTTTGCATTTGTTTTGTCCGCGGCAGCCGGAGCAAGCTATAAATTAAATTCCGTATTGACTGCGGCTGAGAGCAGAAAAAATGTTAACAGCCCTACAGTTGAAATGGTTTTAAGGCTTTATGGCGTTTTAAATGAGTTGGATTTAAAAGAAATTGCTGTTCTGATTAATATGAGCGGAGATTTTGAACTTTGTTTTGAAAAAGACGGGTTAAATAAAAACAAGGCAAGAATTTATGATAGTATGCGAATTAAAAATCCACTTTTATCATATTTGTTGGGACAGGATTTTAATATAGACTATAGGAATTTTGTAATTGAAAAGCCTTTGCCTGAGCTTCTTATATATGAAGATGTGCTTGGAATGGCTGTTAGCGCAGCTGAAAATCAAAAACAAACCAAAGAACGGCTTACTGTCTATATTTACGGAAAGAAAAAATCTGGGAAAAAACTGCTGGTATCGCATTTATCTGAGCGTATTGGCAGGCAGGCTGTTTTTGTATTTTGGAATGATATTGCAGGTATGCCTTATGAGAAGAAAGAAAAGTTATTTTGCGATATAAATCTTAAAACAAGGCTTGAAGACGGGTTTATATGCCTTTATGGAATACCTGATTTTTCTGAAGAAAGTAATTTGCCGGAAATAACGGTTTTAAGCCGTATTATTGAGATATCTTCGTTTACGGTTGTATTAGGAGAAGGGAAGTATGATTTTCCGTCATGGGCTGCTGAAAACTTTATGTCCCTTGAATTATGGGAACTTTCTGCTACGGAAAAAATATCTGTTTGGTCATATTACAGCGGACTTTATAATGCTGCCGGAAATATTGATTCAGAATTGAACGGCAACAAATATGTTATGAGTGTGGGAGAGATTGAAAATACGTTTGCCACAGCGCATAATATATCTGTATCGAAAAATTTAAACAATATCAGCGCTGAGGATATTGCTGATGCCATAAAGCAGAGAGGTCAGGGCAAATTAGGCTCTTACGCATCCATTATTGAGGGAAAATTTACATGGAATGACCTTATTGTTGATGATGCCGTTAAGCGTCAGATGAGATATATATGCGGACAGATAAAATACAGAAACATAGTCGGCGAAGAATGGGGATTTTTTGATAAAACGCCTTATGGAAGAGGCGTAAGCGTTCTTTTCTATGGACCGCCGGGAACGGGAAAAACAATGGCAGTACAGATAATGGCATCAGAGCTGGGTCTTGAACTGTATCGTGTTGATTTATCTAAAATGGTAAGCAAATATATCGGCGAGACTGAAAAAAATATATCAGCTTTATTTGACAGGGCAAAGCGTATGAATGTTATACTGTTTTTTGATGAAGCCGACTCGCTTTTTGCAAAGCGCAGTGAGGTTAAGGATTCTAATGACAGGAACGCCAACGCTGAAACGGCTCATTTGCTTCAGAAAATGGAAGAATATGACGGCATGGTGATTTTGGCTACTAATCTTGTAGAGCAAATTGACGACGCTTTCAGGCGGAGAATTAAATTTATGGTTCAGTTCAGATTTCCTGACTTTGAAACAAGAAAACGTATTTGGTATTCTCTAATTCCTGATAAAACACCTGTAGAAGAGGGAATTGATTTAGACTTTTTTGCCAAACAGTTTGAGCTTTCAGGAAGCCAGATTAAAGAAATATTGTGGAACGCCGCATATATAGCTGTCTGTGACAAAAAGAAGCTTGGAAATGAGCAGATTAAAGAGGCTGTTGCATGGAATTATATGAAGTATGGAAAACAGCTGACAAAAGAGGACTTTGGATATCTTGCCTAAATAAAAGGAGGCTTTGGATATGGCGCGTAATCAAACATCAGAAAAAGACGAGCATGCTCAATTAGCCGTTAATTTAGTGTTGGACAGTCATCAAATGGAAAATGGAGTGGAAGAAATAAATTTTGAAACTGATTCGGAAATGATGGACGATGAACAGGAGCGTCTTCGCAGGTTTTTGGAAGCAAGACGAGGCAAAAAAGCTCCAAACTCCGTATTTTTTAAGGTGAACAACAGTCCTATAATGGGTTCTAAGGGACAAAAGTTATGGGCAGGAGCTGTTCCGCTTTTTGATGGAGCGGCTCTGGATTTAAAAAATGCTGAATTAGTTGGTGAAAAAAAATTTTTAAAGCCGCCGGAGGCGAGCGGAACAGGCGGAATATTGGTTTTAATGCCGCAGAAATTTAATCAGGGAATTATGCTGCCATTAAGTTCTCTTAAGCTTAAGGAGAATTTTGTTGAAGGCAAGATTTCATTAAATTATAGAAGCGGTTTTCACGGCAACCATATACGCTTAACAGCTGAGAGCATTAATTTATCAATTGAAAAAGCGGAATTTATAAATCCAAAGCTTATTTATAAAACAAAAGATGATGAAAGTTCTGCACCAATTCCTGAGAAGGTTTTTGTAAACAGTGAGGGTATTTTTCCAAAGGAAATCTCATCGTCTTTACGTATTGAGGCGCCGGAGAAAAAAACGAATATGCCGGAGCAGGCTGAAAATCAAGAAGTTCAAACGATTCAAGAAGATGAAACAGTTTCTAATAACGTTCCCGAAACTGTTGAGGAAATGATAGATAATGAAAATGAAACAAAAGAGCAAGACCATATAGTTTTTCAGGCAAATGGAGGCAGGTTCCGTACAAAAAACAGACATGTGCCTTTTGGCAGCTATGATGGCTTTTTAGTTGAATGGAAAAACGGTCATCTTGTGGCTGTTGTAACTGTTAAGGGCAATGAAACAGAACTCGAGCTGAATGAATTAGAGGGGTATCACAGATATGGAGCAAGCGACAGCATTACTGTTGAGGCAGAGGATAATATAGGAATTATAGACGAACTTTTTAGTAAAATCGGGCTTAGCGACATTGAATCTGATACAACTGAGATATGCTACGGCGGGTTGGAAATATCTGAGGAGGGTATTTTTTTCGATTCATTTAAGGATTCAAGCTTTTCAGCTTCTATTGGAGATGACTGGGAGTTAAAACTTGGCAACAATATAGAGCTTGGCTTTGCAGGAGATTTTATTAAATATAAAGAGGACGAGGACGACAGTTATCTTGATTTAGCAAAGGCTGTGCTTGAGTATTTCGGAATTATGGAAGACGAGGGCGAAAGCGAGGAAGAAGCTGAGGAAGACAGCAAGGGCAATAATTTCAGCTACAGCGTTCCTTTAATTATGTTTCCTGTAATACCCGGGTTAGTGTCCCTTGACGCCAAATTTAATGCTGGGGCGAAAATTGGGTATAAGATAAACGGTTCAGTAAACAATATAAAAGGCATGCTCCAAAATCAGCAGTCGGAAACATTCGGTCTTGATTTGAGGGCTGCCCTTACAGGAGATGCCTATGCAGGATTTAAGGCGGGGATTACCGCAGGAACGACATTTATAATGAATGTAAGTGCTAATATAGGAGCAAAAATATCTTTGGCTGGAGGTGATAATGGAGTTCTTTCAGCAGGCGTGCATACAGAGTTTAAAAAGGGCAGAAAAGGAATGCCTCATTTTGAGAAGATTGTATTTGATGCTTTGGGAGAACTGCGCTTGAAGGCTCTAATTGACGGCAGTATAGATACTCAAATTCTTGGGTGGGAAAGAACTCTTTACAGCTATACTTTTAAAGAATGGGAACTTGCCGCTATTATGGCTGAAATTAAAGCTACAAAAGAAAACGGAAGCAAGTGGAAAGCCGACGCAGGTTTATCGTACAGCGCTTTATCAGGAAATATTAAGGGGAGATTTGAAAGCGGCGACAACCTTGAAAAAATGTTTGAAAAACAGGAAGCGTCTTATGGGAAAAAGTCATTTGATGCCAGTCAAAGCTCGTTTGAGGATACAAAAAAAATACTTATGGATTACCACAATAAGAGTATGCCTATGTTCGTAAATGCAGCCGGGGCTAATTCTGGATTTTTGAATATGAACAATACTATAAAGGATATACAGCGAAGATTTTATGTTCAGCTGCGTACAAGCGAGGATACAATAGCCGCGCAAATGCAGGAACTGGAGGAACTTAAACAGGATAAAGACTACAAAAAACTTGAAAATGAAATACAAAGCAGCATAAATATACATACGGCTAATTTGGAGAATATTTCAAATGAGCTAAATAAACAGGTTTCGGGAAATTATGGGTCGGTATCAAATACCGGAGCGTCCAGCGACAAAATAATGAATGCCTATTTAGCAGGCGGAGGAAGTAAGAGCGGATTTAAGGAATATTTGAAAGAAAAGGCGCAAAAAGAAGCTGTAACAGTGTCTGCTCTTATAGATTATGAGGTAAGAAGAATAAATGAGTTGAGCAAAAAATCCGGAGAAAGAATTAATCAGCTTTTGATTTTTGCTAAAAGCATAGGCGTTGTTGACCACAACGATACAACAAAAGGCGGACAGCTTCTTAATAAATATGTAAGCCTTGGAGGAAAAGCCGTTAAAAAAGCTGAATTTACTGATATAGCGTCTTTGCGCAAACGGGAGGAAGAAAGGCTTGCCAATAAGCATTTAAGCCAATTCAGCATATCAGGAAGAAAGTACAGGGCACATACGGAAAGATTGGATAAGCTTGGCAGTAAATTTCCTGAGATTGTTAAAAACGGCTCAGACGTTCCAAATGCGGAGTTTTATGAATATTACACAAAAACTTTAGGAGCTTCTCAGTTTAGAAAAATTCTCGATTTATATTCTAACAGGGACAGGCTTTTGGCTTATGAAAAAAGTACTTATAATTCAAAGATTTCTTCTGACAAGCAGGGCAGAGCGGCGGCTGAAAAACGCGATGAGATACGACAGCTTTTATCCCTTGGCGTAAGAGACAGGGCGCAGCAGGAAAGACTTGACGACCTTATTTCATCTGGCATATCGGCTATGGAGAAGGATAAAAGAGCGGTCTATATGACAGCGACAACAGACGATTTGGTTAATGCGCTTAATGAAAATGCTAAAGTGAATACAGTTAAAACTTTAATGGAAAGAAGAAGAGAAGAACACAAAAAAGATAAAAATAAGCGTTGGATATATGAAGCCATAAAGATGGATTTGACTATTAACGACCTTATTGACTATGAGAGAGCGAGAATTGAGGAAATTAATAATAAATCTTATTTAAGCAAAAAAAGCAGAGAAAGTGATAAACAAAAGCATATAGCAAGGCTTAATGCGCTTATACGTAAAAATGATGAAGCCAATGCAAAAAGCAGAACAGACGCTTTGCAAGCGGAGAAAATACGTTACAACGCAATACAGGAATATTTTAATTTTGACTCCAAAAGAAAAGACGACAGAGCAGAAGGTTTTTTAGATGATGTAAATGAGCGTGTGGAAAAAGGAGATACTTCTGTTCTAAAATTGTTTATGGGAACTGAGTGGACCCCGGAGGAAAGCGGAAAAATTGCTGAACTGCGCCAAAAAGGTCAACAGGACTCTGTTTATATGGCAATTAGGGAATTGGAGATAAAAACCGGCTCAAAGTCTAAACACAAGAACAACAGAGAAATTTTGCAAAGCTACATGACAGCAAATGGAAAAAGAAATTATACTGTTGAGGATTTGGATAGGTATTATACATATCAAATTCATAGGGCAACGTCTACTGATTCCATATACGGAGTTAAGACCGACCATACTTCAGTTTTGGAAATTATTGAGAAAATTAATGACTATCCAGAAATGCTTAGAAAGTATAAGGAATTGGGACGTGGAAACGGATTTTTAAAACATGAGCAGGAAGAAGCGGGAAACTGGGTTACGCCTGATATGATACTTAAGTATGAGAGAAACCGCATTAGTGAAATTGACCGGAAGCATTTGGAACGAATTGAAAATCTTACGGCGGCGGAAAGCGGAACTGCCGAGGAAAAGGCGCAGGCGGCTAAGAATTTTGCGGAATCATCTAAGAGATACGAGAGAGAGGGAAGTTACGACAATGTTAAAATTTCCCTTAATGATATTATATTGGCTGAGGAAAGCCGCCAGGCTGCTAAAATGTCAATACATAACAGAAGGATTGAGCAGCTGCGCGCTGCTGATACAACTGACGAGGAAAAAATAAAAGCTTATGACGGCACTCGTTTTGAGCCTGACAAAGCCGAGGTTGACAGGCTGTATAAGGAATTGGAAAATAAAATTGCGTCAAGCCCTGAGGCTATGGCTGAAGAGCTTGTATCCTACGAAACTAAGGAGAAGGAAAGTCAAGAGGAGCTTCAAAAAAGGCTTAAACAAATGGAAACAGATATTTCAGAGAGGATTATGACATTGGCAAAACAGGCTGAGCAATGCCTTAGTGTTATAAGTGACACGGAAAAAGCCATAAGAAATCCGGCTTCTGTTTTTGAAAATGAAGCTCAGACAGAGGAATATGTTGAAAACGTATTGGATAGAACAGAAAGAGATATGACTCAGGTTCCAGAGGTAATAAACGCTGCTATTAATTGATAACGGTACAAAATGGAGGCGCTGAAATGACAATTCATGATGGATTTATGGCTTTTGCCGAAAAATATAATCTGCCGCTTCAGGAGAAAAATGAAAACGGGAGCAGTATTTTTTCATTCCGCATAAGCGGAGAAAAAGGGAAATATAACGCGTTTGCTATGTGCATGGAAGAAGAACGAATGCTTGTTTTTTTTGTGGACTGCAACATAAGAGTTGAAGAAAAAAACAAAGAAACAATAAGCAGATATTTAATGGGTCTTAATTATCAGCTTAAACAAGGAGCTTTTCAGATAGAACCAGATACAGGTGATGTTATGGTTAGGACATGTCAATATATTTTTGGCAGTCAGGCAGAGCAGGAAGCACTTATAGAGCGTATTGTTTTGCTTTCAGGAATGATTGCTGACAATTACCGCAATGATATTATAAAACAAATGTAGCAGTATTGATTTGCGTGGTTAATTTTGCTGTTAGATTATTGTTTAGTTTATTTAGCAGAGGTATAGGTGCTGGACAATATAAAATGTGACTTGCTGTTAAACTAAAGTAAAATATTTTTATAAAATAAAAAAATTAAGTTATTCAAATCAATAAATTGTACTTAGAATAATTAAAATAATGGTGAGAATTTGAAAATTATTGTAGACTGGCTATTGTGAATTTAGTATGCATAAAGTTTATTCCATACCAATAACTGCTGGTCATATGTTCAAGTCACGTTTTCGGCTCTTAAAAAACGGTTAAAACATTAGAGTTTTAGCCGTTTTTATTTGTAAGGTTGTTAAAGTATGGATAATAAAACTCTAAAAAGTTCAGTGCGTTTTCGACTTGGCAGAAATATATGCTTCAAAAATATCCATAGGATATCTATATTTTTGTTTAAATAAAAAGCAGTGGATTAATAATATGGCTTTTATTAGTTAGATATATTGTCTGACTTTCGGAGCCGTATAATATCCCCTGCTTTTTTTAATGTTATAAATCTTTTGGATATGGTTCTTTTACATTTGTTATTCCTAAAATATAATCTGTGCTTGTTTTATAATATGCGGCAAGCTTTATTAGTGTTTCTGTTGGAATATCCCTTAGCCCTAATTCATAGCGTGAATAGCACACTTGAGTGCAGTTAAGATACTTTGCTAAATCCTTTTGCAGCAAATCACTATCTTCCCTTAGATTGCGAATTCTTTCATACATATTAATCACCTCAGCTTAAAATTTATAAGTTGAGTATAAATAAACCATTTTGGTATATTGATTTATAAACCAAAATGGTTTATAATGTTTTTGTGCTTAGAATATAGTATTGTTTAAAGGAGGATTTTTTATGTTTTCAAGAAGTATAGTATTGTATAAAAATTTTTATATTTATATTTTATTGGATTATAAAAAGTTATAAATAGGGAGAGGTATATACTTATGATATTTAATGAAAATGAAGATAAAAATGTAGATGAAATTAATAAAGAAAAAGGTTTCTATAGATTGAAGCATTATATGGTATTAAAAAAGAAAATAATTTATTTTGCTATATTTATAATTTTGGTTTTATTTTTAGGGGTATTATTATCTAAAATGAATGCAGTTGATAGATATTTATATCTTGTAAACGAAGAAAATTATAATGAAGCATTGTCTTTATATAATGAAAAAATCAAAGATAATGACGATTTGAAAAATAAATTGATAGAAAAACAAAATAATTATATGGACACAATTTATAAGGATTTTTTTAATGAGCATACTGATTATGAAGAATCTAAAAATGAAATAGATAAATTTACTAAATATGAAATATCAAAAGATTATGCAAACGACATAGAGAATAAAATTTATTCATTGAATAGATCAAGAACAGCGTTTGAAAATGCCGTAGATGCTGAAAAATCAAATGATATTGCCAAAGCTATTGAAAACTATAAAGCTGTAATTAAAGATGATTCAAATTACAAAACTGCACAAAGTAAAATAGATTCACTTTCTGAAAACTGGAAAAAGTCCTTATTAGATGAAGCAAAAAAATATAGTAATGATAAAGACTACCAAAATGCTATAAAAAATATTGACACTTTGATAAGAGTTTTAGGCGCTTCAGATGAATTAAATGAACTAAAGAAATTGTATGAAAATTTAGATTCTGAGAAATATGTTAAGGTATTTGTTACAGACAAAACAAATACTCCTATGAATATAAATAACTGGATTTTTTCAGATTATGTAAATTTTACTTTTGAATTGACGAATAACAGCGAAAAAACAATTAAAGGTATTGAAGGATTTTTGACAATAAAAGATTTATTTGAAAAAGAAATTCTTACATGTGGATGTGATTTTACTGGAATAAATATCCAGCCTTCTGCCACAATAACGGTTGATAATTTAAGTTATGAATGCAATCAGTTTTTAGATGAAGATAGGAAGCTTTTTAAAACTGATTATGAGGATCTTAAGTTTGAATATAAAATTGAAAGTATTGTCTATACTGATGGTACTGTAATAGAGATGGACTAAAATGACATTGTTATTAAAATAATCTTCGTTTATTAGCAACATATTTTTAAATACTGATTTTATTTAGCATTGATATTAAATAGCAGATTAAGTTATATTTAAACATTTATTTTAATAAAATAACCTCCTGTTAGAAAGGCGCATACTTGCAGCCAACTAATCAGGAGGTTATTTGGTTAGGAGTTTAAAAGTTAATTGGTTTGGACTTTATTAAAAAGGCTTATTAAAAAATTGGTTTGTTTAGAAAATATTTAAAACAAATATTTCAGCTTGCTTTCTGCTCAAGGCGGAGCCTGTCGGCTATAAGGGCAATAAACTCGCTGTTTGTAGGCTTGCCCTTATGGTTGTTTATTGTATAGCCGAAAAGGCTGTCTATAGCCTCGATTTTGCCCCTGTTCCAAGCAACCTCAATAGCATGGCGTATAGCCCTTTCTACACGTGAAGGTGTTGTGTTGCATTTTTTAGCTATGGAAGGGTAAAGCTCTTTTGTTATATAGTTAAGTACGTCCATGTCGTTTACACTCATTATAATGGCTTCACGCATATAGTGGTAGCCTCTTATGTGGGCTGGAACGCCGATTTCATGCAGGATATTAGTTACTTTTGTTTCAAGGTCATAAGCCGAATTGTCAAAAAGGCGTTTTTCACCCGGGTTTGGATTAAAGGCGGCATTAATTGTTCGTGGAGCGGATGTACTTCTGAACTGACGGATTCTGTTTGCTAAAGACTCCATATCAAAAGGCTTTACAATATAATAGTCTGCACCCAGCTCAAAGGCTCTTTGAGATATTTTTTCCTGACTTAGAGCTGACAAAATAATGCATATAGGTCGTTTTTCAGTAGGATTTTGATTAATTTTGTCCAAAACCCCAAGTCCGTCAAGACGTGGCATAATTCCATCTATTATAGCTACGTCAGGCTGTTTTTCACAAATCATTTCGTAAGCGTCTACTCCATCGTAAGAAACAGAAACTACTTCCATATCCTCTTTTGAATTGAGAAAATTCTTAAGTATATCGCAAAAATCTTTGTTATCATCCGCAATAGAAATTTTTACTTTGTTTTGGCTCAAAATAACCCCTCCGTTAAAATATATTTTTAGTTGTTATATACTATTTATACTAATTATTTGGTAAATAATTCCGTATATTGGAGATTATAAAAGGAGCTTTACGCTTTTTCAACAATTTCTTTTCCACAAAAAATAGAAAAATCTGACTCGCATGTCAGATTGTGCCGTTGTTAATTGGCGCAAAATAAAAACATACGTTGTAAAAATAAAAGTTATACGATTTTTTGACGATAAAAAAATCAATTGATTTAATGTATTTTTTTTTATAAATTTGACATAACAAGTAATTTTTTGTAAAAAAACAGCCGCACAAAAACTAAAGTGCGGCTGCTTGTGATAATTATTTTATTCAGGAATGCCAAAACGAGAAAGAGAAGAGTTTTTATATCTGTTGTCGGAAGAGATATCTTTTCCGAACCATTCAGGCGCTATAAATGAAGAGCAGTCTGCCTGAGTTTTAAACTCAACTTCTGTTGTAATAAGACCTTTTAATTCTCCATAATATATATCTGTTTCGGCAGTAAGACCGTTATCAAGGGGAATAAAGTATCTTGTTTTGGATATGATTTTGGTTTCGGCTTTTTTTAAAAGGTTTTCGTACTGGTTTTTAGTAATGAAAGTTTCAAATTCTTCCCGGCTTATTTCACCGGCGCCTTTAAATGTAAGATAATATTTATCATCGCTTTTCCTAATGCGTATTACAGGGTCAGTGGATATATAGCACTGCTCAATTTCTGTTTTGCGAAATTTATTTAAGTCAAAGGGTATGCTTTTTGTTAAATATTTTTTTTCTATCTCCATTTTAATCCTCCGCGTTGCATTTTAAAGTATTATAACACAAATTTTAAATTACTGTTTGCATTGTTTTAGACTGGCTTTTTGTATATAATAATATTAATAAACATAAAAGGAGGAATATAAATGAAAAAAGCGGCGGTTTTTTTCGGTGAAGGATTTGAAGAAGTAGAAGCGCTTACGCAGGTTGATTTGCTGAGGCGTGCCGGCATAGATGTTCTTATGGTTTCAATTACAGATGATGAGTTTGTTAAAGGCACACATGGTGTTGCAGTAAAATGTGACATGGCTTTTGATAAGAATAAGTTAAAAGATGCAGATGCAATTATTCTTCCTGGCGGAATGCCGGGAACAAGCAATTTAGCGGCATGTGTAGAGCTTAAAGAGCTTATTGCAGAATTTAACAATGCCGGAAAGTTAATTGCGGCTATATGCGCAGCGCCTTCTGTTTTTGGTGAAATGGGTATATTAAAAGGCAAAAAAGCCTGCTCTTACCCGGGTTTTGAAAAATACCTTTCAGGCGCTGAAATTGAATATAACAGCGTAAGCCATGACGGAAATATTATTACATCACGTGGTGTGGGAACTGCCATAGATTTTGCCTCAGAGATTATTACTTATCTTTTGGATAAAAAAACAGCTTCCGATGTTTTGGAAAGCATAGTTTACAAAAAATAAATTTTTTAAACATGAACTTTAAACAGTCGGGTTGTGTAAATAATGAATAAAATTCAAAAGTATTTCATGTACAGGCAGTCATTAATAGACCAGTATCTAAAAGGCGATATGACTAAGCGTGAGTATCTGCAAATGAATTACAACGCTGTTGTTCATAACGATATAGGACCTTTTAAATACATTGATACTGTGGAAAAAGGGCTTTATAACTATCAGTACTATAACGCTTTGGCAAAGGAAATGAAGTCTGTAAGCACATCTTACGGTATTGATTATGACGCTAAAAAAGATTACCAAAGTCAGGCTGACTATTATTATTCCAAAAAAGACAGGGCGACAATGAAAGTCCTTAAAATGCTTGATTACAAAGGCGTTGAGGCTTATTTTGTTAAGGTAAAAAGCAAGGCGCTAAAAGGAAAGCTTTTTGAGATTGTATGCAGTGACTGCTACGGAATGATTCTTCATTCCACAAACGAAATAATCCTTAATGATTTGCGGCAGGAAGGTGTTTTTTCCGAGGGAACAAGAGTTTCTTTAATAGATGGATATGTTAACCAAAGGTATTAATGCAGGAGGGCGGTTTTATGATATGTCCGTATTGTGGGAACGAAATGAAAAAAGGTTATTTTTATTCAGCAAGAAGTTTTAAATTTAACTGGTTCTTAGATAACGGGAACCGCCCGGGAATAAAGAAAAATATTGTATACAGTATTATTGACTTAGGCGGTGATTTGGAAGTCGGTCAGGATGTTAAAGACGGGTTTTTAAAAGACATAGCCGGAGGAACTATGATGTATGCCCATTACTGCAAAAACTGCGGCAAAATGGTTATGGATTTAAAGGAAAACGAGTATTTTGACAAAACAGAATATAATTAAATAAAAACAATAAAACAGCGTCTTGTATTTCTTGTTTTAAGAATTAAAAGACGCTGTTTTTGTTATGTATTATTATTCGTCTATTCCCGGTGTAAAATGCGGGCAGAGGTGAGAGAGAAAGCACTCAGTACATTTTGGACGGCGGGCAATGCACACTTTTCTGCCGTGAGCAATTACCTGTGTGTTGTAGCTTATCCAGTGGTCTTTAGGAAGTATTTCCATTAATTCAAACTCTATTTTAACTGGGTCCTGACTTGTAGTAAGACCCAAAAGATTTGTTATGCGCTTTACATGGGTGTCTACAACAATGCTTGGTATGCCGTAAATATTGCCGCGTATTACATTTGCCGTTTTTCTGCCTACACCAACTAAAGATGTAAGTTTTTCTATCTCTTTAGGCACTTCTCCGTTATACTCTCTTAAAAGCGACTGACAGCAGGATATTATATTTTTGGCTTTATTATGATAAAATCCCGTTGAGCGTATGTCGTTTTCAAGTTCCGATAAATCTGCTTCGGCAAAATCTTTAACAGAAGTGTATTTTTTAAAAAGTTTTTCAGTAACAATATTAACCCTGTCATCTGTGCATTGCGCGCTTAGTATTGTGGCTATTAAAAGCTGCCATGCATTTTCGTGGTTCAAATAGCATTTTGCAGGACCGTAGTGCTGGTCCAATAATTCAAGTATTTTAGCAACCCTTTCTTTTTGTTCCATTTTTTCCTCCGTTATTAAAGTTATAAAAAGTTATTAAAAGTTATAAAAAAATGCGTGTAATTCCGGCATGGTTTGTAATTATATCCCTGCTGTAGTAGTTAAAGAGAATGTCGCTTTCTTCAGCCTTAATTTCATTTGTGTTTATATATTCCAAAATATTGTATTTAAAATGCTCTATGCGGCACATTCTGGAAAGCTGCTGGGGTGAAAAAGCTGTAAGTGCAGGCATATATTTTTCTGTTTCGGTTTTATTGTTAAAGAACTTTCTTTTTGCGGCTTTATATTCTTCTGTTATACTTTCATCAATGAAATTAGGCATTGATTTTAAGTTGTCTGAAAGAAGCATGTCAAATTTTAAAAGGTCTTTTATCACATCAATATCTGTTTTTGAAAAACCGCTGTTTAAACAGAAATTATAAAATATAACATAAAGCTCCTGTTTGCTGTGGTTTATTCTGTGAAAACCGTTATTTACCCAATAGAAAGCCAAACTTTCATAAAAATCAAATGATGATTTAAAAAGAGAGCATACATATTTTTCAGTTGTTGGTATTTTAAATGAGTTATAGTATGTTTCCACCATTTCTTCTATATTTTTAAGCATTAGCATGTGGTCAAAGTCAATATCACGGGTATATAAAACTTCATAAGGCGCTTCGCTGTCGTACACAATGCCGTATTTTTCGGCGTCACGTCTTAAACCAGAGCCTTTTAAAAGTTTTAAAAAACCAAGCTGAAGCTGCTCCGGGTGAAGGGAGTATACATCGTTAAATGATTTTTTAAAAGACTCATAGCCTTCGTATGGAAGCCCGGCTATAAGGTCAAGGTGCACATGTATGTTTTTGCCTTCTTTTATTTTTTCAACTTTGCGGCGCAGTGTTTCAAAGTCACTGCTGCGGCTTACTGCGGCAAGGGTTTTGCTGTTTGTAGACTGAACGCCTATTTCAAACTGAAAAAGTCCTTTTCGGGCATTTTTTAAAAACTCAATTTCATTATCGTCAAGTATATGCGCCTCAATTTCCATGTGGAAATTTGTTTTGCCGTTGTCATGCTCCATTAAATAGCTCCATATAAAATGGGCGTGGCTTTTGTTGCAGTTAAATGTCCTGTCTACAAATTTAACCTGCTTGACATTATTTTTTATAAAAAAATCTAAATCAGATTTTACTCTTTCATCGGATAAAAACCTTACCTGCCCGTCTATTGACGAAAGACAGAACTGGCAGTTATACGGGCAGCCCCTTTGGGATTCATAATATATAATTTTGTTTTCTGTATCCTTCAAATTGCCGCAGCAAAAAGGGATATCATTAAGGTCAAGCTCCTTTTCAGGCGGATTTATAAATATTTCTTCTCCTTTTCGGTATGTTACGCCGTTTATTAAAGAAAAGTCAAAACTGCCGTTTATAAGGCTTTTTGCTGTGTTGTAAAATATTTTCTCGCCTTCGCCGCGAATGACAAGGTCTATAAAGCTGTTTTCTTTAAGAAGCAAATCACTTTCAAAACTGACTTCCGGTCCGCCTAAAAATATAAATACGTTAGGAATTACTTTTTTAAGCATTTCAGCTATATGAAGCGTCATTTCTATATTCCATATATAGCATGAAAAGCCTACGGCATCAGGGTGTTTGTTATAAATTTCGCTTAATATAAATTCTTTTTCGTTGTTTATTGTAAATTCGCATGTTTCGATATTTGAGGCAATAGAGCCGCAGTATGATTTTAAAGTCCTTAATGCCAGTGAGGAATGTATAAATTTGGCATTAAGCGCAACAAGAAGTATATTCATATTTATCACCAATTAATTTCAAATTTCAACAAACAGTATAACACAAATATAACTATTAAAAAAAGACGGCAGGGAATATATTTTATATTTTAAGGATAGAATATGTAAAAACAGAAAAAGGCGGTAATTAGTTATGAATAGATTTAAAGTCTGTGTTTTTGGTGCTGTAACAGGTTTTATAAACGGTATTTTCGGTTCAGGCGGAGGCGTTGCCGCTGTTTATTTTTTGGAAAAATACGCTTCTCTTACGGCGAAAAAAAGCCATGCCACGGCGGTTGCACTTATACTGCCAATTTCTGTTGTTTCAGCTGCTATTTATCTGTTTAAAGCCGATATTATGATTAAAAGCGTGCTTATTACATCTGCCGGAGGCATAATAGGCGGCATAGCAGGGGCGTTTTTGCTGGGAAAAGTATCAAATAATATAATTCACAAAACATTCGGTATTTTTATGATAATTTCTGCTGTAAGGATGGTTATGTTATGATTTTATTTTTGGCAGGCTTATTTTCCGGCATATTAGGCGGCATGGGCATAGGCGGCGGAACAGTGCTTATACCAACGCTTTCGTTTTTTACAGATTTAACCCAGCAGCAGATACAGGGCATAAATTTAATATATTTTATCCCTTCAGCTCTTGCGGCTGTTATTATTCACGCTAAAAAAGGCAGTATTGAAAAAAACGGCTTAACGCCTATGATTATTGCCGCCGTTATTTTTTCAGCCGCCGGTGCTTTTACGGCTATGTTTATAAGCGGTGACATGCTGAGAAAGCTTTTTGCCGTATTTCTTTTTATAATAGGCATAAAGGAAATATTAAAAAAAGATAATGGCAAATAATTGCTCCTTATATGCAATATAGTGGCAATAAGGGAATGTTTATGATATACTAAATTAATATAGGCTTTGTGTATTTAATATTTTAAGGTTTTTATCTGCCGGTGGTTTGTTATGAATTTTATAGAAAATGTATTTGTAAGCGGAATAGATGATATTAATACAGTTGTTTACAGTTTAAAGAGAAATATTCCTGTTGTTAATATTTATATTATACTTGTTGATGAAAAAAACAAAAGTGTTATAGTTTCAAGTTTTGAGTATTTTAAAAATGATGAGTACAGGGATATGTATGCCGCGGGAATTTGTTCTGGAAAATACAATGCTTACAGAACTTACAGCGAGATTATAAAATACGCGTTAAACAAAAACTGGAATTTAACCGACTTAGGCAAAAACCTTATAGGGGAGAAGTAATTTTGAAAGTAACATGCGTTTTTTTATCTTCTATTTGCGGAATTGCTCTGCTTATTTTTCTGCTTATTTCATCTTTTGGCATGGCTGCGTTTTATGATATTGATTATTTTGGCTATGAGTTTGAAAAAAACGGTGCTGAAAAAGCTACTGGATACAGTATAGAAAGGCTTGAAAATGAGGCGCAGCTGCTTTTGGACTACATGCTTTTAGATGAGGCTGAGGAGGAATTTAAAAACAGCGATTTCTTTAATGAACGTGAAAAAATGCACATGGAAGATGTAAAAGAAATAGTGCAGAATGCTGTTAACATAAGACGGGTGTGTATTGTGTTAATTGCTGTATCTTTAGGCGCTGTTTTTATTTTACGGCTTGATAAGCTTAAATTTTTAAAGTTTTTTGCTGTTTCTTTTGGTTTAACAGGCATATTATTTTATGCAGCTGCCGCAGCGGCTGTTTTAAATTTTAATAAGGCTTTTGTTATATTCCACGAAGTGCTTTTTAATAATGATTTGTGGCTTCTTGACCCAAGAGAGAGTTTAATGATTAATATGCTGCCTGAAAGCTTTTTTGTTGATACTTTTATAAGAATATGTTTGACTTTCAGTGTGCTTTGGGCAGTTATATTTTTGGTTAGCGTATACTTGATTAAGAGATTACGCAGTGACGGCTCAGGTGATTAAATGATATTAAATGTATTGTTATTTATACTTAAAATAATAGGCATTGTACTGCTTTGCATTATAGCTTTGGCAGTATTGCTTGCTTTGTTGGTGCTTTTTACAAGAATTAAGTATAATATTAAATGCGGAAATGATAATGGTACATATTTTAAAGGCAGTGTATCGTATTTATTGGGAATAGTAAAAGCCAAGGCGGTTTATGATGATAATAAACTGGATTATATTTTAAAAATATTCGGCAAAAGATTATTAAGCAGTGAACCAGAATTAAAAGAAAACGTTAAAAACAGCAAAAAGGCTTCTGACAAATATAAAGATATAAAAGAATCAGACTACCAAAGCGCGGAAAAAGATATTCCTGAAACAGAAAAAGAAGTGTCTGAAAGTTTTGAGGAAAAGACAAAAGAGAGTACTAAAAACATTGATTTAAAAACTGCTGAAGAATTTAAAGACAAAAAAGAAAACAGACCATATTTGAATAAAGAGAAAAACTCTGTTTCAGAAAAAAAGATTACTTGGCAGGAAAAATATTCAAATATAAAATATGACCATAGCAGTGAGGATTTTACTGTAAGGCGTGTTAAAATAAACGAATTAGGCAACAAAGAGCAGTTTAATAAAAGTGATTTTAACTTGGATAATGAAAAAAGCGCTGAAGCGGAGAAAAAGCCTGTTTTAAAAAATAACAAACAAAAAGAAGAAACCGAAAAAGAAGATATAGAGAATAAAGTTAATATTAAATATTTTTTAAACCTGCCTATGGAAGATAAAAAAATAATTTTAGGCGGTATGTATAAATTTTTAAAGAGATTTTGCAAAACCGTACTGCCTAAAACAGTTTTAATTAATGCTAAAGCCGGTGTAGGCGACCCGGCAGGAACAGGTTTAATGCTGGCGTTCTGCGGCATATTTAAGGGGCTTTTTATAGAGGGTCTTAATGTGTCAGGGGATTTTGACAATATTGTATTTTTGGGAAACGCTGAGTTTTCCGGCAGGTTCACTGTTGGATATTTACTTTATTGCACAGTTTGTTTTATTATATTAAAGCCTGTAAGGAAAGCTGTTATATTATTTATTAAGAACTGAGGTGTTTATTAATGGGTGCAAATGTAAATGAAAGCATTAACGCTCTTTGCCAGAAATTAGGAGAATTTATTACATCTAAAACAGTAGTTGGAGAGGCTGTAACAGTAGGGGAAATTACACTTATTCCACTTATAGAGGTTACTTTCGGCATGGGTGCAGGCGGAAATGAAAAAGGCGGAAAAGATGGATGCGCAGGCGGCATGGGTGCCAAGGTAGCGCCAAATGCTGTTATTGCCATTGTAAATGGAAATGTCCAGCTTATTAATATTAAAAACCAGGATGCGTTAAATAAAATTATAGACCTTGCGCCGTCTATAGCCAATAAACTTAATTTCAGCGCGGCTTTTAATAAAGCGAAAAAAGATGCCCAGCAGAATAATGATGAGGATTTTAAACAGGAGTAAAGCCTGCCTTAAACCGAAAGGGGAGACAATATGCTCACGCAAATTGAGTTTTACGACAAGGATACCATAAAAAACATATTGGCGTGTCTTTCCATTAAGCCAGATAGAATTGTTTTTTTGTATGACAATCAGATTCCTGACATGAATAGGTTTATCAGCTTGGAAAACTGTTTTAAAAATCATCTGCCGGATATTATATTTGAAACAGAGCCGGTAGATATAAATGATATGAAGGATATTTTTAACAGAACTAAAAAATTAATCTGTAAATACAAAAACTGTGTTATGGATATTACCGGTGGAAGCGAGCTTATGACTGTTGCCGGTGTTATGGCTGGTTTGGAAACAAATATTAAAATGTACTATACCGACATAATAAACGGCAGGGTTGAGAACATACTTAATAAAAATGATTTTATACCTACTGCTATACTGCGCCTTGACGATTATGTAGCTGCAAGAGGCGCGCATTTTACAGGCAATTCCCACAGCGAGCCTGATGAAAGCCGGTATGAGGCAATACTTGGCATGTGCCAGTACATATTTAATAATATTAAGCAGTGGCGCAGAACATGCTCATATTTGCAGCAGGCAATGGCAAATACAAGCAAGGATGATATTGAGCTTAGGGCTGTTTCTGTTTTCCGCTCAAAAGGCGGAAATGAGGTCTATCCTGACAGCGCAATGCTTAAAAAGTTTGAAGAACTTGGTTTTATCAAGGATTTATATATTTCTAAAAATCATATAGTATTTACTTTTATGTCGCCGCTTGAAAAATCTTATTTAATAAATTACGGAGTTTGGCTGGAACTATTTGTATACATACATGCTGTTAAAACAGGCGTATTTACCGATGTTAAACTGGGTGCCATGGTTGATTGGGATATATATGACGATAAATCAGTGCCCGGTAATGAAATAGATGTTATATTTACCGATAATTCACTTCCTGTTTTTATAAGCTGCAAATTAACGGACGTTACAACGGCTGCCATTAATGAATTGGTACTTGAAAGGAAAAGGCTGGGCGGCTGGTTTTCAAAAGCTATTATTGTAACTTTCAGTGATGAAAAAGCTCTTGAGAGCGGTTCTTATAAAAGAGCCGTTGAGTTTGGCGTTGAGTTACTGGATAAAAGCGATATATTAAGTGATGATTTCGGCAGCAGGCTTGTTAAAGCGGTAAGCGGTCATGATTTAGTAAGTTTGAAATGGAAAAAATTCTAACTGAAAAACTAATTCCGCTGTTTATAAAATTATTCATTGACGGCGGAATTAGTATGTTGTATAATATTTTGGCAGGCTTTTGTGGTTGGAATTTAATATGCGGAAGTGGCGGAATGGCAGACGCGCAGGATTCAGATTCCTGTCCCTTAATTGGCGGTGTGGGTTCAAGTCCCATCTTCCGCAGTGTAAACCCCTTGATTTTCAAGGGGTTTAATTTTTTTGTGTTGTATTTTATGTTGTATAAGTTTTTTAACTACATTTTGTTTTACAGGCATTAAGTTTTTATGTTTAATAATTATAAAAAACAACACAAATTATTTAACTGTTTTTTATTTCAAAATCAACCCATACTTTACCAAAGTCCTTTCCTTCGGGGTTATTTTTCGTTGGGCTTGGCACGGAAAAAGATATAGAAATTCTGTAATTTCCTTCAGGCAAAGAGGCACCGCTATAAACTTTTGTAAAATCACATGTAAAATCTTTATTTCTGCCGGCTGGAACAGTATTTAATTCAATTTCTTCTTTTGTCTTTTCTTTATCAGGCTCGGCAGAAGATGTTTCTTTTGCCGGAGATATGCCATACCATACATTATCTATTATGGTGCAGACCCGGGAGTAGCCTATAAATTCTATGTCTTTATCTAATTGGTTTGTAAGCTTAACTGTAAGGCTTTTGCTGTCTGATTCAATAATTTCGACCAAAATGCCTTCGTAATTATTTACAACCCAGTTGTCATAGTATTCTTTTCTTGAAAATATGCATTTTTCGTATTTAAGTTTTCCAGCAGTATCACAGCCGGATAATAAATTTATACATAAAGCAGTACAAATTAATAACAGAAATAATTTTTTCATTTTATTTGCCTCCTTTACATATTCAAAAATTGCAGAACTGTATATATTTAGTATAGCATATTATCAAGTTAAAAATAAAGCAGTCAAAGTAAAATTGACTGCTTATTAAAAGTTCTGTTTATTATTTGTTTATAATATTTTCAACTATATCTCCTATAAACCGGCTTAAGTATATATAGCTTTTTTCAGTTAAATGACAGCCGTCTTCCTGAAGGAAAGTTTCCATATCTCCTTGACTTATTTCCGAAATATGTTTATTAAAATCTGCCAGTAAGCAGTTTTTGGTTTCTGCCAAATCACGTACGGCATCGCAGTACGGCGCAAGCCGTTTATTTGTTGTCCATGGCATAAAAACTGTTTCATCAACCGGCGGCGGTGTAATAAGAATTATATGGCATTTAGGTGATTTTAGGCGTATCATGTCTATAATCATTTCCATATTTCCCTGAAATTCTTCAACAGTACGGTGGCTCCATTCTCCGGGAGCGCAGTCGTTTGTACCAAAGAGTATTGTTGTAATATATGGGTTAAAGCTCAGCACATCACGCTCAATGCGCAAAAGAGCCTCACGGGTAGTATCGCCGTCAACGCCGCTGTTTATAATGTTTAATTCGGGAAAGCGTTGTTCTAACAGACATGCAAGAGCGTCTTTTTTATACACTCCATAGCCGTAAGTCAAGCTGTCGCCGAACAGAACTGCATTTTTCATAACAGCACCTCCGTTTTACATAAGAGATTCCAAAAGCTCAAAGTATCCCGGAAATGAAATATCAACACACTGTGAATTGTTAATTTGTGTCTTTCCGTCTGCTGCAAGCCCGGCTATTGAACATGCCATAGCTATCCTGTGGTCGTTATGGCTTTCAGTAACTGCGCCTTTAAGTGAGCCTGTGCCGTTAATTACCATGCCGTCATCGGTTTCTTTAATGTCAGCGCCGAGTTTTGTAAGTTCTTCTACAACGGTTTTAATTCTGTTGCTTTCTTTTACTTTAAGTTCCTGAGCGTCTTTTATAACTGTTGTGCCTTGGGCAAAACAAGCCGCAACAGCTATAATAGGTATTTCGTCTATTAAGCGAGGTATAATATCTCCTCCTATAACTGTGCCTTTTAGTTTTGAATATCTGACTGTAATGTCGGAGGTAGCTTCTCCGCAGACTGACATTTCATTTGAAAATGTAATATCAGCTCCCATTTTTAAGTAAATATCCGTTATGCCTGTTCTTGTAGGGTTTACACCTACATTTTTTATTGTTATAACACTGTCAGGGCAGATTAAGCCGGCTGTTATAAAATACGCTGCTGATGAAATATCAGCAGGAACAGTTATATCATGGGCGTAAAGCTCCTTAACAGGCGTGCATGTTATTCTGTTTCCATCGTGCTTAATGTTCGCTCCTAAGTAATTGAGCATAATTTCTGTATGGTTTCTTGTCGGTTCAGGCTCTATTACCGTTGTTTCTCCTTTTGCGTACATTGCCGCAAGAAGTATTGCGCTTTTAACCTGAGCGCTTGCAACTGGAAGTTTATACTCAATGGCGTTTAAATTACTGCCGTTAATGTGAAGCGGCGCACAGAGTTTACCGTTTTTTTCAGTTCCGGTTATATCGGCGCCCATTAATGAAAGGGGTATGCTTACCCTGTCCATAGGGCGTTTTTGTATTGACTCATCGCCGGTTATATCGCATGAGAAATTCTGGGCAGATAATATCCCTGTCATAAGGCGCAGAGTTGTGCCGCTGTTTCCTACATACAAAGTTTCGTTTGGTTTTGAAAGACCGTAAAGGCCCTTTCCGTGTACCGTTACGTTTGTGTCGTCTATTTGTATGTCTATTCCCATTTTTCTGAAACAGCTCACTGTTGAGAGACAGTCTTCGCCTGTTAAAAAACCGGAAATATGTGTTGTGCCTTTTGAAATGGCGCCAAGCATAATCGACCTGTGTGATATGGATTTATCTCCTGGAACGGTAATTGTGCCGTTTAATTTTGAGGATTTATTTATAATTCTGTTCAATATAATACACCGCCTGTCAGTCTTTAATTTGTACTTCGTAATTCATTTCCCTGAGCAATTTTATGCTCTTTTGCCGCTGCTCCTCGCTGTCGAATGAAACATATAATACACCGTTTTCCCTTTCACGGTTGTTTACAATGGACATATTTTTAATATTTATGTTGTTGCTGGATAAAAGCACGGCTATTATGGCTATTGAGCCGGGCTTATCCAAAACGTCGATTACTATTTCATAACGCTTTATAAAGCTTCCTGGAGTAATGTTTGAAAAAGAGTCGCGGTATAGTCTGGCTTCATTAAAAAAGTCGTGTACGCCGGAATGCTCGTTTTTAATTAAACTGTCTTTAAGCCGTTTAACAACGCTCTCTAAAGAATTAAGGACTTTAAATATCTGTTCTTTATTTTCAAAACATATACTTTCCCACATGTCTGGATTTGATGAAGCTATTCTTGTTATATCCTTAAATCCGCCTGCGGCTATTTTGTGCATGTGCCCCTGCGGCGTATCAAGCAGCTTAACATTGTTGCACAAAGATGAGGCTATAATCTGCGGAACATGGCTTACAGAAGCTACTATGTAGTCGTGTTCATAAGGAGAAACCATAACAGGGATAGCGCCTATTTTTTTAACTGTTTCGTAAAATTCATTTATTTTTTCTTCTGATACATTATCATCAGGCGTAATTATGTAATACGCATTTTCAAAAAGATGTTCTTTAGAGGCGCTGTATCTGAATTTTTCAGAGCCTGTCATAGGATGCCCGCCTATATAACATATTTTTTTAGGCATAGCCTTTATTCTGTCATAAATTTTGCCTTTTGTACTGCCCACATCTGTTATAACACAGCTATCTTTAATAAAAGGCAGGAGTTCTTTTATATATGAGCATATTAAATCAACAGGAGTGCATATAAATATTATATCGCATTGGCTGAATTTTAAGTCGACAGATGTTGTGTATTCGTCTATAACGCCTTCATTATAAGCCTGTTTTAATACATCTTCATTATGATTATACGCTATTATTTTTTCAACACCAATCCTGTTTCTTAAAGCTTTGGCTAAAGAGCCGCCAATAAGCCCTAATCCTATAATGCCTATTGTATTATACAAAACACTCAATCCTTCCAAAGATTATTGCGCTTTAAAGCGATAAAATCAACATTGATTTTAACACTTAAACAACAAATATGTCAATTAATAAGGATTATAACGGCTGTGATTCAAGTTGGCAAGTAAGTTTTCCGGCGAACTCGCGTTTATTTTGCCTGCTGACAAGGGCGGTTTTGTCGCAGCCATAAAAGTATATCTCCCAGGCAGGGAGCGTTTTGTCTATCCTGAGTATGTTTTCGGTATTGATTATATAAGAACGGTGGCAGCGGTAAAAAGAAGTATTGGCTGTAAAAGACTCTATCTCCTTTAAAGTAAACGGCAGACGGAAAGAGCCGTCGGTAGTGTGTATTATGCTTCCATGTCCAAGGGACTCGAAAAATAAAATATAATCCGTTTTGAGCCTTATAAAGCCTGATGAATTATTAAGTGTAATAAAAGAATTTGAATTTGGCGAGGAAAGAAAAAAGCTTATATCATGGTTTATAAGGTCGTTTATATACTTAAATGAATTTTTACTAAGCGGCAGCTGTATGTGGTAAAGAAAGCTGTAGTTTTTTAAATCCTCATTAAAGCCTTTTGAATAGTTTAAAACGGCAATAGGCGTAAATTTATACAGACAGCTGTTTTTTATTGATTTAATCATTCTTATACTGTCATAACATTCAGCCGAAACCATTATAAAAAAGTTAATCCTTATAGTTCTGCTTATTATCTCGGCCTGAAGAATGTCATCAGCTAAAATTACAGTTCTGTAACTGCCTTTTAAAAAACTGTCTATCTCGTTTTTCATATTTTCGTCGCGGCAGACAATAAGTATTTTATACATCTAACTCACCTCATGAAACAAATAAATCTTTTAGAAGATTTTGCAATCTTCTGCATAATTGTATCACATTACAGCAAATAATTAAATATAAACTGCAAATCGTGCAGTGATATTTTGCCTTTATAAGGCATACTTTTAAACCATGGGAGGGATAATATGGGTATAAAAGATGAGATTATATTTTCTTCCGGCGGAAGGATAAGAGATACGCTAAACGCGGTAGACAATAATGAGTTTGAGCAGTTTGAGGAACTGCGCTTTAGGACAGGCTGCCCGGCTTTTGTTAAAAAAAGAAACAGGGAATTTTTTATCAATACTGACGGAAGGATTACAAAAAAGCCGGTAAGCGTTTTTGTGCCTGTTAAAGACGATATTGATACTTTTATAAGGCTTTTAAGCGGATACTCAGTTTATGCATTTGAGGAAGAAATAAAAAACGGGTTTATAACGGTACAAGGCGGTCACAGAATAGGAATAACGGGACGGACGGTTTTAAAAGACGGAAAAATAAGCTCATTAACGGATTTTTCTGGAATAAATATAAGAATATCCCACCAAATAAAAGGCTGCGGAGAAAATATCCTGCCGTATCTCTTAAAAGGCACACAAGTGCTGAGCACTGTTATTATTTCTCCTCCCGGAGAGGGCAAAACAACGCTTTTAAGGGATTTAATAAGGCTTTTAAGCGTAAAAGGGAAAAATGTGTCTGTTGCCGACGAGCGCGGTGAAATAGCCGGCTCATTTAACGGCGTAGCCGGAAATGATTTAGGCGACCATACAGATATTATGGACGGCTGTCCTAAAAACGAAGGCATGCTTATGCTTTTAAGGAGTATGTCGCCGGATGTTATTGCTGTGGACGAGCTGGGGGGTTATGAAGAAATACGCTCGGTGGAACTGATATTAACATCTGGTGTAAGTTTTTTATGCACTGTCCACGGAAGCGGCATGGAAGATGCTGTTAACCGCGCCGGTATGGGAAAAAGCCTGTGCATGGCGTATTTTAAACGGTTTATAGAGCTTAAAAGGACTCTAAGTAATATTAATGCCGTAATACGGGATGAAAATGGCAGCGTTATAGGAAATGAGGCGATAATATGACATTTAAAATATTCGGAGCCGCGTTGATAGTTTTTTCAAGCTGGATAACAGGTTTTATTTTTTCTATGAACAGCAGATACAGGCTTGATGACCTTGAGGAATTAAAAAAGGCTGTTTCTTTATTTATTAACGATGCTGTAAACATAAGCATGCCTTTAGGCAGCGTTTTTGAGGATATATCAAAAAGAATTAACGGAGCTATGTCCAAAATTTTTTATGACGCTTCTGTTATTGCGGAAAAAAAGAGTGAGAGGAATGCTGAGGATATTTTTAAAAAAGCTGTGGACATTAATTCAAACAGCCTGTATTTCCAATGGGAGGATATGGAATGTTTATATACTTTTGCAAAAAACCTTGACTGCCCATTTAAAAATCAGCAAAAGGACAATGCCGTTTTGCTTATAGACAACATAAAGGCTATTGAGCAGGAAGTACGGCAGAAGGCACAGAAGGAACGGAAACTGTATAATTCCGCCGGAGTTTTATGCGGAATACTCATAAGCGTAATTTTATTTTAAAGGGGGATATGCTGTATGGATATAAGCATAGTTTTTCAAATAGCGGCTGTAGGAATTCTTGTGGCTGTGCTTAATCAGGTTTTAATAAGGGCTGGAAGAGAAGAACAGGCAATGCTTACAACCCTTGCAGGGCTTGTAGTTGTTTTATTTTGGGTAATCCAGTACATAAACAGGCTTTTTTCAACTGTCCAGACTCTTTTTAACCTGTAAGAAGGTGCTTTGATGGAGATTTTTAAAATTGTCGCGGTAGCTGCTTCCGGTACTGTGCTTGCCGTAACGCTTAAAAAGGAAAGCCCGCAGCTGGCAATGGCGGTAAGTGTTATTACAGGCATAGTAATATTTTTGCAGCTTTTGGGATACTTTGCCAATATAATTTCACAGCTTTACAGTATGACAGCTTTAAGCGGAATTAAATCGGAGTATGTTTCAATAATACTTAAAGTTACAGGAATAGCGTACATAACACAGATAGGCTCCGAAATTTGTAAAGACGCCGGCGAAAGCGCTATAGGCACTAAAATCGAAATAGCCGGCAAGGTTTTAATAGCCGCAGCCTGTCTGCCTCTGATAACTACGCTTTTTGGGACGGTGATGGATTTGCTATGACAAAAAAACTGTTATTAATTACATTAAAGGCGGCTGTGATTTTTATGTGTTTGCTGTTTCTGTGCCCTAATAATGTTAAGGCTCAGGAAACGGACAATAACGTTAATTACAAAATCGAGGATTATATGAATTTTGACACGTCTAAAGCCGACGAGGCAATTGGAAATACCAAAGGCAGCGGAATAAAGGAAACTGCCGCCCAGTTTTTAAACGGCAGTTTTTCACTTGCCGGTTTAGCTGATACGGTTTTTGGCGGTTTGTTTTCTGACATATCTAATCAGGCAGGCAATATAAAAAAAATAACGGCGCTTGTTATAGTCTGCGGTTTGCTTAAAAGCATAAGCTCATCTTTGGGCAGCAAAGAAGTTAATGATTTATGCTTTTTTGTGTGTTATTCGGTAATTATATACATAATTATGACATCGTTTATTGAAGAAACATTCCTTGTTAAAGAGAATATCCAGCGCTTTGCCAAAGTAAATACAGCAATGGTTCCGGTATTTGTTACAATCAGCGCCATGACAGGAAGAGCCGTATCGGCAGCCGCGCTTTCTTCTGCTGTAATGCTTTTTTCATCTGTTGTGTCTGCGTTTTTATGCAGTGTTTTTATGCCTGTTATAACTGCTGCGGCAGGGCTTGAAATGATGAACAATGTTTTTGAAGAGGACATGTTCTCATCTTTGCTTAATTTTATAAAATACATGCTGAGCGTAAGTCTTAAAATAATGGGAATTGCTTTTGCAACAATTATCTCTTTTCAAAGACTGGGAACAACAGCGGCTTCTGCATTAGCCGTAAAAGCAGCAAAAAATGCTGTTAACTGTGTGCCGGTAGTAGGCGACATACTTTCTTCATCTGCTCAAACAGTGGCAGACGCAGGTGCGGCTGTAGGCAACGCTGTTGCAGCTTCCTGCGCGGTAGCGGCTGTAATTTTGTCTGCGGCTCCTGTTTTAAGGCTTGCTGTTGTGCTTATTGCTTTTAAGTTAACTGCGGCTTTAACTGAGCCTGCCGGTGAAAAGCGAATTACAAAAACACTTAACAGCGCCGGGGATTACACGGCGATACTTATAGGAGCTGTTTTTTTGTCGGCTATTATGTTTGTATTTTCAGCCGTAATATTGGCGGCTTCATTTTAGGAGATAAACGGAATGATTGAGGCACTTAGAGCATATATAAAAACCATAGCGGAATTTTTGTTTTTCGTTATGCTGATAAGGCTTGTATCAACGCAGAAAAGCCGAAAGTACATAAACTTTGTTTCCGGTATTATTCTGCTGCTTATAACTTTTGAGCCTGTTATGAATATTGTATTTAAAAGTGAAATGTATGCCGGAAATTTCACAGGCATGGCACTGCCAGATTACTCTTTAACAGAGCAGTATACAGAAAATGAAGCTTTTGACATGCTGTTTCAAAGCCGGCTGGAACAGAGCGTAAGAGAAGATATGGAGAGTTTGGGGTTTGAATGTTTAGATGCCAATGTTGAGATAGGAGATGATTTTTACTCCACCGGAAGCATTGAAAGTATTGAAATTACAATAAAAAACGGCGAAGGGGCTGATGCGGCTGGTTCATATTTAAAACGCAGATACGGTGCTGAGCGTGTTGGGATAATATACAAATGAAACCGGAGGAATTTAATTTGGATACACTGCCTATTAAAAATTTGTTTAGAAACGCTAAATTAAAAAAGTATATGGCTCTTATTTTTGCCGGTGGCATTGTGCTTATGGCTTTTTCAGATAAAATACAAAAGCCGCCGTCAGGAAATATTGCATCAATGACATCTGTCCAAAGCCAGGAAGAAGCTGGTATTGATGTTTCGCAGACGGATACGGAAAAGCGCCTTGAGGAGCTTTTTAAAAACATAGACGGAGCCGGTGAAGTGAAGGTTATGATAACTTATAAGTCAGGTCCGGAAAAGGTAGTGGCAACAGAAACCAAAAACTCGGAAGAAAGCTCACAGGAAAGCGATACAGACGGCGCGGAGAGAACATCTAAAAATATTTCTTCAGAAGTAAAAATGGCTTATTCGCAAAATAATATGTCGCCGGGCGAGCCTTTTATTGTAAAAGAAAAAACACCCGAGATAGAAGGGATAGTTGTAGTTGCCCAAGGAGGAGATGACATAACGGTAAAAGACGCTATATCCAAAGCGGCACAGGCGCTTTTTAATGTGCCGGCACACAAAGTAGAAGTATTAAAAATGGGGGTATGATAAATGTTTTCACTTAAAAAAAATAATGTTATAGCCGGAGTTCTTGTTGTTATGGTAGCAACAGCCGGATACTTAAATTTTACTCAGAAGGATTTGGATACGAAAAGCGATGAAGTAAGCTATAATTATGATGATATATTAGACGCCGACAGCGTTACAGTTCTTGCTGACGATACTGACGGCACATTTACAGCGGTAAATGACGCAGATACTGAAACGGCGGATTCTTCAGAGGTTGCCCTTGACCCGTTAACGGCACAGGCTGAAAATGAAACTGACAACACAGGTGAAGCTGTATTTGTAAATGCAGACGCGACTCAATCCGATACATATTTTGTTCAGGCAAAACTTGACAGGGAGCAGTCAAGGGCAAAACAAAAAGATATGCTTACTGAAATGATTAACAGCTCAGAAATTGACAATGAGCAGAAACAAGAGTTTGCAGACGGAATACTTGAAATTCAGCAGAGGATAGAAAAAGAAACGGCGTCGGAGGACATGATTAAAGCAAAAGGATTTAAAGACGCTTATGTGCGCATAGATGATGAAACAGTTGATGTTGTGGTAGATGCTGAATCTATAAACGAACAGCAGGTAGCCCAAATTGAGGATATTGTGAAGAGAAAGACGGGTTATTCGGCAGACCAGATAAAAATCAGCACTTTAAAAAAATAAACTAAATGCTTCTGTTTAATAAAAATATTATATTAAAATTTATGCGGCGTTTTTACAGTTTAAACTGTAATTTAACGCTGCATTTTGTATTTTACAGTAATTAAAAAATTAATTATAAGCGCTTTAAACATACTGCAAATTATATAATTTATGTGTATAACGCGTATAAAACTACTATATACTTGAAAATATACAGTATAATCTGGTATAATAATTTACAAAATAAGTTGACAGGTTTGCCTGATTTTATATTCGGGAGGTTATTGCTATGGCAGATTTTTACGAAGAAAATGATAAGTCGGTTGGACAGATTCAAATAGCAGATGAGGTAATTGCCATTATAGCCGGCACTGCCGCTTCTGAAGTTGAAGGCGTAGAAACAGTGCCTAAGCTTTCAGACGGCTCTTTTGGCGGCATATTCGGCAAAAAGAACAACCCTTCAAAGGGAATTAAAGTAAGTGTTGAGGACGGCACAGCTGTTATTGACGCTGATTTGGCTGTTTTATATGGAGTAAAAATAACAGAAGCTGCAAGAGAGGTTCAGGAAAAAATTAAAAATGCTGTTGAAAACATGACCGGTCTTTCTGTTATGGCAGTTAATGTAAATATATCAGCCGTTATAACTAAAGCAAAAGCAGAAAAAGAAGAAGAATAAAACTGTAATTAACCCTTGGGAATAACGCGTTTCCTGAGGGTTTAGTTTCATTTGCGGCTTTAATATGGCTGATATTATTTTGGAGGGTTTTATGAGCAGAACAAACGCGAGGAAAAGCGCATTTTATTTGGTATTCCAGCATGAATTTGTTGGAAGCGGCGCAATGGAAGAAGCAAAAGATATTTTTTATGCCGAAAACAATGATTTGGACGAAAACGACAAAAGCTTTATTAACTCGGCAGTTGAGGGAACTATTGAAAATATAGATGAAATAGACAGCATTATATCAAGCGTTTCTAAGGGCTGGAGCATTGAAAGGATGGCGAAGGTTGATTTAGCTATACTTCGCCTTGCTGTTTATGAACTTAAATTCAGCAAAGCTACACCTAAAAAAGTTGTTATTAACGAAGCGGTAGAGTTGGCTAAAAAATACAGCTCAGATAATGCGCCGTCTTTTATTAACGGTGTATTGGGCAAGATTGCTGGCGGCGATGAATGATAGATAGAAAAATTTATTCCGTATCACAAATTAACAGATATATCCGCGGTCTTTTGGAAATGGACGTTATACTTAACAGTATATGGGTAAGGGGCGAAATATCAAATTTAAAAGTCCATACTTCCGGTCATATATATTTTACCCTTAAAGACAGCTCGTCTGCGATAAGCGCCATAATGTTCGCTTCTTACGCAGCTCTTATGCCTTATGACCTTGAAAACGGAATGGATGTTATAGTATGCGGTTATGTGTCTTTATACGAAAAAACCGGGAAATATCAGCTTTATGTACAGATAGCGGAGCCGGCAGGAGCCGGAGAGCTGAGCATTGCCTTTGAACAGCTTAAACGGAAGCTGCAGGAAGAAGGTCTTTTTGATGAGGATTACAAAAGACCTATTGCAAAGCACCCTCAGGCTGTAGCTGTTATAACTTCTCCTACCGGCGCTGCCGTGCGCGATGTAATAAATATTTTAAAACGCAGGGCGCCTAATGTTAAAGTTATAGTCTGTCCGGCGCTTGTTCAGGGTGAAGGCGCAGCGGATTCCATTGTTTCGGCATTAAGCGATATAAACGAAAGCGGTTTGGCAGATACCATAATACTCGGTCGCGGAGGCGGAAGTATGGAAGATTTATGGCCTTTTAACGAGGAAAAGGTTGCAAGGGCTATTTTTGCCTCTGAAATACCCGTTATTTCAGCTGTGGGTCATGAAACGGATTTTACTATTGCGGATTTTGTAGCTGATTTAAGGGCGCCTACGCCTTCGGCAGCGGCTGAGCTGGCTTCAGCTGACTGTATGGAGGAAAAAAGAAATATTTTAAATATTGCGGACAGGCTTAATTTAAGCATTGATTCAATATTAAAACGTGAAAGTGAACGAATTAAATCAGCTTTTGGCATACGTGTTTTAAGACGTTTGGAGGAAAGAACTGTAAATCTTGAAATTTTAAACGACAGGCTTTTAATCCAGCTTAATAACTCAATAGAAGCGCAGGTTAAAAACGCTTTTAACAGATATAATTTACTTAGCGAAAAACTCGGCCTTTTATCGCCTTTAAATGTGTTAAAACGAGGTTATGCCGCTGTGTTTGACAAAAACGGCAGCACTGTTATGGACCCTGATAATTTACAGGAGAATGATTTGGTTAGAATACAATTTTATACCGGTGATGTTTGGGCTGAGATAAGGAAAAAGGATTATAATTATGGCGAAAAAAAAGAAAACTTATAAGGAAGCATCTGAAAGGCTTGAGGAGATAGTTGAAAAACTTGAAAACTCAGACGTATCCCTTGAGGAATCTATTAATTTATATAAAGAAGGAATGGAACTGACATTGTTTTGCAGGCAGAAACTTGATTCAGTACGGCAGGAAGTTGATGAGCTTAAAAAGAATTTTGACGGAAGCTTTTCTTTAAAGCCGTTTAACACTGATTTGGAGGAAGAAGAGCAATGAATTTAGGTGAACTTAAAGAAAAAATGAAATTAACTGACGCGGCTTTGGAAACGCTTCTGCCGCCTGAAAATAAGTATCCTGAAATAATATATAAGGCAATGAGATATTCAGTTTTTGCCGGAGGCAAAAGGCTTAGACCTGTTATTTTGCTTTCTGTCTGCGAAATGCTTGGCGGAGATATAAAAAAGGCATTGCCTTTTGCCGCTGCTATTGAAATGATACATACTTATTCCCTTATACACGATGATTTGCCGGCTTTGGATAATGATGATTACAGGCGCGGGCGCCTTACAAGCCATAAAATGTTTGGTGAAGATATTGCCATACTTACAGGAGATGCGCTTTTGGGTCATGCTTTTGAGGTTATGTCAAAACAAACAGCGCAAAGCGGAGATATTAATATGGCAAAAGCTATGTATGATATTGCCTTTGGCTGCGGAGTAAACGGCATGCTCACAGGTCAGGTTGTAGATGTAATAAGCCAAGGCAAGGCTATAGATAAAGACACACTTGATTTTATACATTTAAACAAAACAGCAGCCATGATACGGGGCGCTTTTAAAGCAGGGGCGCATTTGGCGTCAGCCGACGAAAAAACAGTTGAAAAGCTTGACAAGGCTGCTGAGAACATAGGCGTGGCGTTCCAGATTCAAGATGACATAATGGATGTTACAAGCTCTTTTGAGGAAATGGGAAAGCCTGCTTTAAGTGATGAAAAAAACAGCAAAACAACTTATGTTACTCTTTTTGGAGTAGAAGGCTCTAAAAAAATTGTAAAAGACCTTTCAAAAGAGGCTTGCGGTATACTTAAATCATTTGGCGATAAAGCCGGATTTTTAATTGAGCTTACAGAATATCTTACTGAAAGAAAAAAATAATGCGGTATTATTACCGTATTTAATTGAAAGACGGTGTGATTTTGGAAAGGCAGCTTGATAAAATAAACAAAGTTAATGATATAAAGAAAATCCCAACTCAAATGCTACCAGTACTGGCACAGGAGATACGCTCTTTTATGCTTGAGAATATGGCTAATACAGGCGGACATCTGGCATCTAATCTGGGGATAGTGGAGCTGACATTGGCGCTTCATTACTGTTATAATCCGCTTAAAGACAGGGTAGTTTGGGATGTGGGTCATCAGGCTTATGTACATAAAATACTGACAGGCAGGAAAGAAAATTTTAATACGCTGCGGCAGCTTGACGGTTTAAGCGGATTTCCTAAGCCTAACGAAAGCCCATGCGATGCTTTTTGCGCCGGACACAGCTCAACATCTATTTCCGCTGCCTTAGGCATGGCTAAAGCGAGGGACCTTTCAGGCGGCGACGAGCGTATAATAGCCGTTATAGGAGATGGTTCAATAACAGGAGGTCTTGCTTATGAAGGTCTTAATAATGCCGGCAGAAGCAATACGGACATGATAGTTGTATTAAACGACAATGAAATGTCCATATCTTCAAATGTAGGAGCGGTATCTAAGCATTTAAGTGATTTAAGAACAGGGAAAGCGTATTTAAGCGCAAAAGAAGGCGTTCATAAAATGCTCGGCAAAGTTCCTTATGGCAGAAAGATAGATAAAGCCATAGAAACTGTTAAAGACGGGGTTAAATACCTTCTTGTGTCAGGAATTATATTTGAGGAACTCGGCTTTAGCTACATAGGACCTGTTGACGGTCATAATTTAGACGAGCTTATAAGTGTTTTTGAGAAAATTAAAAACTTAAAAGGTCCTGTACTTGTGCATGTTAAAACAATAAAAGGCAAAGGTTACCGCTTTGCTGAAAAGCTGCCATGGAAATACCATGGGGTAGGCAGTTTTGAACTTCAAACGGGGGCTATAATTAAAAAAGCCTCAAATCCTTCATATTCAAAAGTATTTGGCGATACATTAACTGAACTTGCTGCTGTTAACAAAAAAATAGTAGCTATATCGGCTGCCATGGTTTCAGGCACTGGTCTTGACGGATTTCAGGCTAAATTTCCTAAAAGAATGTTTGATGTGGCGATAGCAGAACAGCATGCCGTAACATTTGCGGCAGGTCTTGCCTCAAGAGGGTTTATACCGTTTTTTGCCGTGTATTCAACTTTCCTGCAAAGGGCTTACGACCAGATAGTCCATGATGTGTGCCTTCAAAACCTGCATGTTGTATTGGCTATAGACAGAGCCGGTATAGTAGGAGCAGATGGAGAAACACATCAGGGAATATTTGATATTTCATATATAGCGCATATACCAAATATTGTATTTATGGCGCCTTCAAACGGAAGCGAGTTAAAGGCAATGATTAAAAAAGCTGCCGATTTAAACTCTCCGGCAGCTATCAGGTATCCAAGGGAAAACGTGCCGGAAGAAAAGATTGATGAATTGCCTGAAATTGAATTTGGAAAAGCGGAAATTTTAAATAATGGAGAAGAAATAGCCGTTATTTGCTGCGGAACAATGATGGATAAATGTTCTGATTTGTGTAATAAGCTTGTTAAAGACGGATATAATCCTATGCTTGTAAACGCAAGGTTTATAAAACCTATTGATATGGATATGGTTAAAACAGTTTGTGAAAAATGCAAATTTGTTTTTACTGTAGAAGATAACTTAAAAGCCGGCGGATTTGGAAGCATATTTGAAAACGCGGCTTATGACTTGGGAGTAAAGAATGTAACAATTTATAATTTTGCATTTTATGACAAGTTTATAGAGCAGGGTACAAGGGAACAGCTTTTTAAGCGGTACGGTCTTGACGGCGAAGGAATGTATTTAAAAGTAAAAGAAATTTTGGGAAAGGCGCGTAACGATGGCTGACAAAGAAAGACTTGATGTATTGCTGGTTGAAAGGAATCTTGTTTCATCGCGTGAAAGGGCTAAAGCCCTCATAATGGCTGGAGAGGTTTATGTTGACGGAATGAAAGAGGACAAAGCCGGCACAAAAATAGATATTAAAAGCGAAATAACACTAAAAAGCGGCGATATGAAGTATGTAAGCCGTGGCGGTTTTAAACTGGAAAAAGCCGTAAATGAATTTGGTTTGGAGCTTAAAGATAAAATCTGCATGGATATAGGCGCCTCAACAGGTGGTTTTACAGACTGTATGCTCCAAAGCGGCGCGAAAAAAGTATACTCAATAGATGTAGGGTACGGTCAGTTTGCGTGGAAGCTTAGAAACGATGAGAGGGTCGTATGCCTTGAAAAGACAAACATACGGTATATTACTAAAGAACAGGTGCCGGATGAGCCTGATTTTGCTTCTGTAGACGTATCTTTTATATCCCTTACAAAGGTTATACCTCCAGCGCTTAATGTTATGAGCGACAGCGCTTCTTTGGTGTGCCTTATAAAGCCGCAGTTTGAGGCTGGAAGGGAAAAAGTAGGCAAAAAAGGCGTTGTTAAAGACATACAGGTTCACAAAGACGTGATTAAAAAAATAATAGATTTTGCTTTTCAAACAGGGCTTAATGTCCTGAATATAAGCTTTTCACCTATTAAAGGACCAGAAGGCAACATTGAATATTTGATATATTTAGACAGAAAAAAAGCCGGTTTTTCAAAAGAAGAAGCCTATGCTTTAGCTGACAAAACGGCTGATACATCACATAATGAGCTTTAATAAAAGGTGGTATGCTCCATGAAAAAAATAGGCGTTGTGCCAAATCCTAAAAGGGATAAAAATTTTAATACTGCAAGAGAGCTTATTAATTATCTTGAGTCTAAAAATGTAACTCCGGTTATGGAAAGAAAAACAGCTCTGGAACATGGTTTTGAAAAATACGCCGTTGATGATGATAAGCTGTACAGCCAAAGTGACTTAATAATTGTTCTGGGCGGCGATGGCACAATGTTGAGCGCCGGAATTAAGGCTATGGTGCATTCTAAGCTTTTATTGGGTATTAATTTGGGACACTTGGGATTTTTAACAGATACAGACAGGGACGGAATGTTTGAGTCTGTTGACAAAGTGCTTAATGGCAAGTACCGTGTTGAACGCCGGATGATGGTAGACGCATTTCTTAAAACAGAAGACAGCACAAAAAGTTATACCGCGCTTAACGAAGTAGGCGTTTATATGGGCGGTGTTGTTGATTCGGCGGTATATGTAAATGATGAGTATATAGATAATTTTACAGGGGACGGAATACTTGTTTCTACTCCTACAGGCTCAACGGCTTATAACCTCGCTGCTGGAGGACCTATACTTAAAGCCGATTCAAACATGATAGCCATTACTCCTATATGCCCGCACATGCTCCATGCAAGGAGCATTGTTGTAGGCGCGGAGGATATTGTTAATATAAGCATTAAAAGCTTTACAAACGACAGCCTGAAGATTGTTATAGACGGAAAACAGGTATCGGACATAAAAGCAGGTCAGACTTTAACCGTAGGTAAATCAAACTATTATACCAACATAGTTAAAACAAATAATTTAGGATTTTATGACGTATTAAGAAATAAAATGTTCGGTAAGGGAGGAAGGTAGCTTTATGAAAATAGCAAGACAGGCAAAAATTCTGGAAATTATAGAGCATAACGACATTGAGACACAAGAAGACCTTGCCCAAATGCTTAAAGCTGAAGGGTTTAATGTAACTCAAGCCACAATATCAAGGGATATTCGTGAAATGAAGCTTACCAAAATATCTACTGAAGGCGGAAAACAGAAGTATTCTATTATAAACGGCAGCGATACTGAGCTTTCAGAAAGGCTGATACGCGTTTTCCGTGACGCTGTGGTAAGGGTAGATTATTCCCAGAACATGATTGTAATTAAAACACTAAACGGCATGGGAATGGCTGTTGCCGTAGCTGTTGACAATATGCAGAGCAATGACATACTCGGCTCTATTGCCGGTGACGACACTGTATTTTGCGTGGCGCGGAACCATAATCAGGCAGTTGATTTTATACAAAAGCTTAACAAAATAATAGGCGGATACTAAAATATCTTTGAGGGGTAAAAATGCTTGATGAACTTAATATTAAAAACGCGGCTCTTATAAAAAGGGCTGAAATAAAATTTAATAAAGGCTTAAATGTAATAACCGGTGAAACGGGTGCAGGTAAATCAATGGTTATAGGCTCGCTTATGTTTGCTTTAGGTGAAAGGGCGTCTAAAGATTTTATACGCGAAGGCGAGAATAAGACTGTTGTTGAGGCTGTGTTTACTGATATAAGCAAAAGCGCCAGGGAGTGCGCAGAAGGTATGGGTATTGACTGTTCAGACGATGAGCTTATACTGCAAAGGACTATAAGCAGAGAGGGCAGGACAAGCGGCAGAATAAACGGTACGCCTGTTACAGCCGCTATGCTTAAAGAGCTTTCGGCAAGGCTTTTGGACATTTACAGCCAGCATGAATCCCAGTCGCTGCTTAATCCTGCTAAGCATATTGATATACTTGACAGGTTCTGCGGCGAAAAAATTGAAGAGCTGAAAAATGATTTGTCATATCTTGCCTCTGATTATAAAAGCGTGCTTTTGCAGCTGAAGGCTATAAGCGGCAATGATGAAGAGCGCCAAAGGCGTTTGGAGCTGATTGAGTACAGGATAAATGATATTGAATCGGCTGGACTTAAAAACGGTGAGGAAGAGGCTTTAATAAGCCGTAAAAAAGTTTTGGCTTCATCTGAAAGGCTTATTAAGCAGTGCAGGCAGTGTCTTGAGCTTTTGTATTATGGCAACGGCGACAGCGCTTCTGCTTTGGACAAAGCCGGTGACGCCCTTAAAATATGCGGCACTATGTCTTCAAGTGATGAAAATCTTAATACAATTTATGAAGATATAGAAGGCGCTTATGCAAATATACAAAACGCTTCCGAGGCTTTAAAGGATTACTTGGAAAGCATTTCTGCCGACCCTAATGAGATTAACGCCATAGAGGAAAGGCTTGATTTGATTTACAGCCTTAAAAAGAAATACGGCTCATCTGTAGAAGAGATAATTAAGAAAAAGGAAGACGCCGTTAAAGAACGTGATTTTATATTAAACAGCGGAGAGCTGCGGCAAAAGCTTAATTCAAGAAAAGAAAAAATAGCTGAGGAAATAAAGGCTCAATGCAAAAAAATTACTACTCTAAGGAAAAAAACAGCTGAAATTTTGCAGGAAAGGATAACCACACAGCTCCATGACTTGGAGATGAAAAACGCTGTTTTTAAAATTGACATATCCCAGAAAGCGACTTTTAACAATAAAGGCTGGGATAATGTGGAATTCTTAATTTCAACCAATGCCGGAGAAGGTGTTAAACCTTTGGCAAAAACAGCTTCAGGCGGCGAGATGTCAAGAGTAATGCTGGGGCTTAAAACAGTTATTTCCGGCACAGAAAATATAGGCACATTTGTTTTTGATGAAATAGATACCGGCATAAGCGGAAAAACCGCTTCAAAAGTAGCTGAAAAAATGGCTTATATATCCGATAATCAGCAGATAATATGCATAACACACCTGCCGCAGATAGCCTCAATGGCAGACGGCAATATGTTTATAGAAAAAAACGTAGAAAACGGCTCAACTGTAACAACAGTTAAAAATATAGAAAACAAAGAGAAAGTTTATGAAATTCTGCGCCTTATGGGTTCAAACGAAAGCAGCGCAGCTTTACAAGCCGCAGAAGAAATGATTGAATATTCCAGTAAAAAGAAAACTGAATTACGGAGTAAATAGCATAAAAATCCTGATTATTTCAATCAGGATTTTTATTTTTCCGCATTTATTTTGTATTAGTATAAGCTAAAACAAAACACCAAAAAAGCCTATGCTGTTATTTGTGTTTAAAACAAAAGCGGCATCTGCCACATATTACAAAGGCCGTTTAAAAAAGCGTAATACAAAGGCGGGCTTTTTGCCTTCTTTTTTGTAACAATCAGTTATCTGTAGACTTGGTTTTATATGGTACGGTTTCCTGTGCAACTTTAAGCTGCTGCTTTGTATTTGAAAGAGATTTAATTTGTCTTTCAAGCAACCATCGCATGAAATCATCTAATAGCTCCCTTTTATCGTTATCAAGCATTGTGTATATGTTTTTAAACTCATTGAATTGTTCAGGATAATCCCTTTCAACATAAGGGTTCCTGATATCATTTACACAAAGGAGATAATCCATAGAAACATCAAAGAATTCAGCAATTTTCTTTAAATCTGTTATTGATGGTTCATTTCTTCCAGATTCGTAATTAGAGATAGCCGTATAACCATAGTTAAGTATGCTGCCTAACGCACTCTGAGTAAGTTTCCTTTCTTTCCTGAGAGATTTAAGACGTTCTTTGAATTCCAAAATTACCACCTCATCATCTTATATTTTCCCCGCTTTTTAACTTAGGTACTTGTTGTAAAATTTGTCGAAAAAACAAATGGCATTGCGGATATTATATATTTTATTAATTAGAATTTGAATACCATGTCATACAATAAAAATGAAAATTCACAAAATAAAAAAGAATCCCTGTATATACTATACACCACAATATTGAGTTGAACAATATGTTTTTGTGTAATATAATAAATTTTAATAACTTTTTAAAAAAACTAATGCCGCCTGCAAAAAATATTATTTATAATTAGTATTATAACTGCTAAATCACAAAAAATACTTTTAAGCAGAAAATTACTATTTTTAATTTTTTAAATTATGGAGGAACTCTTAAATGAGCAGTAAAAAAGTCGTTGTTGGTCTTTCCGGCGGAGTTGACAGCTCTACAGCAGCATATCTTTTGAAAAAGGACGGATATGATGTTTCAGCAGTTACGGTTGTTAATTTTAACGGCGGAGAAGAAGCGGCTAAAGACGCCGCAAAAGTAGCCCAGTATCTTTCGATTAATCATATTATACTTGATTATAAAAAAATTTTTAAGGAAAAAATAAAAGATATGTTTGTAAATGAGTATCTTTCTGGCAGGACGCCGAATCCTTGCCTTATTTGCAACCGTGAGGTTAAGTGGGGCGCGCTTATGAAAGTAAAAGAGGATACAGGCGCAGACTATATAGCTACCGGACATTACGCGAGAGTTGTAAAATATGGACCTACAGGCAGGCTCGCCGTTAAAATGTCTGATGACATTACAAAAGACCAGACATATATATTAAGTTATTTAACACAGCAGCAGCTTATGTGCACTATTTTCCCTTTAGGCGGATATACAAAAAAACAAGTGCGCGAAATAGCCGGAAATGCCGGTATAATGACGTCGCAAAAGCCTGACAGCCAGGAGATATGTTTTATACCTGATAAGGACTACGCTGCCTTTATACAGGACTATACAGGAAAGGAGAGCATATCTGGCAATTATGTTGATATGCAGGGCAATGTAATAGGCAGACATAAAGGCATTATACATTATACAATAGGTCAAAGGAAAGGTCTTGGTGTATCTTTCGGCAGACACATGTTTGTAAACAGCATAAATGCAGAAAAAAATGAAATAGTCCTTGGAAGCAATGAAGAGCTGTTTAAAAAAGAAGTTTATGCCGATAAAATTAATTTTATGGCAATAGAAGACATTAAAGAACCTTTAAGGGCTGAGGCTAAAATAAGATATGCCCATAAAAAAGCCGCCTGCACTGTTTACCCTGTTGACAGCGGCTTTATAAAATGCGTATTTGATGAACCGCAGAGAGCGGCGGCTCCGGGACAGGCTGTAGTTGTTTACGATGGTGATTACTGTCTTTTATCAGGCATAATCGAAAAAAAGCCAAAAAATTCAATATAACTTAAATTTACGTATAAAAGACAGGCTGTTTTCAGTCTGCCTTTTTGTTTTTAACTGAAAATACGTATATTTTCCCATATTAAAATTTTGTCTGTATAACAAATAAAGTGTTAGGTTAATTTAAGTGTGGACTTAATTTAAACAACGGAAGTGATAAAATGGGAAAAAATAATTTAAAAAAGAAAGCGGCGCGTTACTTTCTGCCATTAAGCTTTCTGTTTTTTGGTTTTTACTGCTTAACCCTTCCGCAGCATATAAGCGTGTATGAAAACAGCGTAGCGCATATAGGCACAGGCTATGAGCAGGAAAGCAAGGCGGTAATTGAAAACACTGCTGTTCCAGTAAAGGAAAATATCGAAATAGATATTGTTAATGGTACAGATGTATCTGCGCAAAATGCCGGAGTTTATAATGCAAAGTATACATTTTTGGGCATACCTGTAAAAAATGTAAGCTTAAATGTGGTTCCTCGGGCAAAACTTATACCATGCGGCAATGTTTCAGGCGTAGTAATAGAAACAAAAGGCGTATTGGTGCTTGGCACAGGAAAAATTACCGACGAAAGCGGTAACGAAGTTTCGCCATGCTCCGGCATTATTAAAAGCGGCGACAGTGTTGTTTCGGTAAATGGAAAAGAAGTAAATTCTAAGGAAGACTTTACAAAGGCTGTTGCCCAAAGCAATGGAGAAAACATAAGTATTTCTGTTTTAAGAAACGGAAAAATAGTTGAAACAAATGTAACCCCTGTTATGAGCCAAAGAGACGGAGAATATAAAATTGGCTGCTGGGTAAGAGATGATACACAGGGCTTGGGCACTTTAACATTTATTAATCCGGAAAACAATGTATTCGGCGCTTTGGGACATGGAATATATGATGTTGATACAAATACTCTTATGAATACATCAGGCGGTGTAATGACCCTTTCTGACGTTACAGGAGTAAGAAAGGGGGAAAAAGGTGTTCCGGGAGAGATTAATGGGAGCCTTAATAAAGAAAAAATTTTCGGCACTGTTTTTTCAAATACAAATGCCGGGATTTACGGTGTTATAACACAAAAATCAAATCTGCCTTTAATTTCCGACGAGGCTGTTGAAACAGCTATATCAAGCGATGTCCATACAGGAAAAGCCTATATAAAAAGCGATGTGCTGGGTAAAAGCGAGCTTTATGAAGTGGAAATTGAAAACATAAACAGGCTTGATATTTCTTCTGATAAATCAATGACTGTTAAAATAACAGATGAAAGGCTTCTTGAAAAAACGGGAGGCATTGTTCAGGGAATGAGCGGCAGCCCGATTTTACAAGATGGCAAACTAATAGGGGCGCTTACACATGTTTTTGTTAATAACCCTCAGAAGGGTTACGGCATATTTATTGACAACATGCTTATAAAAGCCGATGAAGCAGCTGCTAAAAAATGATAATTTACAAACAATTTATGCAGTTTTAACGGCTTTTCGCGCAATATTGATGATTTATCCCATAAAAATATTATATATTCATACTGCATGAAATTTAGGGGAGGAATTTTTATGGGGAACTCAGAATTTATTACAAAAACAAACAAAATAACTTTACTTTTAGCCTGCTGCGATGATATTAAGCAAAACAGAATTAAAGCCTGCATAAATAATACAAACAGTATTATTATTTCTCAGTCTGTATCAGACGGCAAAAGCGCATTAAAAGCAATTGAGAAAAATTATTTTTCTGCTGCAGTTATATATCTTGGGCTTTTCGGTAATGACGGTCTTTGGGTAATAGAGCAGATAAAACGGAAAAATTATAAAAATATGCGTCTTATAGCGGTAAATGATACAGAGAATATTATGTTCTCAAAACTGGCACTTTCCTGCGGCGCAGATTACTGTCTGACTGAACCTTTTGATACCGATATTCTTATAAGCAGAATTACACAGCTGTGTTCTGATTTAAGGGAGGAACCGCCTAAAGAGGAAAGAAACCAGTGCGTGCGCCTTTCGGAAATTATAACAAGAATAGGCATACGTCCGGGACTTAAAGGCTACAGCTATATAAAAAGGGCTGTTGCGCATGTGCTTGAAAACCCGACATTTTTAAGCGGAGTTACAAAAAATCTTTATCCTGAGATAGCTATGGAGTTTAAAACCCAGCCTAAATGTGTCGAAAGGGATATAAGGCACTGCATAAATGTATCATGGTATAACGCCCAAAGCCAGTATAAAAATATATTTGGTTTTGAGTTTTATAAAAAACCCACAAATAAAGAGTTAATCCATGCCATAGCTGAGTATATAAGCGACTTTGAAAGGGCGGAAATCAATTAAAAAATACAAAACGGTCTGTTTACTTAAATGCCAACAGACCGTTTTGTTTATTTTATAAACTCACCACAGTTTTTGCAAAGCTCTTCTATTTTATTTATTAAAAGGCAGACGTGGTATCCGTCGCAAACAGCATGTGCGGCGAATATAGTAAAAGGCAGCAGGGTTTGGCTGTTCTGCTTAAAATATTTTCCGAAAACTATAACAGGAAAGAGCATTGGCGAAGGCGCGTAAGTGTCATAACTGCATGCGGAAAAACTGAGCCAAGGCACGCAGGATAAAGGTATGCAGTTATCCGGTTTACCAGTCTTTGCCTTTACGCCTTTTACATCTTTGTAAAATTCCATGTCGTTTACGGCATTTTTGTAAAATTCATCAAAATCTTTGCTGTATTGTGTCCAAATATCTGAAAAAGTACAGTCGTCTTTATGGAAAATTGTGTAAGACGGGCTACAGTAATCATAATAACCTAAGTTTCCGTCTTTATCAACTGCCATCCTCATTTCTTTCATATTGTTAACAGCACTCATTATTATGTAAATAAATGTTGGGTAAAATTTTAGTGACTTGGATTTGGTTTTTTCCAATAAATTTGTAATATTAATGTTGTAAGACATATTAATTTTTGACTTTATAAAATTAATATAGTAGTTATAATGCTCAGCGCGGGGGTATGAGCTTAAATCAATTTTGTTAAACATAGGCAACACTCCTTTTGTTAAATTATAACATATAAACTTTATTTTAGTATTTATTATTTTGCCGAGGCTCAAACTTACTTTGCAAAATATAAAAATAATGGTAAAATGCTTAAAATAAAGTATTATTGACAAATGAAATATGATTGTATATACTATACTTTATCATAGTAGAGCAATAAAGTTATAAAGGTGGGTTATTATGCTTGATTTTAAACTTCATACTCCTATAGGTGTGGGAGATTTGCTTCCTGACGAGACAGAAAGCAAAAGGATTGTTACAAGAAAAATTGAAAATGTTTTTGAAAGCTATGGCTACAGGGCGGTTGAAAGCCCTATGTTTGAATATATAGAGGTTTTTTCTGATGAAAAAATGGGTTCTATAAGCCCGAAGGAAATGTTCAGATTTTTTGATAAAGATGGCTCAACCCTTGCTTTAAGAAGCGATATGACGCCGCCTATAGCAAGAATGGCTGCTACTGCCTTTGAGGGAGAAATTTTTCCGTTAAGGCTTTGCTATTACGGCAACGCTTTCAGGGACTCAAAGAGCTATCAGGGCAAAAAGTGCGAATTTGCGCAGGCTGGAATTGAGCTTATGGGTTCAGACAGCGCAGAGGCTGACGCAGAAGCTATAGCAATTTCGGTTAAAAGCGTTCTTGCCTGCGGAATAAAAGAATTTAAGCTCAATATAGGGCAGGTTCAGTTTTTTAACGCCATACTTGATGAAACAGGATTTAATGAAAATGACAAAAATTTTATTAAAGATTTAATTGCAAACCGTAATTACGCTGGGGTTGAGTTTTTTGTTAAAGAAAAAAATATGCCGCAGAATGTTAAAAAGCTGTTTTTGGAGCTTCCACGTCTTGTAGGCGGTATGGAAATAATAGAGTATACAAAAACGTTGACAAAAAGCTTAGAGGCACAGAAAGCTCTTGATTATATGGAAAAGCTTTATAATCTTCTTGTCCTTCATGGAGTAAGCACTTATATATCTTTTGACATGGGCATGGTAAATAAGCTTAATTACTATACAGGCATAATATTCAGGGGCTATACTTACGGTACAGGCTACTCCATTATAGACGGGGGCAGATACAATAACCTTGTAAAACAGTTTGGTCGTGATATACCTGCCGTAGGTTTTGCTGTTAAAATAGATGAAATATTAAATGTGCTTGACAGAAACGGTGTTGAAATTGCAAAAGGCGGAGCAAAGGCAATGGTGGCTTCAAGCCAGGCTGGTTTGGCTTCTGCCCTTAAAATAGCGGAAATTTACCGCAATGCCGGAATTAAGGTTGAAGGCAGCCTTTGCGGATACGGTTTAGAGGATAACATAAGATACATGCAGGTAAAAGGCATAGAATCGCTTATATACTTTAAAGATGCTATTAATATTAAATATGTGCGCTATGATGAAAAAGTCGGCATTGTTTCAGCAGATATTACAATAGAAGATTTGGTTATGCCTGGTAAGGAGGAATAATAAATGAGATACTTAACTTTTGCCTTGGCTAAAGGCAGGCTTGCTGAGCAGACAATGGACCTTCTTGAAAGAATAGGCATGCCATGCGAGGAAATGAAAGAAAAATCCAGGAAGCTTATATTTGTTAACGAAGATTTAAAACTTAAAATATTCCTTGCCAAAACAAGCGATGTGCCTACTTATGTTGAGCATGGCGCCGCTGATATTGGCGTTGTGGGTAAAGATACTATAATGGAAGAAAACAGAAATATATATGAAATGCTGGACTTGGGTTTGGGCAAGTGCCGTATGTGTGTTGCCGGTCTGCCGGAAATGAAAGATAAAATCCACAAATGCCATTCTTTGAGGGTTGCAACAAAATACCCGAATATAGCAAGGGAATATTTTTATCATCAGATGCACCAGACTGTAGAGATTATTAAGCTTAACGGCTCTGTGGAACTGGCGCCTATTGTAGGGCTTTCCGACTGTATAGTTGATATTGTGGAAAGCGGTGCAACTCTTAGGGAAAACGGTCTTGTGGTATTTGAGGAAATTTGTCCGCTTTCTGCAAGGATTGTTGTAAACAGAGTAAGTATGAAAATGGAACACGAAAGAATTATAGATGTAATGGATAAAATCAGGAGCCTTTTAAAGGAGGACTTAATATGATAGACCTTATACGCTGCAATACTGAAGAAGGCAGGCAAAAATTAAGCAAAATACTTTCCAGAAGCCAGCTTGAGCATGGAAATGTTCAGGAAATAGTTGATGGAATACTTAAAGACGTTAAACTAAGAGGGGACGAAGCGGTTTTTGAGTATACAAAAAAATTTGATAAGTTAAATATAACGGCGGAAAATATAAAAGTAACTGACGAAGAAATTGAGTACGCATATTCAGCTGTAAGCCATGAGCTTATAGATGTTATTAAGAAATCAGCCCAGAGGATTAAGGCTTTCCATGAGAAACAGAAAAGAAACAGCTGGTTTGAGCCGGCGCCAAACGGTGAAATTATGGGTCAGATGGTTAGACCTCTTGAAAAAGTAGGCGTTTATGTCCCGGGAGGCAAAGCCGCTTACCCTTCTTCAGTGCTTATGAATGTTATGCCTGCTCATGTGGCAGGAGTAAAGCATATTTATATGACAACACCTGCGCAAAAAGACGGCAGGGTTTATCCAACTACTGTTGTAGCCGCTAAAGAAGCCGGGGTTGACGAAATATTTAAAATAGGCGGCGCTCAGGCGATAGCCGCTTTGGCTTACGGCACAAAAAGCGTTCCTAAAGTGGATAAAATTTGCGGTCCGGGAAATATATTTGTTGCCCTTGCCAAAAAATCCGTATACGGCTATGTAAATATAGACTCTGTTGCGGGACCAAGCGAAATACTTGTTTTAGCTGATGAAAGCGCCAACCCGGTTTATGTTGCCGCCGACCTTCTTTCACAGGCGGAGCATGACGAATTAGCTTCAGCCATACTTGTTACAACAAGTGAAAAACTTGCTTTAAGCGTTCGTGAAGAAATTGCAAAACAGACTGAAAAACTTGAAAGAAAAGAAATTATAAATAAATCAATTGAGAATTATGGCGCAATAATAATCGCTGATTCCATAAAGGAGGCTTGTGAGCTTTCAAACGCCATTGCTCCTGAGCACATGGAAATATGCACATTATCGCCTTTTGAAGTTCTTCCGCTTATCCAAAACGCAGGGGCGGTGTTTTTAGGCAGTTACTCACCTGAGCCTTTGGGGGATTATATGGCTGGTCCTAACCATGTACTGCCTACAGGCGGCACCGCAAGATTTTTTTCGCCTTTGTCGGTTGATGATTTTATTAAAAAGTCAAGCATAATATCATTCAGTAAAGACGCACTTTTAAATTTAAGCGATGATATTATTTCTTTTGCAAATGCCGAAGGTCTTACGGCTCACGCCAATGCTGTTAGGGTAAGAAAAGAAAGCTGAAAAGGAGCGGAATATAATGCGAAACGCTGAAATAATGCGCGATACTTTTGAAACTAAAATAAAGATGAAAATAAATCTTGACGGTACAGGTGAAAACAATATTTCAACAGGAATAGGTTTTTTCGACCACATGCTAACCCATATCTCAAAGCATGGCTTTGTAGATATGGATGTAGACGCTAAAGGCGATGTTGAGGTTGACTGCCATCACACAATAGAAGATGTTGGTATTGTACTGGGAAAATGCATAACAAGGGCATTGGGTGATAAAGCAGGAATTAAAAGATACGGATTTTTTATACTGCCTATGGACGAGGCACTTATACTCTGCTCAATGGATATTTCCGGCAGACCGTACCTTAACTTTGATGTAACTTTTCCTACGCAAAAATGCGGTGACATGGATATGGAAATGGTTGAGGAGTTTTTCAGGGCAGTATGCGCAAACGCCGGAATAGATATGCATATTAAGATGTTTTACGGTAAAAACAGCCACCATATAGCAGAAGGCATATTTAAGGCGTTCGGCAAAGCTCTTGACATGGCTGTTTCTATTGATGATAGAATAGACGGTGTACTTTCAACAAAAGGCATGCTGGAGGTGTAGAATATGATAGCTATAATTGACTACGGCATGGGTAATTTAAGAAGTGTTCAAAAGGCATTCGAGTTTTTAGGGTTTGAAGCTAAAATTACTGATAGTCCGGAAAAAATAGCTTGTGCTGATAAAGTTGTACTTCCTGGTGTAGGCGCATTCTGCGATGCCATAAACACATTAAAGGAAAAAGAAATAGACAAAGTTATATATCATATTGCAGATGAGAAAAAACCGTTTTTGGGTATTTGCCTTGGCATGCAGATGATGTTTGACAAAAGCTATGAAAACGGGGAATATACAGGTCTTGGTCTTATGCCTGGAGAAATAGTTCTTCTGCCGAAAGACCAGATAATACCGCAGATAGGCTGGAACAGCCTTAATATAAAAATGAGAAGCCCGCTTTTTGAGGGAATAGGAGATGAGCCTTATGTGTATTTTGTTCATTCCTACAGGCTTAAAACAAACGCACCTGTTGTAAGCGCCACATGTTTTTACGGCGAAGAAATACAGGTTGCGGCGCAGAAAGACAATATTTTTGCCCTTCAGTTCCATCCGGAAAAAAGCGGCGATACAGGGCTTAAAATACTTAATAATTTTGGAAGGCTGTGATTTTTATGCAGATTTATCCCGCAATAGATTTAAAAAACGGACAATGCGTAAGGCTTAAACAGGGGCGTTTTGATGATATTACATCTTACGGCGATGACCCTGTCCAGAGAGCTAAAATATGGGAGCAGGCTGGAGCTACATATATTCATGTTGTTGACTTAGACGGAGCAAGGACTGGCAACAGCTACAATAAAGAAGCTATTAAAAAAATTGTTTCTTCTGTTAATATACCTGTTCAAACAGGCGGCGGAATACGTTCAATGCGTGATATAGAACAGAGAATAGACGCCGGGGTTTCGCGTGTTATAATAGGCACTGCGGCTGTTAATAACCCGGAACTTGTTAAAGAAGCGGTTAAGATTTACGGCGATAAAATAGCTGTAGGCATAGACGCTTCTAAGGGTATGGTTGCTACTGACGGCTGGGAGAAAATAAGCGATGTTCCGGCAACAGTGCTTTGCAGAAAAATGGCTGAAATAGGTGTTAAAACAGTAGTTTATACTGATATTTCAAAAGACGGCATGATGTCTGGTCCTAATATTGAAAGCACTAAAGAACTGGTAGAGCAAAGCGGCATTAGTATTATAGCTTCAGGCGGAGTAAGCACAATGAGCGATTTGGAAGGGATTGCCTCTATAGGAGCGCATGGCGTTATAATAGGAAAGGCTCTTTATCAGGGCGCCCTTGATTTAAAAGAGGTTATTGAGCGGTTTGAAAAATAAAACTGGAGGTGCTTTTATTTGCACACTAAAAGAATTATACCATGCCTTGACGTAAACGCCGGAAGGGTTGTTAAAGGCATTAACTTTGTGAATTTTAAAGACGCTGGCGACCCTGTTGAAGCCGCTAAGTTTTATAATAAGTCCATGGCAGATGAGCTTGTGTTTCTTGATATAACGGCTTCTGCTGACGACAGGAACATAATGCTTGATGTAGTAAGCAAAACAGCTGAGCAGGTGTTTATTCCCCTTACTGTAGGCGGTGGAATAAGAAGCATAGATGACTTTAGAAAAATACTTTCAGCCGGAGCTGACAAAATTTCAGTTAATTCGGCAGCTTTAAAAAGACCGGAGCTTATTAACGAAGCAGCGCGCAGGTTCGGCAGCCAGTGCGTTGTAGTTGCCATAGACGCCAAAAGACGTCAAGGCGGCGGTTTTGACGTATATTTAAACGGCGGACGCGTAAATACCGGAAAAGACGCTGTTTTATGGGCAAAGGAAGCATACGACCGTGGTGCAGGTGAGATACTTCTTACCAGCATGGACTGCGACGGAGTTAAAAACGGATACGATTTAGAGCTGACAAAAGCTGTTTCCGAAGCTGTTTCAATACCTGTTATAGCTTCAGGCGGAGCAGGTAAAATGGAGCATTTTTATGACGCTTTAACATTAGGAGGCGCTGATGCTGCTCTTGCGGCAAGCCTTTTCCACTTCAGGGAAATGGAAATAGTTGATTTAAAAAAATATTTAAAAGAACGGAATGTGCCTGTAAGGCTGTAAGGAGAAAATAATGGGTTTTGCGGATAATTTAAAATATGACGAAAAAGGACTTATACCTGTAATTGCTCAGGACTATAAAAACAATCAGGTTTTAATGCTTGCTTATGCCAATAAAGAAGCTGTTGAGCGTACAGTTAAAGAAGGCACATGTTATTATTACTCGCGCAGCAGGCAGGAACTGTGGCATAAAGGCGATACATCGGGACATTTTCAGATAGTTAAAGAAATATATTTCGACTGCGACAGTGACGCGCTTTTAATTAAAGTTGACCAGATAGGCGCGGCGTGCCATACAGGCAAAAGAAGCTGTTTTTACAGGGATATTAACGGAAAAGAGGTACTTTAATGGATTATTCCAAAGTTTTATACGCGCTTTATGAAGTAATAGAAGACAGAAAAAAGAACCCTAAGGAAGGCTCTTATACAAACTATCTTATGGAAAAAGGCATTGATAAAATACTTAAAAAAGTTGGCGAGGAGTGCACTGAAACAGTTATAGCGGCTAAAAACGGCATAAAAAGCGAAACTGTATACGAAATTTGTGATTTAATGTATCATCTTTCAGTGCTTATGGAAGAACAGGGCATTACATGGGACGATATATTCTCGGAACTTGCCAAAAGAGAGCTTAAAGAGGGCAACCTTAAAAAGTTTAATACACGAGGCGAAATTTAATTTAAAAGGCTTCCGTATTTTTAAATACAGGAAGTCTTTTTTTGTTCCATAAAGACGGATAATGAAATAATTTTGTGTACGAAACCTTTTGTTATTTAGTAATGTTATGGTTTAAAATTTTATTGGAGGTGGTTTGGGCAATGAAAATTTTAAGCCACGGCACAGAGGAAAAAATCCGGTTTATGGAAGAAATGGATAAAATAAGGGAAGATTATGTAAAAAAATCCGCTGAGATTTCAAACAGCTTTTGCAGCGCGTTTTACGCCCTTATGGCTGAATTTGCCGCAATAGACGCTCAGGAGAGCTTTTGCGGCACTTATTGCAGAAGCAATGTGTTTAATAAATATATGCCTTATATGGACAGTGAGAGAAAACGCCGGTTTTTTAAAATTATGGCAATGCACCACACAATACAAATGCTGTCTAAAAAGCGCGACAAACTTGATTTTTATGTAGTAAGCGTATGTTTTTATAAAGTTTATGAACTGGAGGAAAGTGAGAAAAAGCTTTTTGAAATATTGTATAAATACCGTATGTCTTTCCCAAAGCAGTTTCCAGACGTTTTTGCAAAAACCGCACTTAAATATATGTTTGGAAGGGAAGAAAACAATATATTTGCCATAGCCTTTTTGGAGAACTTCTGCTATAATTCTTTTAAAACATTCCTGAAATATTTTTCGGAGTATATTTCAATTAACAGAAGAATTAAGTTAGCAGGTTTAAACCAAGCTGTGGGGGCGTAAAAAAATGGGAACGGTATTTACTGACGAACAGAAAAAAGCTATATATACAAGGGATTGTGACATTATAGTTTCGGCGTCTGCCGGAAGCGGTAAAACAGCCGTTCTTGTGGAAAGAATTATAAGCATTATTACAGATAAAGAAAATAATGTTGATATTGACAACCTTCTTGTTGTTACTTTTACAAGCGCCGCGGCATCGGAAATGCGTGAAAGAATATCAAAAGCGCTTGCAAAAGCTGTTGAATGCGGAGCAGATGAACATGTATCAAGGCAGATAGCGCTTATTAATCATGCTGATATAACAACTATCCATTCTTTCTGTATGAAAACTGTGCGTGAAAACTACACAAAACTTAATATTGACCCGGATTTCAGAATAGCTGATGAAAACGAGTGCGAGATTATTAAAAGCGATGTTTTAGACGAGCTTTTTGAAGAAAAATACGGCAGTGAAAATAACAAAGGCTTCCTTGAGCTTGTTGAAACATTTGGTCAGAGCCTTTCAGACAGCGGTCTTAAAGATATTATCCTTACTATCCATTCTTTTATACAAAGCATGCCTTTTCCTGAAAAATTTCTTGATACAGCCTGCCGGAAGTATGGCTTTGATTTAGAAACTGATTTTGGTGCGACTTTCTGGGGAGAGTATATAAAAAAGAAATGTGCTTTTGAGGCTGATGAATGCCTTAAATACATTGATAAAGCGCTTAATCTTGCGTATAACGGCGGTCCTGCTTCTTATGCAAAAGCGCTTTCAGCTGATTTGGAGAATATATCAAAAATTAAAGAATATGCCGAAACTGATTTTGATAAATTAAGCCGGTATATTTCAGCCTTTTCATTCGGAGCGATAGGACGTGCCGGCAAAAACGATGATAAAGCTTTGGCAGAAACAATTAAGAACTTGAGAGAAACAGTTAAAAAAAGCATAGGTGATTTAAGAGACAAGTTTTTTTTTACAGACTTGGAAAGTGAGATTAAAACGGTTTTAAAAACAGGCGGAACTGTAAACGGGTTATGCGCTCTTGTTAAAGATTTTTCACAAAGATACGCTGAGGCAAAACGTGAGAGAAATTTGGCTGACTTTAATGACTTAGAGCATTTTGCCCTTGAAATACTTATAGAAGAAAAAGACGGTGAATTTATTCCATCGCCTGAGGCGTTAAGCCTTCAAAAGAAATACTATGAGATAATGACTGATGAGTATCAGGACAGTAATCCGGTTCAGGAAATGATATTATTCGCTTTAAGCGGAAAAGGCAAAAACGCCAACAACAGGTTTATGGTAGGCGATGTTAAGCAGAGCATATACCGTTTCCGTCAGGCGGAGCCTAAGATTTTTCTTGAAAAATACAATAATTTCAAAGAAAGCGGAAAACAGGTGAAAATAGACCTGTTTAAAAATTTCAGAAGCAGAAAAGAAGTGCTTTATGCCGCGAATTTCATATTCAGCCAGATTATGACAAAAGAAGCCGGAGAAATGGATTATACAGAAAAATCTTATCTCTATCCGGGAGCCGAATACCCTGAAAACAGCAGCATGGCTGTTGAGGTTGATATTATAGAAAATAATTCGGAAACAGATGATGAGGAACTTGACGATATAACATCGGCTCAGGCTGAAATGAGCTTCGTGTCTAAAAAAATACGCGAGCTTATAGACAGCGGTTTTGAAGTTTATGATATTAAAAGCGGAACATCAAGACCTGTAAAATATTCCGATATAGCAATTATAACACGTAAAATAAAAAACTGGGGTCAGGCGGCAAGGGACGCCCTTGACGAGCAGATGATACCGTATTACATGGACAGCGCAGAAAAATATTTTGAAAGAAAAGAAATTTCTGATGTGCTGAGTATTTTAAGCGTTATCGACAACTCAAAACAGGACATACCTCTTGCGGCAAGCCTTAAAATGCCGTATTACGGTGTTACAGACGATGAGCTTTTAAATATACGCATGGAAAGCAAGAGCATTGATTTTTACGAAGCTGTTAAGGATTATGCTTTATGCGGGAGCGATGAATTATTAAAGAAAAAAATCCAGAAATTTTTTAGTGATATAAACAAATGGAAAAAAGAAGCGCCTTTTGAATCGGTAGGAGATATTATATGGGATATTTATAACGTAACCGGACATTATGACTATGTTGGAGCGTTAAACGGCGGTGCTTTAAAGCAGGCAAATTTAATAATGCTTATTGAAAAAGCGCATGAGCTTGAAAAAAACAATTTTAAAGGTTTGTTTAATTTTATAAGATATATACAGAGACTTCAAAGCACAGGCTCTGATTTCGGAGGAGCAAAAATAACAGGCGATAAGGCTGAAGTTGTGCGCATAATGACAGTGCATAAGAGCAAAGGACTTGAATTTCCAGTTGTTTTTTTATGCGGTACAGGGGGAAGTTTTAATAAAAAGGATTTAACATCAAAGGTTCTTCTTCATACTAAAGCCGGAATTGTATGCGACTATATTGATTTGGAAAAAAGGGCGGAACACCCGTCTGTTTCAAAAAATATTGTTTCAGATTTGTTAAAGCGAGAAAGCGCCGCTGAGGAAATGAGGGTGCTTTATGTAGCTATGACACGCGCTAAGGAAAAGCTTTTTATAACAGGTACTGTAAAAAACATAAGCCAAAAACGCGATTTATGGTCAATAAGTGCTTTAAACAGCGGACGAAAACTGCCGTATTATTCGGTTGTTAAGGCGTCGTCTTTTTTGGACTGGATAGGTTCCTGCCTTGTACGGCACAGATGCGGCGGCGCATTATGCGGTTTTACTGCAAATACTGAAAATACGGGTTTATTTAATGATAAGTCCGTTTGGGAGATTAATATTATACCTAAAAATATAGCCGTTGAGAAATATGACGGTTTAATGACGGTTTCAAAAGAAGAAAAAGAAGTGCTTAAAATAGATACTGAAAAAATATTAGGTCTTAACACTGCAAAAGAAAAATTTCCTGCTAATTTATATGTTTCTGAAGTAAAAAGAATAATGGAAAGCATTGAGTCTGATTATAAAGACAGGAAGCTTTATAATTTAAGCAGGTTTGAAAAGCCGGCATTTTTAATTGAAACAGAAGGTTTAACTCCTTCACAAAAAGGTACGGCGGTACACAGTGTTCTTGAGAATATGGATTTCAGTTTAAATTATACAAAAGATGACATAAAAAATGCAGTTGATGCGCTTGTTTCAAAAGGCGTAATTTCTGAAAACGAAGGACATGAAATAAACATAAACAGTATTTACGGTTTTACTCAAAGCGACTTATATAAACGGATATTAAAATCAGATTTAGTATATAAAGAAAAGCCTTTTGCCATGGAAATGACGCCTTATGAAATTTTTGGCTATGAAAAGTATGAAAAAAATACAGAAAAAATACTGGTTCACGGAATGATTGACTGTATTTTTAAAGAAAACGGCAAGTTTGTGCTTGTTGATTATAAAACGGACTATGTTCCACAGGGAAATGAAGAAGAACTGAAAAATAAGTATTCAGTTCAGTTAAGGCTTTATAAAGCAGCAGCTCAAAAGGCTTTAAACTGTGAAATTGAAGATGTTTATATTTTTTCAATGTATGCTTTAAAAGAAATCAAAATGTAATTTGTTATGCCTCTTTTAAGCTTAAATGCTTTTAAGGGGCTTTTTTTACAGTATAAAAAAACACTTATGTTAAATACTAAAACTGCCGCAGACAGTTTTAAGGGAGGTTTTTTATGAATAAATTTATGTCAGGTCTTGTAATGGGTTCGGCTATAGCGGCGGCAGGCTATACTTTAATGTGCATGAGTAATTCAGACAGGAAAAAGGTAATGCGTAAAGGCAAAAGATTAGTTAACAAGGCTGAAGATGTAATAGACGATTTTACTCAGGATATGTGGTAATTATTTAAAGCTTTAATAAAATATGTTTTTATTAAATGTGTTTAAATAATTGATAAGCTTATAATATTGTCTGCGGTTTATGAAATTAATATTATTTTGTTTCATATATCTGTTATTTTTTTACTATATATGATAAAATTTAACTAAAGAAAATTATGCTTACTTGTGTTTTTAGGAGGGATTAAGCATGAAAAGAAAAGCGGTATCAATATTAGCGGCTGCTTTGTGCGCGTATATGGCAGTGCCGGCTATGGCTGAAATTAAGTTTTCAGACGGAAATGATGTGCCTTGGCAAACAGCTAAAGTATATATTTCTCAGGCTGCTGAATTAGGATTAATGGTTGGTCAGGAAAATCCAGACGGTTCATATTTGTTCAGGGCAAAAGATAAAGTTACATTTTTTGAAACAGAACAGTTGGCATATAACCTTTTAAAATCGTCTGGAAAGGCTGAGATTTCCGACGATATTACTGAAAAATGGGAAAGCACCATGTCTTCTTACAAAGTGCCGCAGTGGGCTTATGAGGCTACAGCGTATTGCCTTGAAAATAAAATTGTTACTGAGGACGAGCTTTCTGAATTTTCAGGCGCGTCTAATAATGTTTATGCCACAAGAGAAGATGTAGCTGTTGTATTCGGCAGAGTACTGGAAGAAGTAAACGGCAAAAATGAAACGGCTGAAATTACATTTAAGGACAAAAATAAAATAGACGATGGCGCTCTTGAATATGTTGCTCTTTTGTCAGACAATAAAATACTTATGGGCGATGACAACTCTAATTTTAATCCAGCTGATTATATTAACCGTGCAGAAATGGCTGTTATTGTAACTAAAACTTATAATGTTATTAACGGCAGAACAGCCGATGATGGAATGGAAACTGTTACAGGAACTGTTATGGGTATTTCCTCCCAGGGAAATCAAAAGACAATAACTGTTAAGACCAATGATACCGGAGTAACAAAAGTTTTCAGCGGTGATAAAGATACTCCAGCATCTTCAAACGGAAATGATTACAGTTTTATGGATATAGAAAATGGAGACAATGTAACAGTTGTATCTAAAAATGAAGAAGTGCTTTTAGCAGTTGTAACTAAAGGCAGCGGCGCAAATGAGAGCGAAAGGTCAGGCGAAATTTCAGGAAAGCTTGTTAATATTCTTTCTGATAAAGTTATAGTTGAGCTCGAAAGCGGTGCCATAAACGAGTATAAACTGGCTTCACAGGCGCTTATAACATTAAATGCAAAGCCTGTATCTTATAAAGATGTTTCAAAAGTTATAGAAAACGGGGTTCAGTGCGATGTAGCTATAACTGTAAACAGCAGAGGCATTGCTGAAAACGTAGCTGTTATAGGTGAAGCAAATACAGTTGTAGGTACAGTAACTGATGTTTCAAAATATGATTTTACAATTAAAAGAAACGGCGGAAATGACAAGGTTTATAACTGGGATAATGACTGCAAGTTCTATTTTGAAGGCGAAAGAAAGAATATATCAGAAATAAGGGATTTAGCAGATGAGTACGACTCCCTTAATGTAACAGCGGAATTAAATGACGATGGGGAGCTTATTTATGTGCAGATTACAATGAATTCTGAAGGAGGCACTGTAAGCGGAGCCGTTAAAAATGTTACAGACGAAAAAGTTGTATTTTATAATGAAGACGGAAGTACGGAAAGTTATGAACTTTCAGACGAAGTTTATGTTTTAATAGACGGTGAAGAAAGCACAATTTCTAAAGTTAAAAGGATTTTGGATGATGAGGACAACGGTCTTACAGGCAAAGCAGTTCTTAACAAACAGAAAAGGGTTACAAAGCTTGAATTTGAAGTTATAGACAATCTTTATGGTCAGATAACAAGCCTTTCAGATTACTACATAGAAATAACAACACAGGCTGGTGTTGTAAAAAAATATCCTATAGCTGATGATGTTGATGTTAAGTTCGGCACTGGCGGGGTAGAAAGCCTTGAGGACTTAAAGAGCATATATCAGAAAGATGTAACTGAAGTTAAGCTTTCTTTGGACAGGGACGATGAAGTAAGCAAAATAACCGTTTATGTTGACTTTGACGATTATGATGTATTTACCGGAACGCTTAAAAATGTTGAAGAAAATCAATTTGATATAAGATACGATACTGTTGAGTATTCTGATAAGTCTGAAATTACAATTAATGGTGAAAAAGCTTCTGCCGCTGATATTTATAAGCATGTTGAAAACGGTGAAGTATTAAAGGCTGACGTGGTTGTAGTTGACGGTTTTGCAAATATTATAACAGCTAATGTTGCTGAGGCGGAAGGCAAAGTTGTTGATATTAAAAACGGTGTAATATCAATACAGGGCAAAACTAAGACTACAGACTATAATGTTTTAAATGAAGATGACGAAGAACTTAGGATACGTATTGACGGCACAAGCCAGGAATATACGTTCAGAGAGTTTTACAGCCTGTATTATATTTATGAAAACGACTATAATGTAGTAGTTGAGTTTAATGAAGACCATGTTATAGACAGGATATACGCTTATACAATTTAATGCTGTATTTTTAAGCGCCGTTTAATTGCGGCGCTTTTTGTATGTAAAAAAATGTTAAAAAATAGTTCAAAAAATGTTTAAATAATTTAGCCTTGATAAAAGACCAATAAAAATTTATAATATATGCTGACTATATTATAATTATTGAGGAGAAATGACAAATGAGATATGAAGGAGCAGTTTACAGACCGCCAAGTGAGGCGGGAAGCCTTATAATTCAGCTGACAATAGGCTGCGCAAGAAATAAATGCACTTTCTGCGCCATGTTTAAAGATAAGCGGTTCAGAGTAAGGAAACTTGACGAAGTTGTGGCAGATTTAGTTGATGCAAGGCAGTATTACCGTGATTATAAAGTAAGGAGAATATTCCTTGCTGACGGGGACGCACTTATAGTTAAAACAGATGATTTGCTTTATATACTTAATAAGATACATGAGCTTTATCCTGAATGCGAAAGAATTTCGGCTTATGGCGCACCGGCAGATGTAAATATGAAAACAGACGAAGAACTGGCAAAACTCAAAGCTGCCGGTCTTGACATGATTTATATGGGCGCTGAAAGCGGTGATGACATTGTTTTAAGAGATGTTAAAAAAGGCGTTACGTCTGAAGAAATTGCTTCTGCCGGATTAAAGCTTAAAAAAGCTGGCATGATAGTTTCAATTACACTTATATCAGGTCTTGGCGGAAAAGAAAGGCTTAAAGAGCATGCGGTTAACTCAGCAAAGCTTATAAGTGTTATAAAGCCGGAATACGTAGGCTTTCTTACCCTTATGGTAGAGCCTGGAACAGAGCTTTACAATGATTATCAGGCAGGAAAATTCCAGCTTTTAGGTCCTGTTGAGGTAATGGAGGAACTTAAAATATTTATTGAAAACGTGGATTCAGAAGGCACGATATTCAGAGCCAACCACGCCTCAAACTATGTGCCTTTGAAAGGCACTTTTAATAAAGACAACAAAAAAATGCTTGAGGAGATAGAAAAAGCTGAAAAGGCTGGAGTATTCAGACCTGAAATTTACAGAGGCATTTAATATAAGTTAAATATATTTAAGTTTTAAATTTGGAGGCTGGAAATGGCGTTTTTAGGGTTGATTTCAATTATACTTAGTTTTTACGCTGTTTTCAGCGCTTCTTTTACCGGCAGGAAAAAATACCTTTATATATTGTTCTGGACAATCCCTGTTGCAGGTATGTCTTATAATAATTTTGACAGTTCTAATATTAATGGAATAGTGATTATAATAAGCTTTGCAATGACTTTTTTAACTGTCTTTTCTCTTTTTAATACTGCGCTGTGGTATATACCTGAGAGAAATAAAGTTAAAATAAGCCGGATTATTATGTTTTTGATAAACTGCATTATATTTGTTTATTATTTTTATCAATGCTTATCAAGCGGTTATATAGTTTATTTTGCAGAGGATTTTTTACACAAAAACGCGTTAAATGCAGCTTTTGTATTAGGTGTTTTGTGCGCATGGATTTCTGTTCCTGTAATATTTACAGCTTTTGACAGATATTTTTCTCAAAATCAAAAATTTATTATAATTAAGTGTTCGCCTGTCAGAAAAAATGGTATAATAAAAATACGCGGAATAAAAGGAGTGCAAAACGGCGTTGATTATTTTTTTAATGCCGATAAAAGGGCTTTTTTCCTTTTGAGAAATGAAAAAAGGATTGCCACTTATGTTAAAAAAGGCGTATTAGGCGGCATGTATGTTTCGCCTAATGTGTTGTTTAAAGAAAATGAGAGGCGCAGGAAAAGAATAACAAAACGCCTTGCAAAACGCGCTTTTATAATAGTTTTATTTGTACTTCTCATTTTACTTCTTATTCTGCGTATAAATATGAATATGGATTTCAGTTCGGTTATTATTGAAGTGTTAAAAATAATTACCGGCATGAAAAGATAGATACAGGAGGGATATATATGAAGGAAGAAAGACTTGCGGTTTTATCTATGGTTGAAAAAGGAATTATTACAGTTGATGAAGCTGAAAGGCTGCTTAAAGCTATGAACGAAACGGCTTTTAATGATAAAGAAGAGTCAGTTTTATCTAAAGCAGGAGCTAATATAAGCTCTTTTGCCAAAATAGCTGCTGAAAAAGCTGAAAAAATGATTGATGATGCCAAACCTGTTGTTAAAAAGGCTGTTGATGATACAACGCCTAAAATGAGGAAGTTATCTGAAAAGGCTACAGAATTAACTAATAAGATTGTTGGAAATGTTAGTAAAAAGAAAAATGCTGATTCTGAGTATGAAGTAAGTGATGATGATTTTGAAAAAGGCGTAAATATTGTGCCTTTATCAAAAAACGAAATCAGCACAACAGAGGAAACTGACAATAAGGAAGAAAAGGAATAATTTTTGTATTATGTGTGACAATAAAGAGCAAAAACAAAAAGGCGGAGCAGGGCGCGAAATTATAAGCTGGATTAAAACCATAGTTTTGGCTGTGCTTATAGCTGTTGGGATTAACGCGTTTGTAATTGTAAATGCTACTGTGCCTACAGGTTCTATGGAAAATACTATAATGCCCGGCGATAGGATTATGGCTTTAAGGCTGACATATTATTTTTCACATCCTCAAAGAGGTGATATAGCTGTATTTAAGTATCCCGATGATGAATCGGTGCTCTATGTAAAAAGGGTAATAGGTCTTCCAGGAGAAACCGTTGAAATACGCGACGGAAAGGTTTATATAGACGGTTCAGATAAACCGCTTAACGATGATTTTGTTAAAGAAACGCCTGTAGGGGATTTCGGACCTTATGAAGTGCCTGAGGGCTGCTATTTTATGATGGGTGACAACAGAAACGATTCTCTTGACTCAAGATTTTGGGTAAATAAATATGTTGAAGAAGATAAAATACTCGGAAAAGTGTATTTTAAATACTATAAAGGTTTTGAGTTTCTGGACTAAAAAACTGCCGCAGGCTGAATAAGCCTGTCAGCAGTTTTTTACTTTTAGAATAAGTCTTTATGCTGATTTTTAGGACCGAAAATACGCTCGTCCAAGTCGCAGTCAACGTCTTTATTGCGGCTGAATATAGATTTTCGTTTTGTTTTATCATCGCTGAAGGATTTTTCGTTTTTTGATGGGTAAGTGTGTTTGCCGTATTGATATTTTTTTGTGCCGGACCCGCCTTTTGCGACATTGATAATTAATAAAACAAGAACAAGAATAACAGCTGCCTTTATTAATGCGGAAAATAGTCCTATTATTCCAAAAAATACTAATGACGCGTCCATTAAACCACCGCCTTTTATTTTATATAACTATTATAAACTTAAATATGCGTTTTTTAAAGTATAATGTAAGGAGGAACGTCTATGCCAGAAGAAGAATCTGAAAGACTTAAAAGAATAAATGAGTTAGCCAAAAAAGCCAAAACTTCAGGTCTTACAGACCAAGAAAAGGCTGAGCGCGATAAGCTCAGAAAAGAATATCTTTTGGACTTTAGAAAAAAAGTCCGTGCCCAGATAGAAAGAATAGAGTTTGTAGACGAAAATGGCAATATAACACCTATTAAGAGAAAACAATGATTTTTATAATCATTACTTTTTTAATGTTCAGAACGCTTTATATTAAATTTGAATAAATATTTTAATATATTTTTTATTGTTTAAATAAATATGAAGACATCGCTTATAAAGCTTTGATTTGTTGTGCTGAAATATAAACCTAAAAAATGATTTTATTATTTATTATTTCAGCATTTGATATTTTTAAAATTTGTATATAAAAGCCTCAGAATATATTTTGTAAAAAATAATATTTTGGGGCTTTTTTAGTATACATTTTATTTACTTGCAAGCAAGTGCCGTTTATTATCCTTTTGAGCAATAATTCTGACACTGACATTATACTATGTATGTGTATTTCATGTATTTGTGAAGTTTGACCGAAAGTTTTCTGCTGGCATTAAACTTCTAAACTATAGTTCTGGTTAATTCAAACTTAACTTTTTGGCGAGATTGCCAGTGAAATAATACATGCAGAAAAATAAATATGGATTATACAGTAAAAAAAATACGAAAAATATAATATTAATAGAATATAAATTTATGGTTATAAAATTACTTATAAATATTTTTATATATTTTCTTATTGGAGTTTATTGTTTTAAAATTAATTCTAATAATTTTATACTATATTATAGTATGAAATTTATAAATTTGCTGTGTATTATGCGGATTTATTTTGAAAATGTCATTATTTATATAATTTTTATTTATTTTAGATAAGATAAACTAAATTTTTATTGTGAAAAATCAGCTTTTGTATTGACATGAATAATGTTATTTTGTATAGTAAACATGTATAGTTTATATCGTAAATTTATTACTGAGAAGGGAAGTTTTTTAAATGGCTATTAAAGTTGGCATTAACGGTTTTGGTAGAATAGGAAGGGTTGTTTTCAGAATACTTATGGAAAGACCTGATGAATTTCAGCTTTGCGGCATAAACCTTAGAAACGCCAATATTGAAGACATGATTTATATGATTAAGTATGATTCTGTTTTTGGCAGGTTTAACGGCAGGCTTGAACCGGCTGAGGACGGAATTATTGCTAACGGTAAAAAAATAATGGTTTATTCCGAAAGCGATGCTGCCAATATTGACTGGACTAAATGCGGAGCCGAATACATAATAGAATCAACCGGTGTTTATAACACAACTGAAAAAGCGTACGTACATATTAACGGCGGCGCAAAAAAAGTAGTTATTTCAGCACCTTCAAAAGATAAGGTTACACCTACTTTTGTTATGGGTGTAAACCATACAACATATAAGCCTGAATATAAAATAGTTTCAAACGCGTCATGCACAACAAACTGCCTTGCCCCGCTTACTAAAGTAATTCAGGATAAATTCGGTATTGAACAGGCGCTTATGTCAACAATACATTCAGCTACAGCTAAACAAAAAGCTGTTGACGCAAGAGCCGGAAGAGACAGAAGGACTGGAAGAAGTGTATTTAACAACATAATACCATCAACAACAGGCGCCGCAAAAGCATGCGCTGAGGTTATTCCTGAGCTTGCTGGAAAAATTACAGGTATGTCATTCAGGGTTCCGGCAAATGATGTTTCTGTTGTTGACCTTACAGCAAGACTTTCAGTAAATACTACATACGAAGAAATTTGCAAAGCCGTTAAAGAAGCTTCCGAAACATATATGAAAGGCATTATTGCCTATACAAACGACGATGTGGTTTCATCTGATATGAAAGGTGAAACAAATACCTGTATTTTTGATGAAAAAGCAGGCGTTATGCTGGATTCAAACTTTGTTAAGCTAATTGCGTGGTACGATAATGAATGGGGCTATTCAACAAAACTTGTTGAACTTATAGAATATATGTATAAACAGGATACAGCCGCAGGAATTTGATTGCAAAAAATATATTATAATATAACAAAAAAGCCATAACTATGTGTTATGGCTTTTTATGTATAACTAATTATTGCTTAAATATTTATAAGTGATATAATTAATTTATAGATATTTTTTACAGCAAATTTTAAATGAGTAAAAACCTATATGTGGTTTTTATATATTTTAAGTTACTAAAGACAAAATTTTTTATAGGAGGCAGTTAAATGCATACAATGGGATATGACTTCAATATTGAAGTGCGCAACTTGAGTCTTAAAGAGTATACGGTTTTTGATTATTTAAGGGGATATAACTGCATATTTCTTGACAGCGGCAGAAGCTGCATAAAAATACTTTGCCAGCTTATAAAAAATAAAAAGATACTCGCGCCGGCATTTTCCTGTTTTTCTGTCATTTATGGCTTTACTGAAGGTGCAAAACCTGTTTTTTATGCTGTAAATGATGACTTTACAATTGATTTTGAAGATTTGGAAAGTAAAATTACAAAAGATACAGCGGCTATTTACATAACAAATTATTTTGGTCACCTATTAAGTGATGAGGCTGCTGAGAAAATTAACAAAATTAAAAAGAAATATAACCTTATTGTAATTGAGGATAATACTCAGAGCATTTTTTCAGGCGGGCTTAAAGTGGGAGACTATGCCCTTTCGTCTATAAGAAAATGGTTTCCTGTTCCTGACGGCGGTGTTATATATTCCGATAACTCACTTGCTACAATAGATTTAAGAGACCTTGTTAAAGACAGCAAACAGTGCGACAAGCTTTATCCACAGATACTTAAAGCCATGGTTGTTAAAGATATGCTGGATTACCCGGTCAGCAAAATTGCAGATTTATTTGCTCAGGTTGAAGAGGAGCTGAACAATTATTCAGACAACGGCGAAATATTTCTTATGAATGACTTTACGCAGTTTATATATAAATGCAACAGTGTTCCGCCTATGATAAAAAAGAGACAGGATAATGAGCGATATTTAAGGACACTTATTGATTCTCCTTATTTAAGGCAGGCAATACCGGTGAGGGAAAAAAGCGAGTGTCCGTTCAATATGCCTATGTACTGCACTTACCGTGATGAAATGTGGAATTATTTAGTTGAAAAATTCAGTATATATCCTTCTGTCCTGTGGCGTTCTTATTTGTATGACCCGGTAAATAAAATCGGCGCTACAAGCCGTATGGGAAAAGAGATTATATCTTTTCCTATAGACCAAAGATACAATAAGGAAGATATGGAATATATGGCTGAAGCTATAAACAGTTTCAGGATATAGTATAATAATAAAAAATTTGCCTTTTATTATTAAAAATGCCTATTAGCGCTAAAACATAAAACCATTTATTGAAAGAAAATAAATATTATGTTAATATCTAAATAGGGATTTTAATTTAATTTTAATATATTTTTAATTAGACTTATTGGAGGGGTTTTATTGTTCGGCGATATGAAGGCATTTTTAAAATGGACTTTAATTGCTGTTATAGTAGGCATTATAGTTGGCTTTGTTGGGACAGGGTTTCATTATGCGGTAGAATTTGCTACAGAATTAAGGCATGAGTTTCCGGCGTTTATATTAATACTTCCTTTTGGCGGCGTATATATAGCTTGGATATATAAAATCTGCGGAGCTGAAAATCATGGCGGCACAAACCTTGTTATTGATACTGTAAGGGAAAATAAAACTGTGCCCATTGTAACTCTGCCTATTATATTTGTTGGAACTGTTATAACACATCTCTGCGGAGGCTCTTCAGGAAGGGAAGGCGCTGCCCTTCAAATTGGAAGCAGCATATCCCATGCAGTAGGAGAGTCTATTAATTTAGATGATAAAGATATGCATGTAATGACTATGTGCGGAATGTCAGCTGCTTTTGCGGCGCTTTTTGGCACACCGGTAACTGCTGCCGTATTTTCAATAGAGGTAGTAAGTATTGGCATAATGCATTTTTCAGCCTTGGTGCCTTGCGTTATTTCGGCTTTATCAGCATTAATGGTAGCTGAGATGTTTTTTGTATCACCTACTCATTTTACTATTTTAAAATACTGCGAGTTTAATCCTACCAATATTATAAGGGTTATAGCTTTGTCTATAATGTGCGCTTTTGTAAGCATATTATTTTGCATAGTAATGAAGAAAGTGTCGAATTTATATAAAAAATATCTTCCAAATCAGTTTTTAAAAGTTATAGCAGGCGGTTTTATAGTTATACTGCTTACTTTTATAGTCGGCAACCAAGATTATAACGGAGCCGGAATGGAGATTATAGCTTATGCATTCAGGGGAGATATTGTATGGTATGCTTTTTTGCTTAAAATAATATTTACTGCTTTTACTTTAGGAGCCGGTTTTAAAGGCGGCGAAATTGTGCCGACTTTCTTTACCGGAGCGGCATTTGGGAATGTGGCATCAAAACTTGTGGGCTTAAATTCATCATTTGGTACAGGAATTGGCTTGGTATGCCTTTTTTGCGGTGTAACAAACTGTCCTTTAACATCAATGGTTCTTTCTGTAGAGCTTTTTGGTTCTTCCGGGCTTCCGTTTTTTGCCGTTGCCTGCGCAACAAGCTATATGCTTTCAGGTTATATAGGTCTATACAGCGAGCAGAAAATTGTGTATTCTAAAACTAAAGCTGAGTATATTGATAAAAAAGCAAAATAAAACACGGTATAAATATACCGTGTTTTTATGTTTATAAAATAAATCAATAATTAAGTGAATTGATAAAAAGGTTTAGTTTAGCTGTTGTGTTAGAATTAAGTAAAATGCTTGTAAAATTTTAGTGTATTTTTTGAGCTGTATTTGTTGTTGGCTGTCAAAAAAAATGATATACTTTTTTATCAGAAGCAGCTGATTATAAAAGGAGACAATAAAATGAGCCTAATTACTGTTTTACCATTATTTGCCGGCATAGGGCTTTTTCTATTCGGAATGAGTGTTTTAGGTGCTGCGCTTGAAAAAATAGCCGGCGCAAGCCTTGAAAAAATGCTTGAAAAGCTTACAAGCAACAGAGCTAAAGGCGTATTTTTAGGTACTGCCGTTACTGGAATAATACAAAGTTCTTCAGCTACAACAATTATGGTTGTAGGTCTTATAAATGCCGGAGTAATGAAGCTTTCAAATGCTGTGCCAGTAGTTATGGGTGCAAATATAGGTACTACTGTGACTGGGCAGATTTTAAGGCTTGGTGATATAGGTGAAAGTGGAATAGTACTTTCGCTTTTAAAACCCTCATCATTTGGTCCCATACTTATAGGCATAGGCGCAGCCTTATTTGTTTTTTCAAGAACAAAAAAGAAAAAAGATGTGGGAACCATAATGCTCGGCTTGGGAATGATATTTTTTGGCATGGATACTATGGAAACTACTCTTTCGCCGCTAAAGGATATGCCCGGATTTACCAATTTGTTTTTTATATTCTCTAACCCTGTTTTCGGCATAATTTTAGGCATGTTAATGACGGCGGTGCTGCAAAGTTCTTCAGCTTCTGTAGGCATATTACAGGCGCTATCCTCAACAGGCGCGATTACATACGCAACAGCTATACCTGTAATACTTGGGCAGAATGTCGGCAAGTGCATAACAGTTGTTCTTGCGAGCATAGGTTCAAAAAGAGACGCTAAAAGGGTTGTATTTATTGATGTTTTAAATAATGTTATAGGAATGGCTCTTTTCTTTTGCATAATATATGGCTTGAACTTATTTGTACATTTTGAATTTTGGGATTCAGTTGTAAACAGAGGAGATATAGCTAATTTTCATACATTATTTAATATTATTACAACTTGCGCTCTTTTGCCGTTTATTAATGTATTGATAAAAATTTCAAACAAAGCTGTTAAAAATGATGATGAATCTGTTGAAGAAAAAGATTTGGCGCTTCTTGACGACTTTCTGCTTAAAACACCTAACCTTGCGGTAGAGCAGGCAAGAAAGGTTTTAAATTCAATGGCTTTGCTGGCTTTAAAAAATTTAAAAAGGTCAATTTCTCTTTTTGACGACTATTCCGAAAAAAAATTCTCTAAAGTTGAAAGCGATGAAAATCTCATAGACCGGTTTGAAACGGCTATAGGCAATTATCTTTTAAAAATTACAGCAGCAGACATTAATGAAACAAGCAACAGCCTTGTGGTGGAAATGCTGCACAGTGTAAGCGATTTTGAGCGAATTTCCGACCACTGCATGAATGTGGCTGAAGTTGCTAAAAGAAATTTTGAAAATGACATAAAGTTTTCTGAAGAAGGGAAAAGAGAATTTAAAATAATGGGAGATGCCGTAACGGAAATACTTGCTATGGCTGTAGAAGCCTATTCCAAGAGGGATTTGGAAACAGCTATTAATATTGAGCCTTTGGAGCAGGTTATAGATTCGATTAATTTTACTCTTAAAGATACACATGTAAAAAGGCTTTGTGAAGGCACGTGCAGTATTGAAGGCGGCATATCTCTTTTGGAACTTCTTACAAGCCTTGAAAGAATATCCGACCATTGCTCTAATATAGCGATATATATTCTTCAGGCAATTGAAAAAGATAAGCAAGATTTAAAAAATACTCATGCTCTTTCTGAAAGGCTCCATAACGAACCTACACTTGAGTATGAAAAAATGTATAAGTTTTATAAAGATAAGTATAAAGTTGGCATGTGAAATTTATTGTGTTGCAAAACGGAAAGAATTATGAATTAATTCTTTCCGTTTTTTAGTTGGTGATGTAAATGAAACGCATAAAAAATGTTCATAATTCAGTATATTAAATAATACAATAATGAATATAATTTACCGTACATGCTCAGCTTAGTTAAAAAATATACGGTTTTTAAAAATTAAGTAGTTAAAAAATTACTTAATTTACATGAAAAAATGAGTGTAAAATTTTTCATAAATTTTATACTACATTGTCGAATAATGAACTAAATTATAGGCATTTATCATGGTTTTTCAATTGTTAATATGAATTGATTAATGTAAAAAATATTTAAAATTTTATTGATTTTATATTGCTATTATTAGAATATAATGTTATACTTTATTTTGTAATTATAAATCGCAGTTTTATTACTTTATAAAAAGATAAAAATAGAAGTGTTTTTACCTTAAAATATTCTGTAAATATGGAAACGGAGTGGGTACAATGAGCAAAAAATATGTTTATATGTTTAATGAAGGAGCCGCCTCAATGAGAGATTTGCTCGGCGGCAAAGGAGCTAATCTTGCTGAAATGACAAATATGGGTCTTCCTATACCTCAGGGATTTACAGTAAGCACAGAGGCTTGTACATACTATAATGAAAACGGCAAAGAGCTTTCAGATGAAATTAAGGAACAAATTGAAACAGCTTTAGCTAAGCTTGAAGAAAAAGCAGGCAAAAAGCTTGGGGATAACGATAATCCGCTTCTCGTTTCTGTCCGCTCCGGCGCAAGGGCTTCTATGCCGGGAATGATGGACACAGTCCTTAACCTCGGTCTTAATGATATTTCGGTTAAAGGTCTTGCAAAAGCTACAAATAACGAAAGATTTGCTTACGACTCATACAGAAGATTTATAATGATGTTTGCTGATGTTGTTATAGGTGTTTCAAAATCAAAATTTGAAAGACACCTTGATGAATATAAAGAATCAGTAGGCGCTCAGTACGATACAGACCTTACAGCAGACGACCTTAAAAAAGTAACTGAGGACTTTAAAAAGATTTATTTTGAAGATCAGGGCGTTGAGTTTCCTCAGGACCCTAAAGTGCAGCTTTTTGAGGCTGTTAAAGCTGTTTTCCGTTCATGGGATAACCCACGCGCATTTGTTTACAGAAGAATGAATGATATTCCTTACAGCTGGGGCACAGCCGTTAATGTTCAGATGATGGTTTTCGGCAATATGGGAGATACTTCAGGTACAGGTGTTGCCTTTACAAGAAATGCCGCTACAGGTGAAAGAAAAATGTTTGGCGAGTACCTTATAAATGCTCAGGGCGAAGACGTTGTTGCCGGAGTTAGGACTCCAAAGCCTATAGCAACACTTGAGCATGATATGCCGGAAGTTTATAAACAGTTCTGCGACCTTTCATCAAAACTTGAAAAACATTATAAAGATATGCAGGATATGGAGTTTACTATTGAAAACGGCAAGCTTTACTTCCTCCAGACAAGAAACGGAAAAAGAACAGCTGCCGCCGCCCTTAAAATAGCTGTTGATATGGTTAAAGAAGGTCTTATTACAAAAGAAGAAGCTCTCCTTAAAGTTGAGCCTAAACAGCTTGACCAGCTCCTTCATCCAGCTTTTGATGCTGAAAAACTTAAAGCCGCAACTCCGATAGGCAAAGGTCTTCCGGCTTCTCCAGGAGCAGGCGCAGGCAAAATTTACTTTACGGCTGAGGAAGCTAAAGAAGCGGCTAAAACAGGCGAAAGGGTTGTGCTTGTCCGTCTTGAAACAAGCCCTGAAGATATTGAAGGAATGGCTGCGGCAGAAGGCATACTTACAGTCCGCGGCGGTATGACAAGCCATGCTGCCGTTGTAGCAAGGGGTATGGGCAGATGCTGTGTTTCAGGCTGTGAAGCTATTAAGATGAATGAAGAAGAAAAGACATTTACTCTTGGCGGAAGGACATTTAAAGAAGGAGATTATATTTCTCTCGACGGTTCTACAGGTAATATTTACGGAGAGGATATTCCTACTACAGACCCTGCTATTTCAGGCGATTTTGCCGAGTTTATGAGCTGGGCTGATAACACAAGACGTCTTAAAATAAGAACAAATGCCGACACACCTAAGGACGCCGCTAAGGCTGTTGAATTTGGCGCAGAAGGCATAGGTCTTACAAGAACAGAGCACATGTTCTTTGAGGAAAACCGTATACTTAAATTCCGTATTATGATTCTTTCAGACTCAGAAGAAGAAAGAATTGCCGCTCTTGAAGCAATTAAACCATACCAGAAAGAAGACTTTATTGGAATTTACGAGGCTATGCAGGAAAGACCGGTTACTATCCGTCTTCTTGACCCGCCTCTTCATGAGTTCCTTCCTAATACAGACGAAGAATTTGAGCAGATTTCAAAAGTTATGGGAAAATCTGTTGAGGAGCTTAAAATTAAGGCGAAAGGTCTCCATGAGCTTAACCCTATGATGGGTCACAGAGGCTGCCGTCTTGCGGTTAGCTACCCTGAAATTGCAAAAATGCAGGCTTCCGCTATAATTGAGGCTGCTCTTGAGGTTAAAAAGAATAAAGGTTATAACATTGTGCCTGAAATTATGATTCCGCTTGTTGGCGATGTTAAGGAAATGAAGTTTGTTAAGGACCTTATTGTTGAGGTTGCCGACAAGCTTATTGCCGAAAGCGGAATAGAGATGAAATATCTTGTAGGCACTATGATTGAAATACCAAGAGCCGCACTTACAGCTGACCAGATAGCTACTGAGGCTGAGTTCTTCTCATTTGGAACAAACGACCTTACACAGATGACATACGGCTTATCAAGAGATGACGCAGGCAAGATACTTGCTGATTATATTGACAAAAAGATTTATGAATGCGACCCTACAGCTAAACTTGACAGAAGCGGTGTAGGCGAGCTTATGAGAATAGCTGTTGAAAAAGGCAAGGGGGCAAGACCAGACCTTCACCTTGGAATATGCGGTGAACATGGCGGAGACCCATCTTCAATAGAGTTCTGCGAGATTTTAGGTCTTGACTATGTATCATGCTCACCGTTTAGAGTACCTATTGCAAGACTTGCAGCTGCACAGGCTGTAATTAATAACCGTAAATAATTAACGATATAATATCTGATAAAGATTATTATATACACACCAAACCAAAACATCATAATCCTACCTTACAGAAAGAGCGTGCTTATAAGTACGCCCTTTCTGCCGTATTTATATAATTTTTTGCAGTATTATTGGAAAATATGCGTAAAAAAATAACTATATTTAAGAAAAAATCAAATTCTTAGTTTTTATAATTTTGCATAATATAGGAAGAAACTCATGTAGTTTTGTAAAATTTCGTTAATTTTTATGAAATAGTGTGACAATAATTGGACAACTTATAAAACAGATTGTTTAGCACAATAAAACCTTGATATTAGTTTGAAGGTATAATATATATGTAAAATATATATGTATATCACTCATTTACCAATAACGTACAAAAAATAACAGGTCAAATCGACCTGTTATTTTTTGTATCAAGAAAACCACGCGACTATTGAAGCTGTCTACTTTATATTGACACCTTAACTTAGCCGGTGGTCATGATTTGTTTCTGAAAATGGGCAAAAAGTGGATTCAAAAAAATAAATATACTATAGTCAATGAAGAAGTTTTTGAACTTATATATAACATAAGAAAACGCTCTGTTTTTATATATAGCTTGAAGCATTGTATTGAACCCAATAAAATAGCATGATAAAATATAAAAAATATGATTAGAACATGAAAATGGGGGATATCCATGCGGTATATGGTAGAGGATAGAAAGTATCATTTCAAATATGCCTTTGATACAGAAACGGGAGCATATATACGTACTGGAATACTGGACGAGAACGGAAAAGATACAGGCATAGACCCGTTCCAAGGAACTTTTCCACATTTGATTGATGTTGGGATAATGGGACACTGCATCCATGGCAAGACAGGTCTTTGTGCTAAGGCAGGAATTGAGTGTTATCAAAACGGTATGTATCAAGAAGAGTCCAATATGTCAGTAGAGGATTTTTGTCAAGTTGCAAAGCAGTGTGAAGGAAAAACCAATCAGCTCGCCTTAGGAGGCAGAGGTGATCCAGATCAACATGAAGCATTTGCTGAACTTCTGGAAATCAGCAGAGCGCATCATTTAGTGCCAAATTTTACTACTTCTGGATACGGTATGACGGAGAATATAGCCAAGCTTTGTAAAAAATACTGTGGCGCAGTGGCAGTAAGCTGGTACCGCAGCAGCTATACTTTAAATGCAATAAAAATGCTTTTAGATGCCGGCGTTAAGACCAATATTCATTATGTATTAGGGAAAAACAGCATTGATGAAGCTATTGAAAGGCTCGGTCATGATGATTTTCCATCAGGTATTAATGCGGTGATTTTTCTATTGCATAAGCCGGTGGGACAAGGAATGATTTCCAATGTGCTTTCTCCTGAAGAGCCTAAGTTATCTCTCTTTTTTGCACAGATGGAGAAAAGGCATAATTTTTTGTTAGGCATGGACAGCTGTCTTGTGCCCGGAGCTATAAATTTTTGTAAAAAAATCAACATGGCTTCGTTAGATACCTGTGAGGGTGGAAGATTTAGCTGTTATATTAGTTCTGATATGCGTATGACGCCTTGCAGTTTCGATCAGAAAATGAAATATGCCGTTTCATTAAGGAAGCATACTATCGCAGAAGCTTGGGAAAGCTTGCCGTTTCAGAGATTTCGCAATCATCTTTCTAATAGTTGCCCTAACTGTTCCAAAAGGACACTTTGCATGGGAGGCTGCCCGCTAAAACCGCAGATAGTATTGTGTTCAAGAGAAGAAAAGAAAAATTTAGAACAGTAAGGGGGAATAATACATGAAATTTAGAAGCGATTTTGTAACCAATTCCAGCAGCAGTTCTTTTATTTTTGAATTGCAGATTTTACTGAAAAATGGAAAAACATTGAACTATGATGTAACGGGATACGAAGAAAATGAATATTACGAAGTAAATGCAGATATTAGTCCAAAAGCCATGGCAAAATGTAAAAATATTCAGGAATTGGTGGATATGCTGGAACATGCCATAGACTGTGAAGGCGATCCGATTTTAACTGAAAATAGTTCATTTATTCAAAATGTGCGTAGGATTCATTCTATAGATGATATTGCTGAAATTACCATAATTGGTACAGAGGAATATGATCCAGTAAATTCTTATATCAAAAAGTACACATATAATTGTCAAACAAATTCATATACAAAGTCATTTGAAGGGAAAGAATTTTCTGTTATTGATGGTGCATCAGGTGGTTCACTTTTTGTTCAGGACGATAGGGAAGCAGATGATATCTCCATGGAAGAAACAGCAGATAATACGTCAAAAGAAAGCGATTTTTGATAAAAAAGGCAGACTGATTCGTTATTTGGGAAGCGGCTAACATGTAATCATCCCAGAAGAAGTAACTATTATTAAAAAAGATTTTTTGAAGAAACAGAAGAAGTTTTGAATGTGACATTGCCAACAGGACTTCAGGGGATTGAGGAAATTGACGCTTGTGCCTTTTATGGTTGTCCAAAGTTTATCATACATAAAATTGCTGAAACTTATGCGGAGCAGTCTGCAAAAGAACAGGGATTGTCTTTTGTGGAGTTTAGTGATATATAAGGAAATATGGTACGGACTTTTTATTTTCATTAACTTTGTATGTCAATTGATATTTTTAGCGGCAGATTGATAATTTCATCTTTTTTGTTAGTTTATGATTAGTTGTAAATAAAAATAGATAACATAGCTGAAAGATAAATAAAATCAAGGCTCACCGCGGTTTTTAAGGTGAAATTTTAAAACACCAAAATTCAAATTTTATAGAAATAAACGTGTTTTTAAGTCACACACGATTTTCGGGCAGTAAGATAGGCAAATCTTACTGCCTTTTTAGTTTCTGAAATCAAGTATAGCTGAAAATGCGGAGTAAAGCAGACTCTAAAAAAGAAATAATTAAACTGATGTTTTTTATCGCAATATCCATAATATTACCTAATGTAATTTTACATTTTATATGTTATTATTTGAAATGATATATATTTCATGTAACTGACTTTTTAATTAGCTTAAAATAATAAAATCTCCATAATAAATTCATAAACCTATGTTAAGCTTGCCGAAGAGGTGTTTAATTTGAAAAAATTGTTGATTGTAGAAGACGAACCGGATATTCAAGAACTTTTAGAAGCTTATCTTCATGACGCGGGATATGAAACAACTATCGCAGGAGATGGCGTGGAAGCTCTGGCAAAATTTCAAAAGGATAAATTTGACTTAATTCTTTTGGACTTAATGTTACCTAAAATTGATGGATTTG
>CALWRF010000025.1 GCA_944383885.1 uncultured Clostridia bacterium | reverse complement strand
ATTCGGATATTCCCGGATCAATGGATATTTGCTCCTCCCCGAGACTTTTCGCAGCTTATCACGTCCTTCTTCGGCTCTCAGTGCCAAGGCATTCCCCTGATGCTCTTATTCGCTTGACCTTAGCGGATGTAGTAGCGTTACTACTTCTTTTTATTCTTGCTTACCGCTTTAATACATTTATATCAAAGCTTCTTGCTTTTCTCGATTTCTTTTGACTCTTGCTTCTTTATTCAGTTTTCAAGGTGCAGATGTTACTATTTAGGCTGTTCAGATGTCTTATCTCACAGCCGCTTGTATATAATAGCACTACTGAAACATTCTGTCAACAACTTTTTTTATTTTTTTTGAAAAAACTTTTACTTAGCTTTTACATGCTTAAATAAACCTACGCAATTATCCTCAGAATCATCTTCAGCAGTATATTAGAGTTAAACAGAGCAAGCGCTATTTTAGAGTTTTCAAGCGAGTCATAAAACCATTCCAGCTTATCGCCGCTTACAAATAAAACAGCTACAACAAATACAATCCAAACTATCAGAACGCCTTCAAACAACCCTATAATCAAACCTCCGGCTGAATTTATGCCATGAATTACCGGAAGCTTTGTAACAACATCAAGCAATACAAGAACTAATTTAAAAATCACAATAAGACCAACTGCAACTGCTATCATAGATAAAATGTTTAATATCATGTTAGCTATAAAGCCGGATATATAATCATTTATGCCTGAAGCGTTAAGTACGCTGTAAACCACCGGATTATTGTTCGATATAAGGGATTCTTTAAGAAAGTCAGGTATTGAAAGGCTGTTTATATAATCATTTGTCTGTGCGCTTACAGATGACGCCATGCTGTTTAAATCAAGAGCTTTTGCCACCCCGTCTTCTATATATCCATAAACAGGGGTAGTCCTTAAAAACTTACTGAAAACAGGATAAATTTTATTAGTAAGCAATAATGAAACTACACCAGGCACAAATGAAAAGCATGTTTTAACAAAGCCTCTGAAATATCCAACAGCAACGCAAATACCAATAACTGCAAGTACAAAAATGTCTAAACCATTCATTAAATTGTATATTCCTCCTTAAAATAAGCCGGATAACAATTTATTATAATCCGGCGCAAGCTTATTCTTCTGCTTCTATTATTTTGGCTTCAGTTCCGGTAATTACAAGCACCTTGTTTCCGCCTGTATACGGAAATACGTCTTTAATCACCTGTGTAGCCGTAAAATGCCAGTTTTCTTTAGCCGACTCGTTTATGCATATAAAATCATTGCCGCTGCCTATAATTATATCATTTCCGGCTGCATTTAAATATGTTATATCATCACCTACAAAATATTCACTTTTTTCTTTACCGTTTTTATTTAAAATAATAACAGTACCGCTTTCAACGCCTTCTGAGCCTGCAATCTGTTCACCAAGAGCTAAAACTATATTCCCATTCTGAGTAACAGATACAGCGTCTATTCTGTTTGAAACAGGTGTGCTCCACACTTCATTGCCATCTGTATTAACTGCAAATAACCCCTCATCATAAACAATAACAAAATTATTATTTAAGGCAAATATATACGGTGCGATAATGTTTTCTTTTTCTATGCCTGCATAAAACTCGCCTGTAGCTGTATTTTTTGAATCTTCTTTATTAACATAAAACAAAAGAACTTTTGCCTTAATTTCTATATCTGAAGTATCGGCGTATGTTACGGCTAAAATTCTGCTGTCTTCACTTAAAGCCACACTTAAAGGATAAATACCGCTGTCCTGCTCAAAGCGTTCCAAAAGGACCTGACCGTCATTTCTTATAACAGAAATCTTATAATCCTCGCCATATTTTTGTATAACAGCGCTTGTGCCCTGCGAATTAAGGGCACAGCTTACAATATTTCCGTCTGTCTGCGCCGAAAATTCAAGACCGTCTGTGCTGTAAAGCCTGATGTTTCTTCCCTGCAAATCATTTATAACAGCATATTTTCCGTTTGTTATGCCTGTTACGGAAGACATTGTATATGTATCATTCCATTTTTGCATATCCAAATCCAAATAATACTTAGCCCCGTCTTTTGTAAGATATAAATAACCATTATTAAAATATAAAAATTTTGAACGGCTGTCATTATCAAACGTAAGTTTAAGCTCACTTTTCCTAACAGTATTATTTTGAATTTCCTCGTCCTTTGAATTTTCATGGCTGTTTTCTTTGTCGTCATCCACATTGTTTTGAGCACTTTCTTCTGTTTCTTCACTTTTTTTAGTTTCTTCAGAAGAACTTTTCCCATTTTCTTGCAAATCAGACGAATCATTTGAACCGATTTTTAATATGCTTTCAATATTAAAGCTTTTCATTATATCAACATTAAGGAACCTCAAGCCGAAATAAACACCGCCAATAGCAGCCATCAAAAAAAGCACAACTATAAATATTTTACCGCTTCCTCCGCGTTTTCCGCCTCCAGAGCAGGAATCATCATCGTCTTGCTCATAATCATCATAGTCATCATAATCATCGTTATATCCGTCATCGTATCCGTCGTTATATTCATCATCAGCAAACTGGTCTTCATCATATTCATTGTTCATGGCATAACCTCCTGAAATTACTGTAATTATACTATAAACATTTATGAAAGTCTAACCCCTTTTGCATGCCTTAAACTTTATTAATCAATACTTAAAAAGATTATTTATTTTTCCCTTTTATTTTCAATACTTTTTAAATTTTTGTCCCACTATTGTCCCACTATTTTTATAAATAGTTTTTAAAAAAGGAATAAAAAATAAGACTGGAGTAAAAAATTCTGCCTTTTCTCTCTAACGCAATTCTGTCCTTGATTACCGCAAATGCCATTAAATGTGTCAAAATTTTTGTTTATTTAATCCTCGTCAAAATATCAAAAAAGAAGGTATTCCTCAAGCCGATATAACTTTTAGAATACCCTCCAGTAAATCTAATTATTTATTACTTTCTAACTTTGGCTTTCACGCATTTTCCAGCTTCAAAACCAGCTTTAAAACCTTCCTCGAAGACCCTGCTTATTTCTGAATTTAGCATTGACTCAAATATAAAAAACTCCTCATCATCAAGA
>CALWRF010000024.1 GCA_944383885.1 uncultured Clostridia bacterium | reverse complement strand
TAGGTGGCTGCCGGAATCAAAGAATAATCCTCGATAGCTCAGCGGTAGAGCAACCGGCTGTTAACCGGTGGGTCGTAGGTTCGAATCCTACTCGGGGAGGTGTTATTTAGGCTCGGTGGTCAAGCGGCTAAGACACGGCCCTTTCACGGCTGTAACCCGGGTTCGATTCCCGGTCGAGTCATTTATGCCGATGTGGCTCAATTGGCAGAGCAGCTGACTTGTAATCAGCAGGTTAACGGTTCGAGTCCGCTCATCGGCTTTTAAATGGGTCTCTAGCTCAGTTGGTTAGAGCATCCGGCTCATAACCGGGCGGTCCCGGGTTCAAGTCCCTGGAGACCCATTGTTTTGGCTCAGTAGCTCAGTTGGTTAGAGCGCCGGCCTGTCACGCCGGAGGTCATGGGTTCGAGCCCCACCTGAGTCGTTTGCAAAAAACAATCTAATTAGATTGTTTTTTGCTTTTTAAATTAATACTATGGGAGTTTAGCTCAGCTGGGAGAGCGCTTGCCTTACAAGCAAGATGTCACAGGTTCGAGCCCTGTAATTCCCATATTATTTAGATGCAGCTAAGCTGCATCTTTTTTTGCACTTATTTATTGAAAGCTTATTAGCTTTCAAGTTATAGAAAAAAGTTTCTAGATAAGAACTACTTTTTTCATATTTATGATGAAATTTATGTAGTGTATTGTTTATAAAATTAAAAGCTTTTTTACTATCTTTTTGGCTGTTGGCAAAGTATTGATTAAATCTGTATATGTCTTCTAAGTAATAATAAATGTATATTTAATTGTATCTGATTCATTTCTATAAGAAAAAATTATTATACTTTTCTAATCTAAATATTTTATTAAATCTAAAATCACTATTAAATTATCCAAAATAAAAAAATAATATTAATATTTATTCATCATTTTATAAATTTAATACTTTTTTAAGATAAGCATATTTTTTTTAGTACGTACTAGTTAATTATGTTGTAATATTGTTTTACAAAATAGAATTTATATGGTTATAAAATTTAAAATTAAATGCTTCACCAAAGGTTAATTATATCTTTACTTTTTTGTAAAACATAATTTAGGTTCTTAATTATTTTAATTGAAAATGAGTTGTTTTCAACTCAATGAATTGAAAGTTGTTCTTAATTTATGGATACTTGACTTTCAGAACAGAATATATAGCTTTTAACCTTTAAAAATATATGTATATTTCTTATTTTTTTAGTACTAATTGTAAGAAATGCCAGTTATTTTTTAATGTTATGGATTTTACGTTGTATGGCACGGTATTTGCTTAAATTTAATATATAGATAGCTATCTGATTAGTAAATATAATTTGGGAGAGTGAGGCATAAAAGACACGTTATGGTTTAAAAGCAAATATGAGATGCAAATTACTGTACGAGATGTTTTATAAAATTATTTTAAATATGTGGGGGGGAGTATGAATGGAATGTAAAGACAATATTACTAAAAATGTTAAACTTGATAAGCCACTATTTTTTACGGCTACAATTTTTACAGGTGCAATAATGCTTTATGCAGCATTAATGCCTGAATCTGCATTGAAAACGACAAGCAGTATGTTTCATTGGGTTACGAGAACAGGAGGTTCGCCAGTTTTAATTTTATCGCTAGTTTGCCTTTTTGTATGTATCTGGCTGTCTTTCGGTAAGTATGGAAAAATTAAGTTTGGTGGAGAAAACGTAAAGCCGGATTTTAAATATAGTACATTTTGTTTCATGATGTTTACTGCAGCGGTAGGTTCAAGCTTAATCTACTGGGCAATGGGTGAACCTATGATTTATATCAATGACCCTCCTATGTTTACTGAGCCTAATACACCGGAAGCAGCAAGGTGGATTATGACTTATCCTTTATTCCATTGGGGACCTACAGGCTGGGCTATATGGATGCTTCCTGGAATTCCGTTTGCATATTTTCTTTGGAACAGAAAAAATACGGATTTACGTGTTAGTACTATATGTAGTGAAGTAATCGGCAAAAAGAGAGCAAATGGAGCTATTGGGTTTATATTAAATATTCTCACAATTTTTGGAGCTATTTGTGGTGTTGCTAGCAGCATAGGTTTTAACTGTAGTTTAACAGGAGCTGGTATAGAAGAATTATTTGGTATACCAAATACTATGATGATTCAGGTCTTTGTTGTACTTGTTTTTATAGCTTTTTTTTCAATAGTTATAATTGCTGGAATTGAAAAAGGTGTGTCTAAAGTAAGTGATATAACAGTATATGTTGCTTTTGCATTAGTTGCATTTATTTTTATTGTCAGTAATTCAACTTTTATTATGAATTTTCTTACTGATTCTTTAGGTGTTATGATTCAGAACTATTTTGCAATGAGTTTATGGACAGACCCTGTTGCTAAGTCAGGATTTCCTCAGGATTGGACAGTATATTATTGGTTATGGTACTATGCATATCTTTTAATCATGGGTCTTTTTGTGGCTAAAATAGCTAAAGGAAGAACAATACGCCAAGTAGTATTAACAGGATTGATTTTTGGCACATTGGGTTGTACGTTAATTACAGGAGTTTTTGGTGGATTTGCGTGCTATACGCATTTTGAAAACGTGCTTCCTTTGCAGGAGTTAATTACAGAGGTCGGAACATCGGGTGCTGTTATAAAATTAATACGCTCACTTCCTTTAGGGACTATTGCATTAGTGGTATTTTTAATTGTTGAATTTTTGATGATGGCAACTACTTTATCAGGGTGTGCGTACTCATTATCTTTAATCTCGGCAAAAAATATGTCTTTAGATGCAATACCAAGTAACTCAATCAAAATTGCGTGGGCTATTGCCGTTGGCGGTATGAGTATGGTTGCATTATTTATGGGTGGTTCAATTGGAGCTATTAAAAATCTATGTGTAGTAGGCGGATTCCCTTTAATGGTTGTAATGATTTTAATTACAGCAAGTCTTATAAAATGGCTTAAAAATGATATTAAAACTGCCAAGGAAGATTCGGAAGGAAATCTGGTTGTTGATTACAAGGAATGATAGTTAAAAGTTCATTTAAAGTGGTTTTTATATAGATATTAAACTAAATCCTGATTATAAAACATGCCTGTTTTTAAAAAGCTGTAAAAGCTTATTTAAGGAGGAATTAACATGAAGTTTATGCACACAAGGTTACCAGATTTTATTAAAAAACTGATTGATGCCGGAAAAACTAATAATAAAAATATTCCTGTTTCAATTACGGGTTTGGAACAGTTCAAATCGGCAAAGCTTGCTTCAGCTTCCTGCGGAATGATAGAGGAAGACATTTATAACATGACTAAACTTGATGATATTGAAAAAGTTGAAATTAAGGTCATGCCGCAGCTGCCGCTTGCTTTATACACTGTAATTATAAACGGCGTGGATAAAGACGGCGGGATTGTAAGAACATATTTGGAAACAGAGTATATATCGGAACTAGGTCCTGAATTTTATTATCATAACTCAAAAGAGGTTATTGACCATAGGGTTAAATTTATTCAGCCGAAAGATTAAAACATGTGTAAGGGAGATGAAATCAGATGGCAGAACTTAAATATAAGCTTATACCTAAGGGAGCAGCTGAAGGCCGGGTTCCGGTAAATATGATTTTTGTTAACCAAAAAGATATTGTTAATGCAGGTTTAAGTTACAGAGAGGCTTGCGAGATTATAGCTAAGGACTTTAACGGACCGGCTTCCATAGATGTTATTGACATGGACGCAGTTACAGTATCAAGTGACGGAATTATGCTTGATTTTGCTGTAGTTGCTATTGCATCATGCGACTATGGAATGATAAACAAAGATGTCGGGTTTATGCAGATTTCCGAAATGCCGTACTCCAAAGAACTTCTTGACGAAGAACCTCACATGAAACAATGGGACACCCTTCATCCGGGGAAAAGGCTTTACCGGGGACCTAACAGAAACGATAGATTTCCGCGGAATGTACTTGATGAGACTGAAACAATAACCGGCAGAATAGCAAACAACAATACAGGTTCAGAAGTTTTAGATGTTGTTAACATGGAAGAGATACTTATAATGGCGCCGGGCATGCTGCAGATTATGAAAGAAAAAGGCGATGTGTTAATAGGTATTGCAGGTCCTGAAGTTTCTGTAGGCATAGGAATGATTGTTTTTGAAACAAATGGAAGGATTTTCAACCGAGCTTATGGTGCAGGTCAAACTGGGCATAACTCAGGCATATATGCAAAAACAGTAAAAAGCGATTATCCGGCTATAACTGCTGTTAAGCGTGATTTTGCGGAATATATTATAGGCGCACTTGAAATAGGTTTGGTTCCGGGCAGAGATTTAGGCTGCTCACCGGCAGTGCTTGCCGTAGCAAAAGCAATGGGATATGAAATTGATTACGACAATATTGTTGACCGTGCATGGATTGAACTTAACAGTATAGGAATAACTCGTAAGTGGCTTGAAGAGCCAAATGAGATACTTACAAAGGAGGAGCTTTTAAATAGAGCTGAAGAAATAATTCCGGGTATGTCAGACGGAAAGAAATTTGCTGTTTGCGATATTGTTAAGGAATGCAGCGTTAGCCTGTAGCATATAAATTATCTATATTAATTTTAATTGCAAGAAACAAATCTGCGGTAAATAAAATTTACAGTTGGAAATGCCTAAAGGCATGGTTTTATCAAACTTATGCCTTTAGGCTTTCGGTTTAATGAAATATTATTGATTTTAATATGAATTTTTGGGATAACAAAATGCTGAAGTATAATGTTTTACCGTTAATTTGAAACTTAATTTGCTGAGCGTAAATATTTTATAAGTAATTATAGGTAGGGATGGAAAGTTATGACTCATGATTTGAATTATGACGACTTTTTTAATATTGTAGATAATTTGTATGACGAAATTTGGGTCTATGACGATAATTATAAAATTGTTTATGTTAATAAAGCTGTAAAAAGGCATTATGGTCTTAACCCGGAAGATATAATTGGAAAAAGTTTTTATGAGATGCTGAAATTTTGGGAGCCTTCGATTTTGCCTACTGTCTACAAAAGCAAAAGGATATATGCAATTCGCCAGTATTCCAACATTGGAGTTGAACTGTTTAATATCGCTACGCCTATTTTTGATGAAAACGGTGAAATAAAATTTGTGGCAATGAGTGTGCGCGATAAACTTTTTGACAATATTTTAATACAAAACGAGTATGAGGAAAATCCTTTTGACTATTCTGATATTATATGCGCCAGCGAGCAAATGAAAAAATGCCTGAGAATTGCGGAAAAGCTGAGTGATATAGATTCTATATGCTTAATTACAGGAGAGTCGGGAACAGGCAAAACTATGCTGGCAAAATACATTCATGACCATAGCCCAAGGAAAGATAAGCCGTTTGTAAGCATTAACTGTTCGGCAATCCCTGCCGAGCTTCTGGAATCGGAGCTATTCGGCTATAAAAAAGGTGCGTTTACAGGCGCAAGCATTAATGGAAAGCAAGGCATTTTGGAAACGGCTGTAGGCGGAACCGTTCTTTTGGACGAAATAGGCGAAATCCCTTATGCCATTCAAGCTAAACTGCTTCAAGTAATACAAGAAAAAACATTTTTCCCTGTCGGCTCAAATAAACCTGTTCATGTAGATATTAAAATTATAGCTGCTACAAATCGAGATTTGCAGAAATTATGCGAAACAGGATTATTTAGAGAGGATTTGTATTACAGATTAAAAGTATTTGAAATTTATATTCCGCCATTAAGAGAAAGACAAGAGGATATTGAGCCTTTAATATTTTATTTTCTAAATAAATATTCAAAAAAATACAGCATATCTCACGAAATTTCACATAAAGCAGTTGAAATTCTTAAATCAAGCGCATGGAGAGGCAATATAAGAGAGTTAAGCAATATTATAGAGCGTATGGTTGTAATTACAGAAAATTTTGAAATTGAACCGTCAGATTTGCCGTCAGATGTATTTGCTTACCAAAATGAAAATATAAGGGAGGATATAGCTTTAAATTCATCTTTTGACGAGGCTATAGAAGAATATGAAGCAAAAATAATTAAGAAAGCTTATAAGAAATATAAAACCACACGGCAGATAGCAAAGGCTCTTTCAATATCGCAAACGAGAGCTACTAACTTGTTGAAAAAATACATAAAGAAGGATTAATATATAATTTGGCTTTATTTTATATGCCTTAAACATTGATTTACTGCTTTTATTTTATAATTTTAAATTATTTTGTTGCACTCCAACAAGAATTATGCAGTGTTGCAGCTCTTTTTATTAGGGGGTTTGTCTAAATAAAAGAGCTTTTTTGCTTTAAATAAAATTGACTTATTATTTTATTGCATATTTACAGTGAATTTGCGTTATTTGTATAATGGGCATTTATTTTTAGACTTATTTGTTTTTTTCACAGATTATTAATGAAATGAAACAAATTTTTAAATTATCTGCCTAATTAGAACAAAAATTTATATAATATTTATGTAATTGAAGCATAATTTATTTGATTAAAGAGCAAAAAAAGCAATTAGTGGCTGTATTGAAAATATAAAAAGGGCGTTGGCTTTCAAAAATATGATATGTTTTTTCCTTTAAGCACTGGAAAAAACAAATGGCTTGAGGTTAGAGTAATAACAGCAATGAAGATTCTTATTATGGAATATGTGTAATTTCAAATATTACAGAACTGAAAAAAATATTAACCAGTTGGAGCAGAAAATAAAAATTGACCGTTTTACAGGGCTGCTTAATAAAACTGCAATAGAATATTATGGTGAAAAAGAACTTCAAAGATTAAAAAATACTGAGCTTTTGGCAATGATGATACTTGATATGTATGATTTTAAAAATATTAATGACAGGTTTGAACATACTGCCGGGGACCATGTTTTAAAAGAGGTAGCAGGCATTAAGCGCAAAAGTATGGCAGATAGGCTGAGATGAGTTTATTGCCCTTTTGGTTACAAAAGATGTAAATAAGTTATCTGATTTTGCAAATGCAGTATTAAAGGAAGTATCATCAGTTAAATGGAATAATGCTGATATTGGAGTAAACGGCAGCATTGGAATGGCTGCTGCCAATTTAAGATATATAATACGATTTATATAAAAAGCAGACATGTCTTTGCATCATGCAAAAAAATTTGGAAAAAAACAGATAAAAACTGATTTTTTATTATAATTTTAATTTGAACGTATTGAATTTTATTATAAAATATGTTTATAATTTTATATTGGCAAAGCTGTTGAAAAACGGTGACGCAAAGCTATGAGTCTAAGGCAGGGTATGCTATGATTGTCAAGCTGCAAAACTTTAGTAAACTTAAAACTAAAGGTTTTGCGGCTTTTTTATTGGGGTGATTTATATGAATGAAGTGTATCGTCAGGAAAAAAAGTATTTTATGACGGTTTATGAAATAAAGAAGCTTTCTTATAAATTAAGTTCCATAATGATTGAAGATTCTCATAATGGGGCAGATGGATATAAAGTCAGGTCATTATATTTTGATACCATTAACGACAAGGATTTTAAAGAAAAAATAGACGGAATTGCTTTAAGAAGAAAAATCCGCCTGCGTATTTACAATACGTCATCTGATTTTGCAATGCTCGAAATGAAACAAAAGGAAGGAAATTATCAGAAAAAAAGGTCACTTAATATTAGTAAAAATGACGCATCTGAAATGGCACAGGGCAGATATGGCTGTCTTTTAAAGTATAAAGAGCCTTTTGCGTCAGAATGTTACGGAGTTTTAAACATGTTCTGCTACAGACCTAAAGCTGTTGTTGAATATACAAGAAAGGCATACATAACAAAAGAGAATAAAACACGCATTACATTTGATTATGACATTAGGGCAACTGAATCAAGCTTTGAGCTGTTTTCCAAAAATCTAAATTTATATCCGGTTTTAGACGCTTTTAACGGCGTTTTAGAAGTTAAATATAATGGTTTTCTGTTAAGTTATATTAAAAACTTAATAAATGAAGCTGATAAATCAGAACTTTCTGTAAGCAAGTATTGTTTATCAAGAAGCGCATGTTTAAAATTTAAACTATAAAAGGAGTGCAGGGTATGAAAAAATTAATATTTGACATGTTTGAAAACTCCGGACAGCTTGACGTTGAAAATATAGTTCTTCGTTTATCTGTAGCTGTTGTAATTGCGGTTTTTATATATATGTCATATATGCTTTCTCACGAAGGCAGTATATACAGTAAAAAATTTAATGTTTCACTTATGGCTTTAACAGTTATAACAACAACGGTAATGATTGTTATAGGAAATAATATAGCCCTTTCACTTGGTATGGTAGGTGCTCTTTCTATTGTGCGTTTCAGGACGGCTATAAAGGATTCACGTGATACAATATACATATTTTGGGCTATTGTAACTGGTATCTGCTGTGGAGTAGGCGATTTTTATGTTGCTGGTATAGGCGGAGCAGCTACATTTATTATCCTGCTTATATTTGGCAGAATTAAAAATGACAACAGAGTGCTTTTGATTATAAGGACATCGCGTGTAAATGAAGAACATGTAGAGGCTGTAGTATTCCAGTATTTTTCAAATAAAGCAGATTTAAGGGTTAAAAATACAACAAATACAAGCACTGAATTTATATATGAAATAAGCAAAAGAATTCTGGAGCGCGCTCAAAAAAATGCGGCTGTTAAAGGCAAAAAAATAAGCATAACAGATGCTTTATACGAAACTGGAGATATTGAATACTGCAACATTGTAACACAGAATGATGAGATAAGCGGTTAAAACGACAATTTTGAGAGGTTGGTTTTATGAAATATTCCATAATAGGTATTTTTGCGGCAGTTATTATGGTTTTTTCCGTATTTGCCGCAACGGCATTTGAAACAGACAGCAAAGTAAACCGTTATCATCAGCATATAGAGTCAAGGCAGCCTTATGAAGGCTGTTCTTGTGACAAAAGCGAATTATGCACTCATCTTCCGCTTGTTTTGATAGAAACAGAGGGAAATACAATACCTGGAGAACCTATTGTTGATGAATTTGGCAATGAGCTTGGTTATGTAACAACAGCTGAAAATGAAGAAATGGTAGCTTCTAAAATATCCGTTATAAGTGATGAAACAAAAAATCATCATCCTTCAGATAAGCCTGATTTGGAAAGCAATATTTTAATACGTATAAGGGGGAACTCATCAAGGTATTTTGATAAAAAAAGCTACCTTATACGTTTGACTGATGAAAATGGCAATTACCAAAATAAAGAAATGATGGGAATGAATCCGCATTATGAATGGGCGCTGCATGGACCGTATCTGGATAAATCGCTTATACGCAATTATATGTGGTACAATATTGCCGGTGAGTTTATGGACTACGCTCCCAATGTAAGATTTTGTGAAGTCATGATTAACGGAGAATATAAAGGTCTTTACGTTATGACAGAAACAATAACAAACGGAGATGACTGCCGTGTTAACATTTCAGAACCTGTTGACGGGACTGATAAAACAGGCTATATACTGCGCCTTGACAGGGGAAGCCATTCGGAAATAAGGAACATAACAACATTTACAAACTATACATACCGCAATCTGCAAAAGCACGATATTGAGTATCCGCGTTCTGGCAAATTAACGCCTGAACTTGCAGAAGCTATTGCACAGGATTTTTCGGATTTTGAAAAAAGTCTTTATTCTTATGATTATGATACTCCAAATTACGGATATTTTAATTATATAGATGTAAAGTCATTTGCTGATTACTTTATAATTAATGAGTTTACATCTAACTACGATGCCGGCTGGCTTTCTACTTATATTTATAAAGATATAGGCGGAAAGTACAAATTGGTTATTTGGGATTTTAACTCGGCATGCGATAATTATGCCGCTTACGCAGTTCCTGCTGACGGCATTCAGATGCAGAATGTTGTTTGGTATTTTATGCTTATGAAAGATGAGAGTTTTGACAATGAAATAATCAAACGATATAAAAAACTGCGTGAAACTTATTTAAGTGATGAATACTTAAATAAATACATAGACGATACTGTGGCGTATTTAGGCGACGCCGTAGAGCGTAACTTTGAAGTATGGCATAATACATTTGATATGAAAATGCTAAAGCCTTATGAAAGGAACATTAAAAGCCATGAGGAAGCTATAGAACAGATGAAAGATTTTATATCAAAACGCGGCGCTTGGCTTGATGATAATATCGAGATAATTACCCAATATGGTCACGAATCAAAAAATAAAAAATTTAACCATTAATTGCAAAGGAGGCAGATGCCGTGAAAAAATTCATAATAATATCATGCGTGGTGGTTCTGCTTGTTTTTGCGGGAAATATTGCTTATTATAATTTATGTATTTATGTAGACTTAAATCCAGATAAGCCTGTTACCACATTTATGACAACAGACCAGGATACTATATATATGCAAAAGGATGGCAAAAAGGTACCTTTTGAAATAAGAGGCGTTAATATGGGCGTTGGCATTCCGGGAAAATGGGCTACAGATTATGCTATTGATGAAGAAACTTATTTAAGATGGTTTAAATGGATACAGGAAATGGGAGCAAATACCATTCGTGTATATACAATTTTGCATGATGATTTTTATAACGCTTTTTATAAATACAATTATGGCAGGGAGGAACCGCTTTATTTAATCCATGGTGTATGGATTAATGATTATATACAAAATTCACACAGAGATGCTTATGATGATGATTTCAGGCAGGCTTTTATTGATGACTGCCGGACTGTTGTTGATATCCTTCATGGCAAGAAAAGTCTTAACTTAGGCTATGGCACTGGCTCGGGTTCTTACAGAAAAGATGTGTCGCAATGGGTAATAGGTTATATTCTCGGTGTGGAATGGGAAGATGTTACAGTTGCGTATACAAATAATAAATATCCGCAGCGCAATCAGTACCAAGGGACTTATTTGTATACAAAAAAAGACGCCTCTCCTTTTGAAGCCATGCTGTGCGAAGTTGGTGATAAAATAATTGAGTATGAATCAAACAGATATAAGCAGCAAAGGCTTGTGGCTTTTTCAAACTGGCCCACAACAGACCCTTTTGATTATCCATACGATATAACTGTTTATTTTATGAAGTGCGCAAAAGTTGATGTGGAAAATATTGCTTCTACAGATAAATTTATATCAGGCTGCTTTGCGTCATATCATGTTTATCCGTATTATCCGGATTATCTAAACTACTTTGATTTTAAATCAAGTTTTGCTGTCGATGAAGACGGAAGAATAAATACATATCTGGAATATTTAAAGCGCATAACAAGACACCATTCCATGCCGGTTGTCATTTCGGAATATGGTGTATCAACAGGGCGAGGAATGGCGCAAAGGGATTATAACACAGGCAGAAACCAAGGCAATATGTCCGAAAGAGAGCAGGGGCAGGCTATTATTGACTGCTATAAAGACATTATGGAAGCCGGCTGCGCTGGAAGCTGTATTTTTACATGGCAGGATGAATGGTTTAAGCGCACATGGAACACAATGCATGCTGTTGACCTGCTTAATACGCCTTACTGGAGTGATTATCAAACTAATGAGCAGTATTTTGGTCTGCTGTCATTTGACCCGGGAAAAGAAAAAAGCATAAGTTATGTTGACGGAGATTTATCGGAATGGAATGATGAAGATATAGTTGTAAAAAACAAAGATTTGTCTGTATCTATGAAATATGATGAAAAGTTTATATATTTTCTGATTTATAAAAAAGACTTTTCTCCACAGGAAGATGTATTATATATTCCTATAGATACTACTCAGAAAACAGGAAGTACATATTGTGAAAATTATGATATATCATTTGAAAGACCAAGCGATTTTTTAATCGTGCTTGACGGGAAAGACAACAGCCGTATACTTGTTCAGGAGCGGTATGAGGTCCTGAGAGCCATGTTTATGCATGAAACTGAAAACAAAGATGCTTATGCGGAGCCTGTAGATGCTGATACACCAGTGTTTAAGAAAATAAACCTTATGCTTCAAACAGCTACGCCGCTTTTAACAGACAATTGGGAAGCGACTTCTGAAGTTTATGAAACAGGTCTTTTTACTTATGGCAATGCCAACCCTGAATCGGCGGATTTTAATTCTCTTGCGGATTTTATATTTTCCGGCGATTATATAGAGCTTAAAATCCCATGGCAGCTTCTTAATTTTTCTAATCCTTCGGAAATGATGATTCATGATGATTATTATGAGTGCTATGGCGTAGAAAATATACATATAGATGAAATGTTTGTAGGTATTTCAGATAAAGGCAGCTCACAGCACAGGATTTGCATGGAACCGTTTGAGCTTAAAGGCTGGGGGAAAAAAGTTACATATCATGAAAGGCTTAAAGAGTCATATTATATGGTTAAAGATTATTGGGCAGAAAATCAGCAGTTATAACTTCGGCGCGGAAAGGAGTTATATATGAAAGTTGAATCAATAATTTATATTTACGGCGCCGTATGTGTAAGCATGATTGTATTTAATATAGCATACAATATAATTTTAAACCAAAGCGAATCAAGTTTAAAAAAGCGCTGTGAAATAATGAAAAAACAAATATATTCTGAATTTGGCTGCATAAAGAAAAACGGCAGAATCGAGCAGAAGCATTTGCGTTATATGCAGCGAAGTTTAAGCCATATTAACAATCTGATTGCATTTGAGAGAGCGTTAAAAAACGCTGTAAATGACGGTTGTGAAGAAGAAGTTAATATGTACATAAATCAAATGCATTCGGTAATTTTATATTTAGCTCTTGTTTACAGGCGAAAGGAAAATATGCAGGCTGGGTACTTTACGTATTTTCTCTCAACTTTTTCGTCAAAAAAGCAGAAACCTATAGATTCACTTCAGGATATACTGCTTTATTATGTAAAAAAGGATAACCTTTACTGCCGTATCAACGCATTAAGCGCTCTTTATAATATAGGAAATATAGAACATATTATATCCGCGCTTAAAATACAGGATGATGGGGTTGTTTACTTAAACCCCAAGATACTTACAGAAGGTCTTCTTTCATACAATGGGAAGCACAGCAAACTTATTGAAAGTTTATGGGGAAATTTTGACGGCTTTTCAGAACAGACTAAACTTGCAATTATAAATTATATCCGTTTTAAATCAGGCGATTATAAAGAAAAAATGCTTGAAATAATGCTGGACCAAAAAGCTGAAAAGGAGATTCGTCTTTCAGCCATACGGTATTTTGGGAAATATTACTATGAGCCTTCTCTTAAGTACATACTTGACTTTGTATATAATGATGACCCTTCAATGTGGGAATATGCAACGGTAGCCGTTTCGGCTTTGGAAAAGTATAATGGCGATGAAGTTATAAAAGCATTGAAAAAGGCTATACAAAGCCCTAACTGGTATGTACGCTATCAGGCAGCGCAAAGCATTGAAGCGCATAATTTGAATTATAACGCTTTATTTGATATTATTAATGGAAGTGACAGATATGCAAGGGAAATGATGACATACCGCTTAGAAACGGGAAAGCTTCAGAAAGTGGTGAGCGAAAAACTGTGACAGATATATTTAAGATGTTTTTTAGCTGCGTTGGGATATTTTTTATTATTTATATGATTGGTTATGCAAGCTTTTTATTTTTGTCAGTAGCTGTTGGTTCTTCAATGCTTTATAAATTAAAGCGCCAGAACAGGTTAAAAAACGAGCTGCTGGGTGAATATTATGTTCCGGTAAGCATTATTATTCCTGCCTTTAATGAAGAAGTAACAATAGAATCAAGCATACGCTCATTGTTAGCTCTTGAATATAAGCTGTACGAAATTATAATTGTTGATGACGGCTCGACAGATAATACTTCAAATATTGTATGCAACGCTTTTAATATGCATGCTGTTAACAGACCTATACAACGGAAAGTATACTGCCAGAAGGAAGAAAAGATTTTTGAAACTTATGAATTTAAAGTACCTATAACGCTTATTAAAAAAGTTAACGGCGGCAAAGCGGACGCTTTGAACATGGGTATAAATGCGGCAAAGTATCCTTATTTTATCTGCATGGATGCGGATTCCGTACTGCAGTATGATTCACTGACCAGAATTGTAACACCTGTTCTTGAAGAAGGTAATGTTATAGCTGTTGGAGGCTCTGTAAGACCATGCAACGGAACTGAAATTAAAAACGGTAGAGTTATTTCTTATAAAATGCCTGATAAAATACTGCCGTGCATGCAGGTTTTGGAATATGACCGTTCGTTTCTTGCGGCAAGGATTTTATTTGATAAATTTAATGGAAGCATTATAATTTCAGGCGCGTTTGGCTTATTTAAGAAAAGCACGGTAATTGATGCCGGAGGTTATGAAGTAAACACAATGGGTGAAGATATGGAACTTGTTGTTAAACTGCACGCTTTTTGCTGCGAGAACGATATACCTTACCGTATACGTTACGCAACAGATGCTATATGCTGGACTCAGGCTCCGGAAAAACTGTCGGATTTATGCAGGCAGAGAAAGCGCTGGCATATAGGTTTGTTTCAAAGCATGGTTGAGCACAGGAAAATGTTTATGAATTATAAATACGGCTTAGTCGGCTCAATATCTTACCTTTATTACCTGATTTACGAGCTTTTGTCGCCGTATATTGAGATTTTCGGTGTATTTACAATTATTCTTGCATTTATGGTTGACCTTATTAATGTGCCGTTTATGATTTTGTTTTTCTTTATTTATGTGACTTATTCAGCTATTTTATCCCTGACGGCTTTTTTCTCGCGTATACATACAATAGATTTAAAGCTTTCAGTTTCAGATGTTATAAAAGCGGTTGGTCTTTGTTTACTTGAAGTTTCGTGCCTTAGGTTTATTTTAGCATGGGCTCGCGGCTCGTCACTTATTGGCTACAGAAGTAAAAAACATTCATGGGGTAAAATTGAGCGTAAGAAAATAGAGTTTAAGTAAAAAGAAAGAAGGTATATTATGGAAATTGATAAATTAAAAAGAGGTCTTTTCGGTTATAAAAAAGAAAGTGTTTATCAGTACATAGCTTCAGTTGAAGATGATTTTTCATCTAAACTTCTTGAAAAAGATGATGAGATTAAAAAAAATGAGGAGATTTATTTATCAAAAATAAATAAATTAGAGGAAGAACTTAAAGAGGTTAAAAGGCAGTATGAAGAACAAAAAGGAGAAAAGACAGTAGTTGCCGCAACACTTATAGAAGCAAGACGCTTTGCTGAGCAATTAAAAAAAGAAACTGAGGAAAAAGAAAATAAGGCGCTTAAAGAGTTTGAAAATGAGCTGTCAAAAAAGCGCAAAGAGCTTAAAGAATATCAGGAACAAATTGAAAACCTGAGAAAAACAATTGTCAGCATGTTAAATGAAACAGACGGCAAGATAAAAAATGTTGAAAATGAAATTGAAACAGTTAAACAGGCATGTCCGGGAAAAAATATGACTTTATTTGAGAGGAAAAAAGAGATTTCTGAAAAGTAAAAGGTGAAAAAAGTGGAAGACAAAATAATTGTTTATGTTGCCGGCAATCCAAACTCATATCCTATGGAGTATTACGACAGCCAGACAAAAACATATAAAGGCGTTATACCGCAGATACTTAAAGAATTCTCTGATAAAAGCCAGTACGAGGTTATTTATTATGAAGGCGGAGTTATAGACAAAAGAGAACATCTTGCCAAAAACAAACAGGTTGACATTGTGTCAGGATTTTCAAACAGTGATGAAATTTATGAAAACACACAAAAAGAAGAAGTTTTTAATGCTGTTATTAATAATAATAATGTTTCGTATTATATATGCTATACCGATACAGCTCCAGAAGGCTTAAAGTATGAATTAAATAAATTTTTATCATCTGTTACACAAGAAGAAATAAGCGGACTTTTAATTTCTTCGGCAGAAAATATTGACTACAGTGCATCTAATAATTTGACAGTTTACGCCTTGTCTTTTATAATTATAGTATTGTTTTGTGCAGTTGTTTTAACAGCGCAAAGGTGCAAAAAGAAACTGAAATCAGCGCGGATTTTAATTGAAACTGATGAGCTGACTGGTCTTGGAAATCTTGAATATCTAACAAATAGATTTCAGCATATTGTTAATAATAAAACAAAAGTGCTTTATAAAGTTGTATTTTTTTATGTGGATACTGACAGACTGCATAGGATTGGAAACAGCCAGGAAGTAGATGCTTTTTTTAAGTTCTGCGCTCAGGCTGTTAAAAAGCATGTTTCAGATAATGATATATTAGCAAGAGTATCTTACAGTGGGTTTGCCCTTTTAAAATATCATAATAGCAATGAGGATTTGAATAGCTGGCTGAACTTGATATTTAATGAAATACATTCTTACAGGAAGGTATATCAAAAAAACTTTGATTTGAGCGTAAGTGCCGGCATATACAAAATAAAAGCTGGAGACATTAATATAAAAGAAATAGTTTTTAATTCGCTTCAGTGTGCGCGTATGGCTCAGAAGAATGATGAAATGTATTTAATCTGCACTGATGAAATACTTGACTCTTTTGCAGAAAAAAGACAGCTTCAAGCCAATATTGAGCAGGCTTTTTTAAGAAATGAATTTCAGCTTTACATACAGTTTTATGTAGAGCCTGACACATATAAAATTGTAGGAGGAGAAGCTTTGTCGCGATGGAACCATCCGCAAAAGGGTATTATTAAGCCTGATGTGTTTGTCCCTTTAATGGAAGGGGAAAGAAATATAAGCAAGCTGGATTACTACTCTTTAAATAAAACATGTATGTTTTTGGAAAGTCTTTTAGAAAACAATGTCGACACGTTTTTTATGTCCTGCAATTTTTCAAGAGATACTTTTTCTGCTGATAATTTTGCTGATGAATGCAAGAAAATAATAGACAGATACAGTTTTCCTAAAGAACTGCTGATTTTTGAAATAACAGAAAGTACATACGAAAAGAATATCCCTCAAATTCAAAGCAATGTTTTGGAACTGAAAAAATACGGTGTAAGGATTGCTTTGGACGATTTTGGAGAAGGATTTACTTCATTTTACGATTTACAGAAATATAAGATAGACGGAATTAAACTCGACAAGGGATTAATTGACAATATGTTTTCAAAAAGCGGTGGCGAAATTTTAAAAGCTATGATTAGGGTTGGGCATAACCTTGGCATGACTATTTTGGCTGAGGGTGTGGAAACTGTCCAGCAGGTTGAAAAGCTAAAGATTATGGAATGCGATGTAATACAAGGCTTCCACTTTTTTGTTCCTATGCCGGACTGGAAAGCTAAAGAACAAATTTTAAAAGATTTTCATACGGATAATTAAATGCTGTACAATTACTGTGTCTGTATTAAGCTGCATTATGAAGTTTTGCTGTTAAACGGAATAAGATACACAAAAGTTGAGAATTAATAATCATAAGATAAAGCTGGGAGGCAATTATGGACGAAAGCAAGCTGAAAAGCCGACTGATGAGAATAACAGCAATTACTATTATAAGCAGCATTGTAATAAGCTTTATTGGTATTGCGCTTATAGCATACGTAAGCAGCGCTGCGCATGAAGCAGATTACATTAAAATGCAGGAAGAAACAAAAGAATATAAAGACAGGATATCCAAACAGATAGATAAAAATTTCCAGATTTTAAACTCGTTTTCTAAAACATTGGAAACTACAGGCTCTACAAACTTAAATTCCGATTCATTAGAAAAAATAATTACAGACGTTAATGGGGAAAATGGTTTTATCAGTTTTTCTTATATAAGAAAAGACGGAAGCAGTATTACAAATATTTTAGGAACTGGGACAAGAACAGATTTAAAATTAGAAGACTTAAACATATACGCGCAGATTGCCATAAGACGTGCCTTTAACGGCAAAAACGCAGTATCCAAAATGTACGACAGCCAGTATTACGATGGCAAATTATTTTTATATGCTGTGCCTGTATATTATAATAATGAAATTATTGGAGCCATAGCTGCAAACGATACTATAGAAATATTTACGGATATTGCCAATGGCAATTACGTTATGGACGGAAAAGGTTTTGTTCATATTATAAATTCCAAAGGTGATTTTTTAGTACGTTCAGAAAGAACAATAATTAAAGGACAATACAGCAATGTTTTTGACAGCCCGTATTTGTCAGAAGAAACAAAACAAAAAATTAAAGAGGCTCTTGTAAGCGATGAAAACTGTTTCGGCAAGTTTAAATACTTAAATGACGCTTACTATTTTTATATGGAGTCTTTGGATTTAAACGGATGGTATCTGGTTTGCATAAATAAAATTTGGAGCTATTCACTTTCTTTAGGTAACATATATAGTATTATTGGAGTTGTTTTAGTAATATTACTTATATTGTTTAATGCTCTGCTGTATTTTGGATATAAGCAGATTAAGGGAAATACCAAAACACTTATACGTTTGGCATATTTTGACCGGGTAACCGGAGCTGAAAATGAAACGAAGTTTGACCAGAATTTTACTGAACTTTTAAAAAGCCAGAAAAAATACAGCACTATAGCCTTAAATATCCACAACTTTAAAAGCATTAATGATTTGTTTGGCAAGGAAAAAGGCGATAATGTGCTTTGCTTTATTAAAAAGGTAATTGAAAACAGCCTGAAAGAAGGGGAATTCTTCTGCCGCAGCTCAGCAGATACGTTTTTTGTTGTGTTTTTTGATACAGATGAGGGTGAAATAAGAATACGACTCAATAAAATCATAAATACAGTAAAAGAAGCTTCTGTTATGTATGGAGATTACAGTTACGATTTGTCGCTGTATTCAGGGGTTGCTGTTCTGGGCGACAGGGAAAAGGCGCTTATTGCTTTACAGAGCATAAAAAATACACGCCAGAATACCATTGCGTTTTATAACAATGAGCTTCACAGAGAAATAAGGCGGAAAAACTCTATAGAAAACAATATGCAGTCGGCTCTTAATAATAAAGAGTTTAAAATGTTTTTACAGCCTAAATTCGATTTAAAGAACAATAATTTAATAGGCGCTGAAGCTCTTGTAAGATGGCAAAATCCAGATGGTTCATATAAATTCCCAGATGAGTTTATACCGCTTTTTGAAAGCAACG
>CALWRF010000023.1 GCA_944383885.1 uncultured Clostridia bacterium | reverse complement strand
CTTATAACTTTCTTACTTGCTGTTTTGGCTTTTATATATCAAATATCAAGGCATGTTTTATAAAGTTCCGCATGTAGCGCAGGATATGGCGACACATCTTATAGCGGCAGTAATTAACATACTTGTGGCATTAGGTGTTGTTATAGACCCTACAACAGCCGGAACAAGTGGCAGCGAGCGGGATTTAATGTATAAGGAGCCTAAAAAGCAAGGTGATTAAATGGGAAGGGATATTTCGTTGTGCCATCCTGAATTGCAGCATAAAGCCGAAAAGCTTGTTTCTGCGTGCAAAGGGCAAGACCTTTTAATAGGAATAGGCGAATGTTACCGCACAGTTGCAGAGCAGGACGCTTTATATGCCAAGGGCAGAACGGAGCCGGGAAGCATAGTAACAAACGCGAAGGGCAGTTCTTACAGCTCTCATCATCAATGGGGAACGGCGTTTGACATTTACCGCAATGACGGGGAAGGGGCGTATAACGACAGTGACGGCTTTTTCTCTAAGGTCGGTGCAATAGGCATTAAAATCGGTTTGGAATGGGGCGGAAACTGGACAAGCCCTGTTGACAAGCCGCATTTCCAATTGCCATATTGGGGAAGCACAACTGCTATGCTTAAAAATTTGTATGGAACGCCGGAAGAATTTAAAAAGACATGGGAGGCAGAAGAAGTGGAAAAAGTATACAACTGGACAGTAGAGATACCGGACTGGGCAAGACCAACAGTTCAAAAACTTTTGGATAAAGGTTATTTAAAAGGTAACGATAAAGGTGAGCTTGAGCTTACATACTCAATGCTTAAAATGTTTGTAGTGAATGATAGAGCAGGACTTTACTAAAAAATAATAAAATCCGTAGGTTTAAAGCGCATAATAGGCTGGGAAAAATCCCAGCCTTATTTTTATGTCTTATTATCATTTTAGCTGAGCAAACGCCAAAGCGTAATCCTCAGCGCCTTGGTTATACACATATATTCCAGCTTCAGTCCCTAAAAGGGCAATATCGGCTGAACCGGATATAAGTGCTGTCATTGATTTGTCTGCACCCTGACCAACAGAAAGGTCTATTTTTAAGCCTTCTTCCTCAAAATAGCCGTTTTCAAGAGCCACATACTGAGGAGCATAAAAAACTGAGTGCACAACCTCGTTCAGCCGTACTTCTGTAAGTTCTTCGTTTTTTGTGTCACTTCCAGCGCATCCTGTAAAAAAAAGAGCAGCTGATGCAGCACAGACAGCTGCCATATTAATAAAGCTTTTTCTCATATCGTTTCTCCGAATGTTTTTTTATAGTATATTCGTTTGAAACATATTGGTGAGAGTTTTTATTTATTTTCTTCTAAAAATCTTAAATATGATTTATGTGTTTTAACTTTTATATCGCCGAAAGAAACATATTCCACATCCCAGAGATTAAATACGTCTATAATATACATAATACATTTTGCGCAGGCAAGAGGGGTATCAAAGCCGGTTTCTTTAATTTTTTCTGCATAAGGGTATATATGGTCAGCGATGAAATTGAAATTTTTGTTTAAAAATTCCGCTGCTGTTTCCTGCTCGCTTTTTGACGCTGTAAGGCAGAACATTATAAACTGAATTCCAAACGAAGCGTAATTGTATTTATCAGCCATATTTGATTTAAGGTCTATTTTTAGAATTTGATTTAAACGGTTTGAAATATAAAACTCTATTGAATGTCCTGTTTCTTTAAGTCTTGTCATAACATCAAGGTCATAAACAGCTGACTGCAAAGAGTGGTCGAGGTATGAAAAGAACATTGGATTTTTTTCCTGAAGAACCGTATCGCACCTTTTTAAAAATGTACGCGGATATTTTTCTTCAGCCTGACGGATATGGTGAAGCTCGCTTAAAACATTTGTTTCAAAATCTGTATTATTTAAATCAGTTGAAAGGAAAACTATATATTTTTCAGGGTTTTCGTAATAAACAGCCCCAAAGCCTCCTACATGAATCTCCTGTATATCAGCGTATTCTACAGGACGCTGGAAATTTTTAGTAATATTGTTAATTTCTTCTTCGGTTTTTTTAGAAATTTCAAAATTTAATATATTCATTTTATCAACTCCCCCGAAAGATTTTACCATATAGCGTTTCATTTGAAAATACATAAGTACAAATAAATCCCATAGTTTCATTTTAAATAAATATTAATTTACTTATAAATATAACTTTTTGTACTGTAGTTTTGGCGTAAAAGAGTGTATAATAATTAATATTTATATTTTTAATTATTTGGAGGAGCAAATGGCTGAAAAGATAATGCTTATTGACGGAAACAGCATAGTAAACAGAGCATTTTATGGAGTGCCGCTTCTTACAAACTCAAAAGGTGAGTATACAAATGCTGTTTACGGCTTTTTTAATATAATATTTAAACTTTTAGATGACGAAAAACCTGATTATATGGCAGTTGCCTTTGACCTTAAAGCGCCGACGTTCAGGCACAAAGAATATGAGCAGTATAAAGGCACAAGAAAAGGCATGCCTGAAGAGCTTGCAAGTCAAATGCCAATGCTTAAAAAGCTTTTAAGCCTTTTAAATGTAAAGCAGTATTCCTGCGAAGGATATGAAGCGGACGACATACTTGGAACGCTTTCAAAACAGGCTTTAGATAAGGGGCTTGAAACAATAGTTGTTTCAGGCGACAGGGATTTATTGCAGCTTGCGACGGATAGGCTTAAAGTGAAAATACCTAAGACCAAAGGCGGGCAGACGGAGATTGAGGATTACTACGCAAAAGATGTAGTTGCAAAATATGGTGTTACACCTAAGGAATTTATAGAAGTTAAAGCGCTTATGGGAGATACATCAGATAACATACCAGGTGTGCCGTCTATAGGCGAGAAAACAGCTGTTAAAATTATACAGCAGTTCAAAACAGTTGAAGAAGCTATTAAAAACGCAGATTTAGTAAAGCCTGCCAAAGCTTCTGTAAATTTAAGAGAATATGAGGGGCAGGCTTTAATGAGCCGTTTCCTTGTAGAAATAGTTACAAATGCGCCAGTTGAGCTGGATTTAAGCCAAATGCCTTCCATAGGCACTGATATAAGCAAAGAAGCCTATGAATATATTAAAGAGCTTGAGTTTAAGTCCATGTTGAACAGGTTTTCATCTGAGAAAAAGAAAGAAACAGCGGTTTTAAAAAGCGATTACCACTATATTTCTTCTGAAAATGACTGTAAAAATTATGTTCTTAATAATTTTAAAGCTGAGTCTTCTTATGTAATTATTTCTGAAAACGGTAAAATAGAAGGCGTGAGCATTTATGGTGAAAACGGCGGATGCTTTATAGAAAGCAATGATAATTTTTCATCAGACAGTTTGATTAAATCATTAGAAGAATATTTTTCTAACGAGAAATATAAAAAAATTGGTCACGATATTAAAAAAGATATGGGTCTTATATCGCCTGTAGAAATTAAAGGCGTTATTTTTGATACTCAGATTGCCGGATATATTTTAAATTCTACTAAAGATACTTATAATTTTGATGATATAGCCAGAGATTATCTTGGCGAAACATTTAAAAGCGATGAGGAAGTATTGGGAAAGGGCAAAAGCCGTGTGTCAATAAAAACCCTTGATAAAAACCAAAGAACAGCTTATGCGGTTAAGCAGGCTGAGATTATGTACAGAGCTAAGCCGGTTATGTCTGAAAAAATTAAAGAAAATAATCAGGAATTTTTATTTTATAATATAGAAATGCCTCTTATTTATGTTCTGCGCGACATGGAGAAAAACGGAATTAAAGTAGACAGGAACGGTCTTGTGGAATATGGTGAAAAGTTAAGCGGACAGATAGAAATCATAACTAATGAAATATATGATATGTGCGGTGAGGAGTTTAATATAAACTCACCAAAACAGCTGGGTTATATTCTTTTTGATAAAATGGGACTTAAAGGCGGTAAAAAGACTAAAACCGGTTACTCAACGGCAGCCGATGTTTTGGAAAAACTCAAATATGACAATCCTGTTATAGAAAAAATCCTTTTTTACAGACAGCTAACAAAACTTAAAAGCACTTATGCCGACGGGCTTTTAAATGTGCTTGATGAAAAGACAGACAGGATTTACTCTACGTTTAATCAGACAATTACAGCAACGGGCAGAATAAGCTCTACAGAGCCTAATTTGCAGAACATACCTGTAAGGCTTGCTCTCGGCAGGGAATTAAGGAAAGTATTTATTCCCGAAGATGGATTTGTATTTTTAGATGCTGACTATTCACAGATAGAACTTCGCGTTATGGCGCACATGGCAGATGATGAAAATCTTATAAATGCATTTAAAAACGGACTTGATATCCACACAATGACAGCTTCGCAAGTGTTGGGAATACCTTTTGAAGAAGTAACAAGTGAGCAGAGAAGGCAGGCAAAAGCCGTAAATTTTGGTATAATATATGGCATTGGGGCATTTAGTTTAAGCCAAGACTTAGGCATAACCAGGAAAGAGGCAGAAATTTACATTAATAATTATTTTGCCAGATACCCTAATGTAAAAAAATATCTTGATGAAGTAGTAGAAAAAGCAAAAAAAGACGGATATGTTTCTACTATATTCGGAAGAAGAAGAAACATGCCGGAGCTTTCTTCATCTAACTTTAATACACGCTCTTTCGGCGAAAGGGTAGCCATGAATATGCCTATACAGGGTACTGCGGCAGATATTATAAAAATAGCAATGATTAAGGTAAGCAATGCCTTAAAAGAAAGAAATCTTAAATCAAGGCTGATTTTACAGGTTCACGACGAACTTCTTATAGAAACTTATGAACCTGAAAAGGAAGAAGTCAGCAGGATTTTAAAAGAAAATATGGAAAATGCCGTTTCGCTTAAAGTGCCTATGGTTTCTGATGTGAAATGCGCCAAAAACTGGTATGAGGCAAAATAACAGGTGATTGAAATGAGAATAATAGGTCTTACCGGTCCTACGGGAAGCGGTAAAAGCGTTGTAAGCCGGGCTTTGTCCCAAATGGGTATTTATATTGTAGATGCCGATAAAATAGGTCATGATATAATACTTAAAGGCAAAGAAGCATATAAAGAATTAAGGGAATACTTCGGAGATGAAATAATTGGCGAAAACGGCGAAATTATAAGACGAAAACTGGGCGGCATTGTGTTTTCGCAGGGTGGGGAAAAACTCGATTTTTTAAACAGATGCACCCACAAATATATATACGAAGAGATGAAAGATGATATTATTAATGCCGAAAAAAACGGACATGACATAGTTGTTATAGACGCGCCACTGCTTATTGAAGGAAAGTTTATAACGCTGTGCAATGAAGTATGGGTGGTTTATGCGTCAGATGAAACACGCGTGCAAAGGATAATGGCTCGTGATAACATAACAAAAGAAGATGCCATTAACAGAATGATGCGGCAGAAAGGTTATGATGTATATAATGCCTACGCAGATGTTATTATTGATAATAACAAGGGAGTAGATGAATTAATTAATCAGGTAAAAATATTATTGGATAAACCGGGAGATAATAAATGAGATGTAAAAAATCATGGACTGTATTTTTCAGGCTTCTGGTATTTTTTGTTCTGCTGGTTATTTTTTCAGCTTTTGTGTTTAAAAATATTATATTAAAGAAAATGCTTTACCCTCAGGGTTATAAAAACTATGTTGAAATATATTCCAAAGAATATAATATAGATAAAAACCTTGTTTATTCTGTTATTAAATGCGAGAGCAATTTTGACAGCAACGCTGTTTCGCACATGAACGCCAAGGGGCTTATGCAGATTTCGGATATGACAGGCATCTGGGCTTCAGAAGAACTGAAATTGAAAAATTTTGATACTGATTCGCTCTATGAGCCGCAAATAAATATATTAATAGGCTGCTGGTATTTGAATAAACTTATTAATCAGTTTGGAAATGTGGAAACGGCTTTGGCTGCCTATAACGCCGGAAGCGGAAATGTTTCAAGATGGCTTGCCAATGAGGAATACTCATCTGATGGAATATGCCTTTATTATATTCCTTTTAAAGAAACATGTAATTATGTAAAAAAAGTACAGCAGACAAAAAAGATATATGAGCATTTATACAGGTAACAGGAGAAAAAATGAAGAAAATATTATTTTTAGCATTTGCAGTTTTAATGCTGTTTACAGGCTGTGCAGAAGAAAAAGAAACTGCCGGCAATTTACAGACGGAAGCTTTGTCAGCTCAGGATACACAAAGTGAGTATGAAAATAATGAAAATGTCCTTAACATTTCAATGAGGACAACGACAATGCTCAACCCGCTGCTTAACAAAGATGAGTCTGTGGACAGCGTTTTAAGGCTTATGTTTGAGCCTCTTATAAGTTTGGATAATACTAATAAACCGCAGGGAGTTATAGCGGAAAGCTGGTACTATACTCAAGACGGAACTGTTTTAACAGTTAAAGTTAAAGAGGGTCTTTTGTGGCACGATGGAAGCGCTATTACGGCAAATGACGTTGCTTATTCAATAAACACAATACTTAATTCTGAAGATGATACCGTTTATGAAAAATGCGCCGATAATATAAGACGCGTATCGGTTCAGGACAGATATACTGTTAACATATATTTTACTGAAGCATTCAGCGGAAACATATTTTCTATGTGTTTTCCTGTAATTTCGCAAAATTATTACAGGTCAGGAGAAAATGACACATTACCTATGGGCAGCGGACCGTATAAGTTTTCTGATTTTACACCGGCAAAAGAGCTTGTTTTAGAAGCCTGCGACAACAGTTTTGTCCAAAAACCGTCAATATCTAAAGTTGTGGCTAAAATGACTACTGATGCCGATACAGACGTTTACTCATTCAGTCAGAAAATAACTGACTGCGTTATTATAGACGAAAATGATATAGGTAAATATGACTTTGATTCAGATGTAAACAAATACAGTTTTAACTCCAATTATTTTGAGTTTATAGGTTTTAACTTTAATAATGAGCTTTTAACTGACAAAAATATAAGAAAAGCAATTTCATGCGCTGTTCCTATAGATAATATAATAGAGAGCGTATATCTTTCAAACGCAGTTAAAACATCATCACCTGTTAATCCTGCCAGTTTTTTATATGACTCTAATATAGCCGCGGTGCGATATGACTTAAACATGGCGAAAGAGTATCTTTTATTAGCGGGATACAGTTATGACAATAACAGCGGTCTTTATATAAAAACTGATGAAAGCGGCACGCATGATATTAATTTAAGAATACTGGTTAACGAAGAAAGCAAAGAGCGCCGGCAGATTGCCCTTAAATTATCAGACGAGCTTACAACATTAGGTATTAAATCAACAGTTGAATCAGTCGATTTTGCCACATACACAACAAGGCTTGAAACAGGAGATTTTGATTTGTTTGTAGGCGGCTGGGAGCTTTCTGTTTCACCGTATTTCGGTTTTTTATTTGAGTCGTCAAACAGTACAGGCTATAATTATATATCTTACAGCGACGGAAACATGGATACGCTTATTGATGCTGCATATAATGCCGTTAATGAAACTGATATGGTTAAAGCTTATTCAGAACTTGAGGCATACACAGCTGAGGAACTGCCGTATATAAGTTTGCTCTTTAGGGAATCAGCTCTTTTTGTAAATGACAGGATAGACGGCACGTTTGACCCTTTGCCATACGATTATTTCAGAAATATAGAAAGCTGGCATATAAGCACTGGAGATAAAACAGATTAATTTTTGACGGGGTGGTTAAATGTCTCAAATGAGAAAGGACGTTTTTTCTGGGGAGTGGGTAATTTTTGCCTCTAACCGTAAAAATAAACCATATAATTATAAAAGAAGTTCTGGAATTGAAGAAAAGGAAGATAATGTATGCCCGTTTTGTCCTGAAAACGAAAAAATGACTCCTCCGGCTGTTTTTGAGCTTAAAAACAGCAATGGCTGGGAAATACGCGTGTTTGACAATATGTATCCTGCCCTTAACGGAGAAACATTTGAAAAAGATTCGGACAGCTTCTATGAGTCTTTTAACGGTTTTGGCATACATGAGGTAATTGTAGATACGCCAAAGCATTCAATGGATATCGCAAGTGCCAGCGATGAGCATTTATACAGGCTTTTGTGTGTTATAAACCAAAGGCTGAGCAAAGTTCTTTCCAATAAAATGATAGAGTATGTACAAGTTTTTAAAAATAATGGTCCTTATGCCGGTGCGTCTATTTCACATTCGCATTGGCAGGTTTTGGGTGTGCCAGTGCTTACAAGCGAGCAGGAATCTACATTTTCTGTTTTTGAAAAATACAGGGATAAAACAGGACGCTGTATAATGTGTGATATGATTGAGCATGAAATAAAAGCTGAAAAAAGAATTGTAAAAGAAAATGAGTTTTTTATTTCGTTTGCGCCTTATGCCTCAAGGCAGAGCTTTGAAATGTGGATAGTTCCCAAAAGGCATGTCCAGACAATGAGCGGTTTAAGCGATAATGAGCTGAAAAGTTTAGCCGGATTTTTAAAGGATATGCTTATCAGGGTAGAGTCAATAAGAAACGGCATAAGCTTTAATATCTGCATTCAGGAAAAGGCTAAATCTACAAAAGACGGGCTTTTTCATTGGTATATAAGGCTTTTGCCGAGAATCGGCTCTTGGGCAGGGTTTGAGTATGCCACAAGGTGTTTTATAAATCCTGTGCTGCCTGAATATGCGGCGGAATTTTACAGAAAAGCCAGAAATTAATTATACTTATACAGCGTTAAATTTTTTTTGGGGGGGGGGTGGATATCAGCTTTGGTTAAAAATATAATGACAAAATATAGAATCATATTAGTTATAGTGGTATTTATTTTATTGATACTATCTGTGCTGTATACCTATGCCAATATAAAATATCAAAATGGATACAATATAATTATAACAAACAGCTCTGAAAACGATATTAATGACATAGAAATTTTCTTTGGACGCGTAGAAAACAAAGTTATTAATATTAACTGCCTTAAAGCTGGTGAAAAATTAGTTTTAAAAGGCAGGTTTAAAGGCACCGGAGAAAACCTATATGCTGTAATGCCTACAGAAGAAAACGATGAAGAAATTATGCCTTTAGCTTATATATATTTGGAGAACTATATTAATATAGTAAAAATAAATATAACTAATGTTTCAAAAGAAAATAAAGCAGAGAATGTTGTAATTGAGTCTTTTGATAATTTACCATCGCTAATTCCGCCATGGTGGATTAGAATTTTATATGATTATTCCGTTGTAACATATTAATAAAAAAGCTGAGCTTATAAAAATATTATGTTCAGTTTTTTGTTTTAGGGCAATATTATAATTTTCACAATAAAAAGGCAGCAATTTTCGGCTGCCTTTAATGTTTAATAAGAAATAAAATATGCATAAATAAAACTATCATTTGTTAATGTTTAGGATTTAATTTTTTAAATCCTGTAATTTCTGAAAAAACACCTGTAAGTATTACTCCTGCCAGATATATTAACCCCATAAATGACATTTGATAAAATACATTTTCCAAAGGCATGAGCCTTGCCGTAAAAGCAGCAAAAAGAGCACATAAGCCGCATAAGAAATAATACTTTAATACAGCGCGCTTTATTCTGAAATATTTAGAGCTTATGATTAAAGACGGTATAACTGAAGAAGCAGTTGATACAAAAGCGGCTGTTATGTATGCGGATATACCAATTAAAGGCATTAAAAAGTAAATTGTGCCTATGCTTAAAAGAGAAGATATAATGCCTGTTATGAATAAATGGAAATGCTTTCCAAGACTGTTTAAAATACCGTTTAATGTAATTTGCGAGTACATAAGCGGACAGAGCAGTGCAAGAGGTTTTAAAATATTGCCCAGCTCAGGCATGGAATATATAATACGGCATATCTCATTTGAAAAAGCAAAAAAGAAAACCGCAGCGGCGCAAGAAGTTGCGGCTGTAAAGCATATACTTCTGTTAACTGTAGCTTCGGCTATGCTTTTGTTTGAGTATGTCCGCTGTTTTGAAACGGCGGGTATTATGCTTACCGAAACGGCTCCGAGCACGGAAGAAGGAAAATGCACAAGAGGCATAACCATACCTGTCAGGTTGCCGTACTGGCTTAATGCGTCTGTACTCTTTGGATATATTGAAAGCCTAAGCGGTATAAGTATGTTTTCAACAGCCGTTAAAAATGATGACGCTGCCCTTGATGCTGAAAGAGGAAGAGCCATTGATGCAATCTTTCTAAAGCACGATGACATGCTTATGCTGCGATTATTTTTATTATATTGTTTTTTGTCAGTTGAAATAAATAAAAACGCGGCAGTAAGCAGAAATGAAAATGTTTCCCCAAGCACAACTCCTACTATTGCGGCAGAACATGCACTTTCTATTGTATCCGGCGAATAAACAGCCATTATGGCAGCTAAAGAGAGCATTCTAACTGACTGCTCAAAAATTTGTGACAATGCCGGAAAAATATTGTTCTGACGTCCTAAAAAATAACCCTTTATGCATGAGCCTGCCGCCATAAAAGGCAGGCAAAGACTCAATATTTTTAAAGGCGCCGCGCCGCGTATGTCTTTTATAAAGTATTCAGCTGCAAAGTCAGCATTAAAGTACATAATGATACTCATTGTTATGCTTAGTGAAAGGCTTATTGAAAGAGCCGCTTTTAATATTGTAATGGAATTTGAAACGGCATTTTCTTTTGTCTGTTCGGCAGTAAGTTTTGATACAGTTGTTGTTATGCCCGATGCGGTTATGGAGTAGCATAATATATATAAAGGTGCTGTTTTTTAATATGGAAAAATTAAAACAGGCTCTTAGTTAAATAAATTTTTAAAGTTTTATAAAATTATGTTATGCCAATATAAAATTTTAATAAAACTCAGCTTGATTGCTGTAAATTAATATAAATTTATATTAACTGGTATTTTTTGCTTAAAGCTGTTTTTGTTTATAACAAAAAACAGACAGGGTGGGCTGTCTGCTTTTTGTAATTAAAACATAAATTAAAAACTGAATAAAAATTATGTTTAATTTTATGTTGAGTTTTTAGTCCATAAATACAGCGCCTGTATTTGCACTTGTAACAAGCTGCCTGTAGCGTTTAAGATAACCGTTAGGAACTTCTTTAAGTATAGGCTTAAAGTTTTCACGGCGTTTAGCAAGTGTAGCTTCATCGACTTCAACATTAAGCGTATTGTTGTTCATATCTATGGATATAATGTCGCCTTCTTCAATAAGACCTATAGGACCTCCGGCAGCTGCCTCAGGTGAAATATGACCTATTGAAGCGCCTCTTGAAGCGCCTGAAAAACGTCCGTCTGTAATAAGGGCAACTGAGCTGTCAAGTCCAAGACCGGCAAGGGTTGCTGTTGGGGCAAGCATTTCCCTCATTCCTGGACCGCCTTTAGGACCTTCATATCTTATAACAATTACATCTCCAGGAACAATTTTTCCTGCTGTCATAGCATCAATGCATTCTTCTTCGCTGTTAAATACCCTTGCAGGACCTTTATGCACAAGCATTTCAGGAAGCACAGCGCCTTTTTTTACAACAGCGCCGTCTGGAGCTATGTTTCCCCATAAAACAGCAAGCCCGCCGTCTGGTGAGTAAGCTGTTTCTTTGCTTCTTATTACCTGTGGGTTGCGTATTTTAGCGTTTTTAATATTTTCCGCAATTGTTTTGCATGTGCATGTAATAAGGCTTGTATCAAAAAGACCGTAGCTTTCAAGCTCTTTCATAAGAGCGCTTAATCCGCCTGCTTCTTCAAGGTCTACAAGGCAGTCAGCTCCGGCAGGAGCTAATTTAACCAAATGCGGTGTTTCTTTGCTTATTCTGTTAATTTCCTCAAAATCTATTGTAAGTCTGGCTTCATGGGCTATAGCCGGAAGATGAAGGGCTGTGTTTGTAGAGCAGCCTAAAGCCATATCGGCATGGAGAGCGTTTTCGAGGGCTTTAGCCGTAACAATATCCCGTGGTCTTAAATCTTTTTCAAGAATTTCCATTATTTTCATTCCGGCTTCTTTGGCAAGGCGTATTCTGCCTGAATTTACAGCAGGAATTGTGCCGTTTCCAGGAAGACCCATACCTATAATCTCTGTAAGGCAGTTCATAGAGTTAGCTGTGAACATTCCGGCGCAGCTTCCGCAGCCTGGACAAGTGTTATTTTCTACATCCATAGCTTCTTCTTCTGTGCATAATCCCTGTTCGAGCTTAGGTATAAACTCATAACCGTTGGAATATGTAGTTTTTGAGCCGTCCATAAGTTTTCCCGGCATCATTGGACCGCCGCTTACAAATATGCTTGGAAGATTAAGCCTTAAAGCAGCCATGAGCATTCCCGGGACTATTTTGTCGCAGTTAGGTATAAAAACAAGAGCGTCGAATGGGTGGGCGTTAGCCATAATTTCTACACTGTCTGCAATATGCTCGCGGCTTATTAGTGAGTAGTGCATTCCGTCATGACCCATAGCAAGACCATCGCATACGCCTATAGCAGGAAATTCAAAAGGCGTTCCGCCTGCAAGACGGATACCGTCTTTAACAGCCTGTGCAATTAATCCCAAGTGCATGTGACCAGGTATAATTTCGTTTTTGGCACAAACTACGCCTATAAGAGGTCTTTCTATTTCGGCATCAGTAAGACCGAGAGCCTTTAATAATGTTCTGTGTGGAAGTTTTTTAGGTCCTTTTTTTATAGCATCGCTTCGCATTTGAACAACTCCTTTATAAATAAAATCAGTCATACAACTTAGTATTGATATTAACTAAAAATTACTCAAATGTCAACAGTATATAGACAATTTTATTGATTTTTGGTAAAATTAGTCTTACAACTTTACAGCTTAACTACTTTTGCAAAGGGTGAGATGAATGAAAGGCCAGTTTATACCGGTAAGCCAGACAATAGCTAACAGAATAAGCGATATGATTTTTTTGGATAAAAAATATATTCCCGGCAGCAAACTGCCTAACGAGTATGATTTAAGCGCTGAACTGGGGGTAAGCCGTGCTTCTTTAAGAGAAGCTATTAAAATTTTAGCCGCAAAAGGCATTCTTGTTATAAAAAGAGGCAGCGGCACTTTTGTTTCTGATTCAATGGGAGAAAACGATGACATATACGGAATGAAATACCTTGAGGATAAGAAAAAGCTTGTTAAGCATTGGTTTGAGTTCCGTTTGATATTAGAACCTAAAAGCGCCCGGCTTGCGGCTGAAAATGCTGATGAAAAGCAGATTGAGAATATAAGCGCTTTTTCAGAAAAAATAACGCAGTTAATTAAATCGGGAAAGCCTTTTACAAAAGAGGACCAGCAGTTTCATGCCTTAATTGCCGAAGCTACAAAAAATGATGTAATTAAGCTTACTATGCCGTCTATAGAAAGTGCTGTAAGTGATGCCATACAGACATCAAGCAAAGTTGGACATACCGAAAAATCCAACGAAAATGCTCTTTTATATCATCCTGCAATAGCGCGTTTTATAAAATACCGGGACGGTGACGGGGCTGAAATGGCAATGCGTTTTCATATTCTCCGAGGACTTAAAGATTTGGAATAGTATTGTTTTATTTAAAGCGTAATATAAATATAAAAAGCAGATAAAAGGGTATATGTAGATTGAAACAATATAATGTCATAGCTTTATATATGCGCCTTTCCGCTCAGGATAAAAACTCCAGCGAAAGCCAAAGCATAGTTAACCAAAGGAAGTTTTTAAATGATTTTATAAACTCAAAACGCGATTTAAAAGGCAGCCGTGTTTTGGAGTTTTCTGACGATGGTTATACTGGCACGAATACCAGCCGACCGGGTCTTAAAAGCTTAGTTATGTCAATAAAAAGGAATGAGATAAGCTGTGTTATAGTTAAAGATTTTTCAAGGCTTTCACGAAATTATATTGATTTGGGAAGCTTTGTGGAATATTTTTTCCCGTATTTTAAGGTAAGGTTTATATCTGTTAACGATGGTTACGATAGTTTAACAGGCGTAAAGCAGGGCTTGGATATCCCGTTTAAAGGCATTATGAACGAATACTACAGCCGTGATTTATCTGAGAAAATAAAAGCAACAAAGCGGCAGTTAATAAAAAAAGGCGAAATTAAAATAAGCCGGTCTTTTTACGGCTACAAAAAGGACAGCGCAAGAAATACGTATATTGTTGATAAAAAAACAGCTCCTGTGGTTAAATTTATATTTGGTTGCGCTATAAATAATTTAAGCGCCGGACGCATAGCTTTACTGCTTAATGAAAAAAATATTCCTGCTCCTTGTGAAAATTTAAGCAAAAAAGACACAAGGCGGTTTTGGAATGCAACCAAAATACGGGATATTCTAAAAGATGAGCGTTACACTGGAACTTTGATTTTAGGAAGGTATATGTCAAAAAATATAAAAAAGCCCGTAAAAGAGCCTGAAGAAAACTGGCACAAATTTTACGGGCGCTTTGAGCCTATAATAGATAAGGGGCTTTTTTTTAATGTCCAAAAACTGTTGAATGAAAACAGTATGAAAATAAAATCAAAAAGGAACGAATATCATCCGTTTTATGGCAAAGTTTACTGTGGTGTATGCGGCAAAACACTTTACCACTCCGGCTGTGGAAAAAAGCAGTATTTCTACTGCAAAAGGGCAAGGGAAGACAAAGAAAGCGTGTGTTTTAAACACACACTTAAATACAGAGATTTAGAGTTTTTGGTAATAAAAATACTTAATATAAATGCTTTAATTTCAGGCTTTGATATGTGCTTTAACAGTGACAGCAATCTGGATACTTTTGAAAAACACAGTCCCTGTTCAGAAATTAAACCTGCAAAAACAATTAAATTAAAAGCCGAAATTTATGAAAAGCATAAGTGCGGAAAAATAGGCGTAAACGAGTTTTTAAATGAAATAAATAATATAAACAAATTTAAAAATAAATCTTATGATAAAAAATTTGAGCTGAATTTATCTGCTAATAAAGACAATTCCAATTATTTAAAGTGTGCTATAAAAGTGTTTATAAACAAAATAAAGGTTTTCAGTGCTGAAGAAATAGAAATATGCTTTAATTTTTCAAATCCTTTAATTAATTAAAAACTCATATTTTGTTTATTTGAAAATATAATTAGTAAAAATAAAAAATTAATGGGGAACTTATAATTATGGGCAGGCATAACAGTAAATTAAAAGATATTAGAGATATTGAATTTACAGACAAAATGACTAAAGAAGAAAGAATGGCATATTTTATTGAACAAATTGGAAACCCTTGTGTTTTTAAATGCGGCGATGTAACTGTTAAAATTAAATATGCCGAAAACGGACCGTCTTTTGAGGAATGTTTTAAAGAATATATGGATTCTTTGGATATTTAGCTATGTTAAAAAAGTATAGGGCAGCCGCATATTTAAGACTTTCAAAAGATGATGGTGACAAAGACGAAAGCAACAGCATACAGAGCCAAAGAAAAATTATTTCTGATTTTGTAAAAAGCATGGGTGACATAGAGCTTATTGCTGAAAGAATTGATGATGGTTTTTCCGGCGTAAATTTTGAAAGACCGGCTTTTAAGGCTTTAATTGATGACATAAAAAATGGCAGAGTAAACTGTGTTATAGTTAAGGATTTATCGCGGTTTGGGCGAAATTATATTGAGTCCGGATACTATATAGAGCGGTTTTTTCCTTTAGAAGGAATAAGATTTATTGCTGTAACAGACTGCATTGACAGCTTAAAAAAAGGTTTTGGCGACAGTCTTTTAATACCATTTAAAAATATGCTTAATGATTCTTACAGTGCCGACATATCATTTAAAATAAGAGCCAGCCTTGATATAAAGCGAAAAAACGGTGAGTATATAGGAGCTTTTGCGCCTTACGGGTATAAAAAGAGCATCGGAAACAAGAACAGTCTTGTTAAAGATGATTATTCTTCGTTTATAGTCAAAAACATGTTTTTAATGGCTTTTTTAGGAGTAAGCTGCGGCAGGATAGCGGAAAAGCTTAATATATCCGGTATTATTCCGCCTAAAGAATATTGTAGAAATAAAGAAATAACAATCTCAAACACATCATATCTATGGAGCGCTTCTGAAGTTAAAAACATACTTACAAATGAAGTTTATACAGGCTGTCTTGTTCAGGGCAAAAAAAGCACCCCAAACCATAAAATAAAAAAATATACTTTAAAGCCGGAAAATATGTGGTTTAAAGTAAGCGGAACACATGAAGCTGTTATAAGCAGAAGCATTTTTAACATTGTAAACAGAATTATAAAAGTGCCAGCAAGGACGTCTTTAAACAGCCAAAGCCTTTATCAGCTTTCTGGCTTTTTATTTTGCGGAAAATGCCAAAGCAGAATGACTCATCACACTATAAATGCCAACGGAGCTAAATATATGTATTATATATGCTCAGGCTGCAAAAATGGTATGTGCAGTAACAGCGCCGCAGATGGAGTTATCATTGAGTATACAGTTGTAAATGTTATAAACATGTATGCTTTATTGCATTTAGGCATTAAAAAAGTAACTGAAATTAACTTAAAACTAAGAGAACTGAGTGGTGTTTTGAATGCTGAGTATGAAATAAAAATGCTTGAAAAAAGAAAATATGAATTTAACAGCCTTATAAGTTATATCAATTCAGACGTAAAAACAGGGGTTATTACAAAAAATGATGCCGAAGAACTTAAAAATTTTTATTTAAAAGAAATAAAAAAACTTACAAATAGAATAGACGGACTTTTAAATAATAGCATTGAAGCGGATTTATGCCATCAAAGAGCGGCAGCAGGCGAGATAATAAAAAATATACTTGTATTTGACAGTAATTTAATTGAGATTGAATTAAAATTCAGTTTATAGGCAGGCGGTTTTGCGTGTATAAAGCGGGATTATATATACGTGTTTCCGTACTTGAAAGCAAGGGGCAGGATGAATGCCAAAGTGCGGAAAACCAGTTTAAAATTTTAAATGATTATTTAAAAAACAATACTGATATTATGTTATATAATACATATTTGGATTTAGGCAAAAGCGGAATGATAAAACAAAGAGAAGGACTTGAAAATATGCTGTCTGATATATATTCAGGCTTAATAGACTGTGTTTTAGTAAAAGATATTTCGCGTTTAGGAAGAGATTATGCCCAAACTGGAAATTTAATAGAAAAAGTGTTTCCTTTTTGGGGTGTTAGGTTTATTTCAGTTAATGATAATTACGACAGTTTAAAAAATTGCGAAAACAATAACTGTTTGATTAGCCTAAGAAACATACTTAATGAGGGATATGTAAGGGATATTTCCAAAAAGGAGAAATCTGCTTTAAGAGTGCTGATGAAAGAAGGACAGTTTTTAGGCTCTTTGGCGCCGTATGGATATATAAAAAACGGAAAGAAACTTGAAATAGATGATGAATCGGCACATGTAGTTCAATATATATTTGACATGGCTAAAAATAATATAAGCTGTTATAAAATAGCTAAAATACTTAATGAAGAAAAAGTTTTAACGCCTTACGCTTATAAAATAAAAAAAGGCGTTGTAAAAGAAAAGAAATGTCAAAACTTTTTCTGGCGTGAAAGCGGTATTAAAAGAATACTCCAAAACAGAGCTTACATAGGCGATACGGTTCAGTCTGTTAAAACAACACTTGCGCCTAAGGGAAAAAGCGTCCGTCTTCCTGAAGAAAAATGGATAACGGTTGAAAATACGCATAAGGCAATAGTAAGCAGAAGCAATTTTGAACTGGTTCAGAATATTTTAAATAAAAGGAAAAGAAGTAAAAACACTAACAGGCATATCAGCAAAAATAATAATTCTGGATTTAACATTCACTGCGGTATGTGCGGTTTTAAAATGAGCCTTAAAAGTATTAAAAACAAAAATAAAACAATCGGGTATTACGTATGTTCATTAAATTCAACAGGGGGTATATGTAAAAACACCGGAATAAATAGCTCTGATTTGTATAAAACTGCTTCTAAAATATTTGAAACACATTATTTCTTGCTGTTTGGAAAATCAGGCAATACGCTGGAAAATTTAAAACACAAGGCAATGTGTTCAAAAAGATATTTGAATTTGAAAAAGTCAGGTTTATATGAGTTGTTTAAGAATGGGAAAATAGGCGAAAATGATTTTAATATAAATATTAAAAATATCAGTTTGAAATTAAAAAAGTCAGATGAAAAGCTGGGATATATTTCAGATACAGAAAAAATCTTTTTGCGCAACACTGTTTTTTTACTGAAAGCGTTTGCCGAAAAAATAATTGTATGCGGCAAAAACGAAATAGAGATTAAAACAAAGTATATCAATCCGTTTTAACTTTAAAATGGAAACATTGTTTTTGTTGCCTGATAATTTATAAAGAATTATAATGTATTAAACTGAGTTTTTTGCCTTATTAAAAACAGCAGGCATTATCAGTTGGTAAAGACCCATGCCGCCGGCGCCTATTGACTTTGACATATAAACCCTGTAAAAAAATCCCATAAACCGGGTGATTATATTGGCTGCCATTAATATAATACAACCTGCGGCAAAGCTGTTTTTACGCATAAAATCAATCCTTTTGAGATATTCTTTATATTATTATGTAGTCTTTATGTTTTAAATTACTTGTTGTTTACGGAGAAAACTATGTTTGATATTAATGAGGAATTAAAAAAACTGCCGTCTAAACCCGGTGTATACATAATGAAAAATGCTGATGATGAGATTATATATGTAGGCAAGGCTGTAAGCCTTAAAAACCGTGTGCGTCAGTATTTCCAGTCTAACAAAAATCATTCAGCTAAAGTTATAAGCATGGTTAAGCATATAGCGGAGTTTGAATACATTGTTACTGACAGCGAAATGGAAGCGCTTATTTTAGAGTGCAATCTTATAAAAGAACACAGACCTAAATATAATATAATGCTGAAAGATGATAAAATGTATCCTTATGTTAAAGTTACAGTAAATGAGGACTTTCCAAGGGTTTTTATGGTGCGCAAGGTTTTAAAAGACGGAGCCAAGTATTTTGGTCCTATTACAGACGCGTACGCAGTTAAGGAAACAATAGAGATGATTAATAAAATGTGGCCTTTAAGAAAATGCCGGAAAGTCCTTCCAAGGGATACAGGCAAAGAAAGACCTTGTCTTAATTACCATATTGGTCAGTGCTGCGCTCCGTGCCAGGGAAATATAAAAAAAGAGGATTACGCAGTGTATGTTAATGAGGCTCTTGATTTTCTTGAGGGCAAGCATAAAGATATTATCCATAAGATGCAGGAGAAAATGGAAGAAGCTTCTGAAAATTTGGAGTTTGAGAAAGCCGCTCAGTACCGTGATAAAATAAAGTATATTAAAAATGTAGAACAAAGACAGAAAATGGCTAACACAGGCTTTAACGACAGTGATGTTATAGCATTTGTCCGCGCCTTTGACGAAGCCCTTATACAGGTGTTTTTTATAAGAGGCGGAAAAGTTATGGGCAGAGAACACTTTTTAATAAATAACACGGAAGGAATGACACGAAACGAGATTATAACTGAATTTATAAAGCAGTTTTACAGCGGAACTGCTTTTGTACCTAAAGAACTTATACTTTCGGAAGATATTGTGGAAGATGAGAAAGAAGTTATTTTAAGCTTTTTATCTAATTTAAAAGGCAGTAAAGTAACTGTTACCGTGCCTGTAAAAGGGGAAAAGAAGCAGCTTGTTGAGCTTGCGTATAAAAATGCGTCTATTACATTTGAGCAGTTTGGCGAAAAACTTAAAAAGGATAATGCAAGAACAAAGGGCGCAGTTGAAGAGATAAGCCGTGCTTTGGGACTTGAAAGCATACCGGAGAGAATAGAGGCTTACGATATATCAAACATACAGGGATTCTTTTCTGTTGGTGCAATGGTTGTATTTGAAAACGGCATGCCTAAAAGAAGCGACTATAGGAAGTTTAAAATAAAAAACGTTGCCGGTGCAAATGATTTTGCCAGCATGCAGGAAGTTCTGACAAGAAGGATAAATCACAGCATTAAGGACAAGATGGACAACAAGACAGGAGGATTTGCAAGACTGCCGGATTTAATATTAATGGACGGCGGCAAAGCACAGGTTAAGGCGGCAAAACTTGTTTTAGCGTCTTTTGGAATGGATATACCAGTATGCGGTATGTTTAAAGATGACAGGCACAGAACTAAAGGGCTGCTTTATGAAGACAGGGAAATAATGCTTCCTGCAAATTCAGAAGGCTTTAAGCTGGTTACAAGGATACAGGATGAAGTCCACCGGTTTGCTATTGAGTACCACAGAAAACTAAGGGAGTCATCTCAGGTGGATTCTATATTAAACCATATACCGACTATTGGTCCGGCAAGGAGAAAAGCGCTCCTTAAACATTTTGGAGATATTGAGAAGATTAAAAATGCGGAAGTTGGCGACTTGCTGGAAGCAGATGGCATGAACATACGCTCGGCTGAAACTGTTTACAGTTTTTTCAGGCAGGAGAATCCTGAAATTAAATAAAACATAAATTTAATTGTCTAAATTATTTTTAATTAAGTTGACAAATATATTTGATTTTATATATATGGTGTGTTAATATTTGGAATATAAAATTTTATTTTATTATTATGGTTTTTGGTATTTTTTACCTTAGATTCGGATTGCTGTCCGAATTTTTATGGAGGTATTGAAATGTATTCTGTATCTGTTGAGAAACTATCCAACGAGTTTAAGCTTAAAAATGAGCTTCCTGAAATTTCTCTTGAGGGCAGGATAATTAAGAACTCGGCGGTTAACAGACCGGCTTTGCAGCTTGCCGGTTTTTTTGATTACTTTGAAAGTGACGCTGTACAGGTTATAGGCAAAGTGGAGCATGCTTATTTGGAAAGGCTTGAGCCGGTTTTCAGGGAGCAGGTTTTAAGAGAACTGTTTTCTTACAGATTTCCATGCTTTATAGTATGCGGCGGTCTTGAGATTTTTCCTGAAATACTTGTTTTCAGCGAGGAATTTAATGTGCCGGTTTTTTCTACAGAAGCACCTGAACCGGATTTTATAGAAAATGCCACAAGATGGCTTAAAAATGAGCTTGCTCAAAGAGTTACTGTTCATGGTGTTTTGGTTGATATATATGGTGTTGGCGTGCTTATAATAGGCGACAGCGGTATAGGAAAAAGCGAAACTGCCCTTGAGCTTATTAAACGCGGACACAGGCTTGTGGCTGACGACGCGGTTGAAATTAAAAAGCTTTCTTATGATAATCTTCAAGGCACATGCCCGGAACTTATAAAGCATTTTATAGAAATAAGAGGTATAGGCGTAATAGATGTTAAAGAGCTTTTCGGTGTAGGTTCGGTAAAGCAAGTTAAAAATATTGAGCTTGTAATTAAGCTTGAAATGTGGGAAAATGGAAAAATTTATTCAAGAATAGGTCTTAATGAAGAGTATCATGATATTATGGGTGTAAAAATACCTTCCAATACAATACCTGTAAGACCGGGAAGAAATACAGCTGTTATCTGCGAAGTTGCTGCTATGAATTTAAGACAGCGCCTTGTAGGTTACAGCGCTGAAGAGATACTTAACGAAAGATTAAAGGCTATGTCGGAAAATAATGATGATGGGGGTGCGGAATAAATGTATAGGCTGGGTGTAAATTTTGATTTGACATATATTACTGCCGGAATTGTTGACGAATCGGGCAAAATACTTATTAAGGAATCCATACCAACCCTTAAATACAGAAAATTTAATGAATTAATAAAAGATATGGCACATCTTTGCATAAAAATAGTTAATAAATACGGGCTTGATATAAATAAGGATATTGAATTTATAGGCATTGGCTGTTATGGAAGCGTTGACTGCCACACAGGGGTTATGATTTACTCCAGTTATTTCGGATTTAAAAACGCACCTATAGCTGATGAGATGAAAAAATATGTTAATATACCTGTTATCTGCGATAATGACGCCAACTGCTATGCTTTGGCTGAAAGCCGCATAGGCGCTACAAAAGGTTTGAAAAATACAATAATTATTACTATAGGCACAGCCATAAGCGGCGGTATTATTATAGATAATAATATTTATCATGGTTTGGCTTACGGCGCCGGGGAATTCGGTCATCATGTAATAGTATTCCGTGGGGAACAGTGTGAGTGCGGCAGAAACGGCTGCTGGGCGGCTTACGCTTCTACAAACGCTCTTGTAAGGGATTCAAGGATTATGGCTGTAAGACATCCTGAAAGCCTGCTTTTTAAAATGGTAAACGGCGATATTCGTCTTATGTCTTTTAGAACGCCTTTTGAAGCGGCTAAGAAAGGCGATATATACGCAAAAGAAATAATTGACAATTATACAAAATATGTTGCCCTTGGTCTTATAAATGTTGTAAATGTTCTTCAGCCGGAAGCTATTGCAATAGGTGGCAAAATAAGAAAAATAGGTCAGGAATTTATTGATAATGTCAATAAAATAGTTGATGAGAAAACATTCGGACAGTATGAAGACGACAAAAAAACTAAGATTTTAATGTGCGACCTTGATTATGATGCCGTTATTATAGGTTCTACAATGCTTAAACATTGATTTTGGAGGTTTTCGCTGATGAATATTTTTGAAACCCTTGTTGATTTGGTAGGAAAAGACGCTGTTGCTGAAAATGAGCCTATGAAAAATCATACTTCATTTAAAACAGGCGGATGTGCCGATTATTTTATATCCCCAAAAGACGGTCAGAGTATTGTAAAAATAATTAATGCGCTTAATAAAAACAATATACAATATTATGTTTTCGGAAACGGGAGCAATATGCTCGTTTCAGACAGGGGAATAGAAGGCGCTGTTATTTATATCGGTGAAAACTTTTCAGACATTGAAATTGAAGGTACAAAAATTATAATAGGCGCCGGGACAATTCTTTCTTCAGCTGCAAGTGCTGCGCAAAAGGCTGGTCTGTCGGGCTTTGAGTTTGCCTCAGGCATACCGGGAAGCTTTGGAGGGGCAGTATTTATGAATGCAGGAGCTTACGGCGGTGAAATGAAAGATATTATTGAATGGGTAAATGTTATTGATGATGAGCTTAAAGAAAGAAAATTATATAAACATGAGCTTGATATGGGATACAGAAGCAGTATTTTTCAGAAAAAAAGCTATATTATATTAAATGGCTGCATAAGCTTAGAAAGGGACAGCCCAGATGTGATTTTGTCAAGAATGAATGAGCTTGGCTTAAAACGCAGGGAGAAACAGCCTTTAAATTATCCGAGCGCCGGAAGCACATTTAAAAGACCAGAAGGATATTTTGCTGGAAAGCTTATTGAAGAGAGCGGACTTAAAGGCAAAAGCATAGGCGGTGCGCAGGTTTCTGAAAAACATGCAGGCTTTATTGTAAATACAGGCGCTGCTACTACTGATGATATATTAGAACTTATAAAATACTGCCAAAATAAGGTTTATGAAAAATTTGGCGTTAAAATAGAGCCGGAAGTAAGGTTTGTAGGCAGAAAATGAGAAAGAAAGCCAGAAAAACTGTAAATATGTAAAAAATATAGAAAAAGTAGCAAAAGAGGTGGCTGATTTGAAATTTATTATTGTAACGGGAATGTCTGGTGCGGGAAAAACAACAGTGCTTAAATTCCTTGAAGATATAAATTACTTTTGTGCAGACAACATACCGCCTATGCTGCTTTTAAAGTTTGCCGAGCTTTTTGAGCAAAGCAACGAAATAGATAAAATTGCCTTAGGTGTTGATATTAGAGGCGGCAAAATGTTTAAAGACCTTTTTGAGGGTTTGAAACAGCTTACAGACAGCGGCTTTGAATACGAGATACTGTTCCTTGACGCTTCAGACAGAACGCTTATAAACAGATTTAAAGAGACAAGGCGCAGCCATCCCCTTTCAAAAAACGGCTCTATTGAAGACGGCATTAAAATGGAGCGTGAAATATTAAAAGATGTAAAAAAACGCGCCAATTATATTATTGATACTTCAAAAACACTTACTAAGGAGCTTAAAGAACAGATTAACAACATATTTCTTTTAAACGGAAATTATGAAGGGCTTATTATAACCGTTTGTTCATTTGGTTTTAAATACGGCATACCGGCTGACGCTGATTTGGTATTTGATGTAAGGTTTCTGCCTAACCCTTATTATGTGCCTGAGCTTAAGGAACTTACAGGAAACGATAAGCCAGTGTACGACTATGTTATGGGTTTTGAAGAAAGCCGGATATTTATGGATAAACTGATGGATTTGCTTGAGTTTCTTATCCCTCAGTACATTAAGGAAGGAAAAACAAGGCTTGTCATATCTATTGGATGCACGGGCGGAAAGCACCGTTCTGTTACCATTGCAAACGCGTTATTCCAAAAAATATCAATAAAACGAAAAAATGTAACGCTAAAGCATTTGGAATTAGGCGAAGGCGGAAGAAGTAGACGATAAATTATATTTAAGTAATCTGCTTAAATATATGGAGGTGCAAAATTTTTGTCATTTTCTTCTAATGTTAAAAGTGAATTGCTGCATTGTTTTGGGGAAGAAGAACATTGTGATTTGCTGGAATTGACGGCTGTGTTGAATTTATGCGGTCAAATAATAGAAAATGAAAATAAAATTTGTATAAAAGTTCAGACTGAAAATGTTGCCGTTGCAAGAAAGAGCTTTACATTAATTAAAAAAAATTTTAAGATAGATTGTAGTATTACGGTAAGAAGAAACAGTCAGCTAAAAAAGAACAGGGTATATATACTTTCAGCAGGGGAGAATGAAACAAAAGCTAAAATGCTGGAATTATTGGAGCGCTGCGGCACATGCCGAAACGGCTTAAATCAAATTGAATTTGTTCCTGCAAAAGATGAATTGTTTCACGGAACTTGCTGCAAAAAAGCTTATATAAGGGGTTCTTTTCTTGCCTCAGGGTCAATTAATGATCCTGAAAAAACTTACCACATGGAATTTGTATCACTGAATGAAAAATTCAGTTTGCGTCTTATGGAAATTATCAATTCATTTGGCATTGAGTCAAAATGTATACAGCGCAAGGAACACTTTGTAGTATACATAAAAGACGGAGAACAAATTTCGGATTTGCTTAACATAATGGGGGCGCATGTAGCGCTTATGGATTTTGAGAATATCAGAATACTTAAGGATATGCGCAATAATGTAAACAGGAAAGTAAATTGTGAAACTGCAAACTTGAATAAAACCGTTAACGCGGCTGTAAAACAAATAGAAGATATAGAATTTATTCGTGATAATTACGGACTTTCTTATCTTTCACCGGCACTTCATGCCACAGCAGCGGCAAGGCTGGAGTATCCTGACGCAAGTTTAAAAGAGTTAGGTGAAAAAATGTCTCCTCCGGTTGGCAAATCAGGTATTAATCACAGGCTTCACAAAATAAGTAAAATAGCTAAAGAGCTAATGAAGGGAATGGGATGACAAAAATGACTGAAAAATCTGTTATTGTTAAAAAAACATTGGACACACGCACGGCAGCTTTTTTTGTTCAGACAGCAAGCAAATTCGAGAGCAAAGTTAAAGTATCTCTTGAAGACAAAATAGTAAATGCAAAAAGTCTTATGTGCATAATTTCTTTAGGCATTACTCCGGATACAGAGGTTAAAATTTCAGCTGATGGTTCGGATGAAAAAGAAGCCGTTAAAGAGGTTGCTGGAGTATTAGAATAATTGAATGGGTTTAATGGGGCAAAATTAAATTAAGCATAAAGTTTAATTTTTTATTTGAAGTATTACGTTATTATTTTATATTATCAAACTAAAAATAAGGCTGGCGGTACTTTATACCTCCAGCCTTTTTATGTTATTAATATGCTGATTGATGTTTTCAGCTGTTTTACTGCTGAAAATCATGTATTGATTTATAAATGATATTTCTTTCTGTACTTTAGGTTCTGTTGATAGAGTCATTAACTTAACAGAATATACATTAAACAGCTTTTCCAAAGCGTTTTGGCTGATTGTACAGCTATTTATAAATGAATAATCAACTTCAGTTGATTTATTTCTTCCAAAATCAAGATTTAATGTAATAGAGTTTTCTTCAATTCTAATTTCAGCGTTTCTTGAAGCCATAATCATGTATACTGCGGCTATTATAACTAAAGGTATAAATATACGCAAATAATATATTGCTGTATATATTTTTGCAGGTGAAATAAGTATGGCTATTAAATAAAAAACGCCAAGAGCAAGAGTTACTTTTAAAATGGGAAAAATCGGCTGGATTTTATCAGGCTTATAATTCATTTGCATAACCTCGAATTTTATATTTTATATATTATTTTAACAATACATCTGCATTGGGGCAAGGGGTTTAAAACAATTTAACAAAAATTTTGGTTGACGTTAATTAAATTAAATAATATACTGTTTATGATAATTTGTTGCTTATATACTTTTGGAGGTGAATTTTTATGGATAATGGCGAAAGTTATTCTGCGGAACCTGTTCCTTTATGCAGTTTTAAACATTATTTAGGCTTTTACGGCTATGGCATAAAAATTCAGCTAAGGGTATAACATGTTTTGGTATACCTTTCGTTTTTGTGCCACAGCGGTTTGACGCTGTTTTTTTATGCCCAAAATTAGGAAACGGAGGTAAATTGAAAATGGAAGAAAGCAATGCAGAGTTCAGGGAGTGGCTTGAACTTCTTGATGAATGCAAGTACGCTCAGCTGAAAGAAGAAATAAATGAGGAAAACGCCGCTAACCTTGCTGAGTTTTTTGAGGAAGTGCCTGAAGAAAAACGTCTTCTTGTTTTCAGGCTTTTAACAAAAGACAATGCCGCTGAAACTTTCTCATATATGGACAGCGACATGCAGGAGGATATTTTAAATTCCGTTACAGATAACGAAGTTCAGACAATAATCAATGAGTTAAGCGTTGATGACGCTGTAGATGTCTTGGGCGAGCTTCCGGCAAATGTAATTACAAGAATACTTAAAAATGTAGACGAAGACAGGCGAAAAATAATTAACAGATTTCTTAATTATCCTGAAGACAGTGCCGGCTCTATTATGACAATAGAGTTTATGGAGTTTCACTGGGACTATACGGTGGGCAGGGCAATGGAGCTTATAAGAAAGACGGGGTTTGATAAGGAAACAATTTATTCATGTTATGTGGTTGACAGCCGCAGAAAGCTTATCGGCATGGTATCTTTAAGGACATTGCTTTTATCTAAAGATGACGAAATGGTCTCTGATATAATGGAAGATGACGTTATATTTGTGCGTACTCTTGATGACCAGGAGGATATTGCAAAAATATTTAAAAAATACAACCTTATAGCCCTTCCGGTAGTTGATAATGAGCAAAGGCTTGTAGGAATTATAACAGTTGATGATATAGTAGATGTTATTGAAGAAGAGAACACTGAGGATATAGAAAAAATGTCCGCATTGCTCCCGTCTGAAGATGAGTATCTTAAAACAAGCGTATTCCATCTGGCTAAAAACAGAATTGTATGGCTTCTTGTACTTATGATTTCCGGTACGTTATCAAGCGCCATAATAAGCGGATATAACGAAATTTTGGCTTCTTCTGTTTTTCTTGCGGCGTTTATTCCTATACTTATGGATACAGGCGGAAACGCAGGTTCTCAGTCCTCAACACTTATAATCCGCGGCATGGCGGTAGGTGAAATTGAACTTAGTGATGTTTTTAGTGTTATTTGGAAAGAAATAAGAGTAGGCGTTATTTGCGGCATAATACTTAGTTCCGTTAACTTTTTAAGAATACTTATATTAGGCGGAACACCGATTATGGTTAATCTTACAGTAAGTTTAAGTCTTTGCATAACAGTTATAATTTCAAAATTTATAGGCTGTCTTTTGCCAATGGCTGCAAGAAAACTGCATTTTGACCCGGCAATTATGGCAGGACCGTTGATTACAACAGTTGTTGACTCGGTTTCGCTTATTGTGTTCTTTAATGTAGCTAAACTGCTTGTTCTTTAAAATAAAAAGACAGAAAAAGTTTAATGCTTTTTCTGTCTTTTTTGTATTTAAAGCCTTGACATTAATTTTAGTATAAACGGCTTTTTAATTTTAACTGCTTTCTGCGGACATAATTCCTGACAGCAGAAGCAGTGTATGCATTTTTTTAAGTCAGCTTTAGCTTGTTTATTTTTAATTTTTATTATTTTTGCCGGGCAGCTTTCGGCGCATACTCCGCAGCCAACGCATTTCTTTGTAAAAATTGGGTGCGGATAAATATGTGTGCTTGCAAAATCCAAAACAAATTTGGGTGTGTTTTTACCAAAAAAATGAACGCTCTTGTTTTCTGGTACAGCAAAATCTTTTATAGTGCAGTCTTTTAACATCTCTCCGAAAATTTCAGTTTTGCTTAAATCTTTTGTGCATAGTTTTCGGTCTATAGCGCATTTTAAAAGCGGTATTTCTTCCGGAGGCGTGTTTATTACTCCTGCCGCGGCAATGTCAAGCTCAAAAGGGTTATCTCCTGCCATAATAAGACCTATCTGCCGCGGGCTGCCTGCTGTTGGACCGTTGCCTTCCATGCCTGTTACAGCATCTAAAAAAGATAAAACAGGGTTTACAAAAGAGCATATATCGCAAAGACAGTTTGAAAAGCTTTCTATATCCTGACAGTTAAAGTGATACTCGGTTTTTTTAGTTCCCGGCACGGAGCCGAACATATTTTTAACAGCTCCGGTCATTCTTGTCATACAGTGTGTTTTAAGTTTGCCGACAGAAATAACCTTGTCGGCTTTTAATACCATGTTTGTAATTGTAAGCTCTTTAAGTTTAACCCCGTCCGGATATGAAACTGTTTTAGACGTAGTGTCAAAAGACAGCTTTGCGCCGGATTTTCTGGCGGCACTTTCCATACCTGTATGTTTATATATGCTTTTTAAAAGAACTTCATTAAAAGGTCCGCCGGGGCTGTCGCCTATTTCAACATAAGCGCCGTAGTCTATAAGTATTTCGGCAATCGCGGCAATAACAGACGGGTGGGTTGTTGCGGCTTCTTTTGGGTCCTTGCGCATAACAAGGTTAGCCTTTAAAAGGACATGCTCCCCTTTTTTAATATATTTTTCAATGCCGCCTAAATTGTCAAAACATTGCTCAACGGCTTTTTTTACGTTTTCGTATTTATAGTTTTTGCATTTTTTTATTGAAACAGAAATTTGTATCATCTCCCTGATTTATATTTAATAATTTTAGAATAACACATATTATAATTTTAAACTATACTATATTTATTTTTGTGCCTTTGTGCTAAAATAAATATAATGCTTTCTAAAAGGAGATAATCATATTATGAAAGAAAATTTTATACTTAACAGAAAAAAATTTTTAAATAAACTTGAAAATAATGATTTGGCTGTTTTATATGCAGGAAAGGCGCCCGTAAAACGCGGCGATGAATTTTATCCATTTACGCCGGATAGAAATTTTTATTATGCAACAGGTATAGACAGAGAAAATTTAATACTTGTTATGGGCAAAAACGAAAAGGGAAGTTTTGAAAGGCTTTATATTGAGCATGATAACGGACAGATGGCGCGCTGGGTAGGAGCTAACATTACGGCAAAAGAAGCAAAAGAGATAAGCGGAATTGAAGATATTAAGTTTTTAGATGATTTAAACAGTGATTTGCAAAAGTTTGCTGTAGACACAAAGCGCCTTTTTATGGATTTTGAGAGAAAAGACTTAGACATAAAAGAGTTAACAGAGAAAATGCGCGTCATTTTCGGCAGCATACCTTTTGAAGATTTATTCCCTGTATTTGCCCAAATGAGAGTTATAAAAGATAAATGGGAAATTGAGCTTATACGTAAAGCCGGTGAAATAACAAGGCTCGGAATAGAGGAAATGATGAAAAATGCCAAACCGGGTATGGCTGAATACGAGATAGAGGCATATTACGACTTTATTTTAAGGAAAAACGGCGTAAAAGATAAAGCTTTCCAAACAATAGCGGCTTCAGGGATAAACGGCACTGTGCTTCATTACATGAACAACAGCAGAAAGACAGAAGAAAACGACCTTATATTAATAGATGCTGGAGCACAGTGGGGTTATTACAGTGGTGATATTTCAAGAACATTTCCTGTAAGCGGTAAATTTACTCCTTTGCAGAAAACTGTTTATAACATTGTTTTAAAAGGTCAGCAGCTTATTATAGATAATATTAAGCCGGGCGTAATGTACCCTGAGCTTAATGAAATTCTTAAAGATTACTACTTTGAAGAGCTTAAAAAGCTTGGTATTGTTAAAACAAAAGATGATGTGTTTAAATATTATTTCCATGGTGTAAGCCATTTTATAGGGGCTGAAACCCATGATGTGGGCGACAGAAGCCAAAGCTTAAAGCCGGGTATGGTTATCAGTGTTGAGCCGGGACTTTATATTCAGGAATGGGGCATAGGAATAAGGATTGAAGATGATGCCCTTGTAACGGAAAACGGCTGTGAGATACTTACTGAAAATATGATTAAAACAGTTGAAGATATAGAAAAATTTATGGCGGAGAACAAAAATGCCTGATTTCAAAGAAACAGATTTATATTTACCGGTTAAAAGCTTATTTGAGGATATGGGCTTTACTGTTAAGTCTGAAGTTAAGGACTGTGATATTTATGCTGTTAAATATGACAAAACAGTTGTTGCCGAGATGAAAAAAAGTTTTAATTTAACCCTTATATATCAGCTTTTAAACCGGCAGACATTCTGCAAAAATGTTTATGCTGTTATACCACGTCCTAAAAAAGGAGCTAAAGACAAAAATTACAAGTATATGCTTAAACTGTGCAGAAAACTTGATTTCGGCTTAATAACAGTCGCGTTGGACAGCCCTGTAAAATTTGCGGAAATCATAATTTCGCCTGATGAAATAAACAGTATAACCAATTACAAAAAGCAGTCATCTGTTAAGAAAGAAGCTGCTTCAAGAAGCGGAGATTATAATATAGGCGGAAGCGCCGGCAGAAAAATAATTACTGCCTACAGGGAAAAATCAATTGAGCTTTTGTGCCTGATTATTGTTTACGGACCAATTAGCGGCGCCGGTCTGCGTGAACTTGGATACGAAAAAGGCACATACTCAATTTTATATAAAAACTATTACAAATGGTTTGAAAAAGTTGAAAAAGGCATATACGGCATTTCTGAAACAGGAAGAAAAGCTGTTAATGATGATAAGTATAAAAACATTGCCGAATATTATTTGAACAAATTTAATAGCCAAAATATAAAAGAGCCGTAAGGCTCTTTTAAGATTGATGGAAAACTTTGTTTATATTTTTTTAAAATAATGAAAGCTTTGGAAATCAAAGTGTTTTTCAAATTAACAGTTGGTATTTACTTCAGGTGGGTAAAAACCGAAACTTCAGTGTTTTTTACTATATTGAACTTTGGCTCAAAATCAAATGCACTGGGCTTGTTGACAGAATGTTTAAAAGTGTTATAATAAAAATATTACAGATGTAGGAGATGATTGTGTGTCCGAAAATATTAAGATTTCAGAGGCAGAGTATGAAATTATGAAAGTAATATGGGACTCTTATCCTATAAGTACAAACGAAGTTGTTTTAAAATTTAAAGGAAAGAGGGAATGGAGTCCAAGAACAATTCAGACACTTCTTTCAAGGCTTGTAAAAAAGGGGGCTGTTAGCTTTACCAAAAGAAGCCGTGAGTTTGTTTATACACCGCTTATTAACGAAAACGATTACATAAATGAAGAAAGCGAAAGTTTTTTGAATAAATTTTATAACGGCACAATTAATTCTATGGTTATGAATTTTATTGAAAATGACAAATTAAGCAATGACGATATTGAAGAACTGAAAAAAATACTTGATAGTCATAATTCAAACGGAGGAGTTTAAGCTTGTTTATAGCCGGTTTTATTAAGAGCACTGTTTTTATATCAATATTTATTGTTTTTTTGCTTGCGGTTAAAGGCATGTTTAAAAACAATATTAATTTCAGATGGAATTTTAAAATTTGGTATTTGCTGTTATTTTTAATGGCTGTGCCGCTTTTGCCGGGAGAGATTATTTCTTTGCCTTTTGTAAATGAGTTTGGTTCTTATTCGGAAGTTAACATATATAATTACGGTTTTCAAGGTGCAGCGGCAGGAGATGCTAATGCAGGAAATTATTTATACAAAGACTTTTATGTTCCGGTAAATAGAATATTTACTGATGATTTTTACAAAATACTGTGGATTATTTATTTAACAGGCGCTGCAATACTTCTGCTTATAACCGTAAAAAATTATATAAAAATAAAAAGCATACTTAAATCATCTTTTGAACCGGGAAAATCTTTAGTAACTATATTTGATAATAGCCTCAACGATTTTGGCATAAGAAGAAGGCGTATAAAGCTTGTTGTTTCCGATAGTGTAAAAAGCCCGTTTTTAACAGGATTAATAAAACCTGTGATTGTTTTTCCTTTCTCTTACAGATGTCTTAGAGATGATGAAATAAGATATATAATGCTGCATGAGATTGCTCATTTTAAAAACAAAGATATTTTAAACTGTTTGGCTATTTGCTTTTTTCAGATTGTGTATTGGTTTAATCCTATAGTGCACATTGGGTTAAGAGAGATGAAATCTGAAATGGAAATAAGGTGCGACAGGTGTGTTGTAAAAAAAATAGGCTCTCAAAACGCAGTAAGCTATGGCATGACTATTATTAAATCAGCACAAAGAAGTGTTTTGGAGCCTAAGATAAGGACTTATGCCGCATTTGGAGCCGATAAATGCCTTTTAAAAAAGCGTATAGAAGGTATTGCACATATTTCCTATGAAAGGGGCAGGGGTAAGATAAAAAGCGCAGTTGTATTTTTGATTGTATCTGCTTTTGGTATTTGCCAAGTGCCATTTGCGTTTAACGCTTATGGTTTTAATGGGTATCATAAAGCGGAAAATGAAAAAATAATTATTGAGGATTTATCAAAATTTTTTAATGACTCGCCGGGGTGTTTTGTGCTTTATAATCCTCAGGATGACACTTATTATGTGTATAATGCAGATTATGCCCAAAAGCGTATTTCGCCAAATTCTACATATAAAATATACAGCGCTGTTATTGCACTTGAAGAAAATATTATAACACCACACAATTCATTTGTTAAATGGGACGGAAATGACAACCCTTTTAATTCATGGAATATGGACCAGGACCTGAAAAGCGCTATGGAAAATTCTGTTAACTGGTATTTTAGTTCATTAAACGAAAAAATCGGTTCAGAGAAAACCGCGGAATATTTAAAACTAATTAATTATGGAAATGGGGATATAAGCGGAAGCAGAGAATTCTATTTGGAGTCATCTCTTAGAATTTCAGCTTTAGAGCAGACAAAAGTTTTGAGCAATCTTTTTAATGGTGCATACGGTTTTGACAAAGAAAATGTAAATGCCGTTAAAGAGGCAATAACTGTTGATGAAAATAATGGCGCTGTTTTGTACGGCAAAACTGGAACAGGAAATATAAATGGAAAAAATGTAAACGGCTCTTTTGTTGGCTGTGTGGAAAGAGAAGGGAAAGATTACTTTTTTGCTGTTAATTTATATTCGTCAGACGGCGCTACAGGAGCCAAAGCTTATAATAAGGCATTGGAAATATTAAACTATATTGGAATTTACTAAATAAGACACGTATGTTGTATAAAACATACGTGTTTTTAGTTTAAACAGATTGACTTTTAAATACTACAGATGTAATATATTAATTATCACAAGTGTAGTATTTGGAGGTCATATATGTTTTTTAAAAAGATATTTAAAAATAGAATAGCGGTTTTGATTTTATCTTCTGCGGCAATGTTTACTGTTATAACAGTTAGGCTTTACTCAATGCAGATTATAAACGGAGAGGAATATAAACAAAGCGCGGCAGCAACGGTAATACGAAGTATTAGAACTTCTTCTCCAAGAGGAACTATTTATGACAGGTATGGCAGAGTCCTTGCCCAAGACAGGGTTATGTATAATGCGGTAATTGACTTGAGTATTGAAAAAAGCGGAAGCGTTGAAGAGGTGGAAAGACTTTTAAACGCGCTTTATGATTACGGAATAGAGTATAGTGCCGATGAACTGCCTATTGTTAAAACCGAAAACAGATTTGAATTTGATTTTGCTTCTGAAGAAGCTGAAAAAAGGTGGAAAACGGATTTAGGTTTAGATAATGATATTTCAGACTATACAGCTGAAGAAACATATAATTATCTGAAAGAATATTTTGAGATACATGATGGTATGAGCGATAGGTTTACTAAAAATGCAATTGATTTAATGTGCCGAATCAGGCTGCAAAGATATAAAAAATACCAATCAGTTGTTTTAGCTGAAAATGTTAATGATAGCTTTATTGCTTACATTGAGGAAAACAGCCGGTATTATCCTGGTGTTTTTATAGAGCAGAGCTGGTACAGATATTACCCATACGGCGAATGCATGGCGCACATACTGGGATATACGGGAAAAATAAATTCCGAAGAATTAGAAGAATACGAACAGTACGGATATTCTTCTAACGATATTATAGGCAAAAGCGGTATTGAAAAAACTTATGAGTTAACTCTTAGAGGAACAGAAGGAAGTGAAATAATTGAAGTAGACGCATACGGAAGGCGGGTAAGCCAAAAAACAGCGTTTACTGCCCAAAAGGGCGATGATGTGTATCTGACTATTGACGCAGAGCTTCAAAAAAAGGTGTATAACGCGCTTAATGAAAACCTTAAAAATGTTTTATTCAATAATATTTCTTCCGGCAGTGTAACTATAAACGACGTTATAATTTCTATGGCTGAAAATAATATTTTAGACCCTGAAAATATTTTAAATGCCAAAAGCGGAGTACGGCTTAAAATAGGAAATGTTTTAAGAAGCGGAGGCATAACCAGCAAAAATACTGAAAATTCAGGTGAGGCAGTAGCCTCAGGAATTAAAAACGGCAGCATAAGCTTTAAAGAATTTGCGCAGTGCCTTATTGAGCAGGAGATAATAAAACTTACTGATGAGGAAAAAGAGGCTTTTAGCAACAACACATATTCGGCTCAAAATTTAATTGCAGATAAAATCAGGAGCAACGAAATAGGCATAAACAACATAAATATGGACCCATGCACAGGCTGTGCCGTTATTGAGGATGTAAACACAGGCAAAATACTCGCTATGGTTTCTTTCCCGTCTTATGACAATAATAAACTGGCGAATGATTTTGACAGTACGTATTATTCCCGTCTTTTGCGCGATAAAACATCGCCGCTTATTAACAGGGCTACTATGGAAAGAAAAGCTCCGGGTTCTGTTTTTAAAATGCTCTCAGCCATAACAGGTCTTGAGGAGGGTGTTATAGACAAAAACTCAATTATATATGATTATGGTGTTTTTAAAGATGCCGGCGTGCCTTATGCCAACTGCCTTATATATACAAATTACGGCATAACCCACGGAGCTGTTGATGTTAAGAAGGCTATTGAGGTATCCTGCAATTATTATTTTTATGAAATGTCTTTAAGGCTTGGCAAAAGTGATTATACACAAGAAAATCAAGCTATAGAAACACTTAACAGATATATGGAAAAGTTCGGATTAAATGATTATTCCGGCGTGGAGATAGAAGAATATAAGCCGCAAATGGCTTCTTCTAAAGCAAAAGAAAATTTTATAAATACTTATTACGATAACCCTTCTGAAAGCGCTGTAAAATGGAATGACGGCGATACAATAAGAACGGTAATAGGGCAGTCTTATAATAATTATTCAGCAGTTAATATTGCAAAATATATAGCGGCTTTATCTAACGGAAGGTATTTATATAAATCAACACTTATTGAGGGCATAGGCAGCAACGGTATTTTTAGTGAAAACAAACCTTTGCACGAAACAGAACTTGGTTTTTCTGAAGAAAACATAAACACTGTTCATGAGGGCATGCTTCGGGTTACTGAAGGAGACCATGGAACATTAAGAAAATATTTTGCCGATTTTCCCGTAAAAACAGCGGCTAAAACCGGAACTGCCGAAGAAAACAAAAACAGATCGTCACATTCATGGTTTGCAGGATTTGCGCCGTATGATAAACCGCAGATAGCTGTTGTCGTACTTGTGCCTTTTGGCGAAGGCTCGTCAGCGCCTGCTGTTAAAACGGCAAAAGACGCCATACTTGAATATATGGGCTGTAATATAAAATACAATAACGGCGGAATTTTTGAAAATAAATTAGCGGAGTGATGGCATGAAAAAATATGTTGTTTTTATTATATTATCACTGTTGGTGTTTTTAATGCTTTTTATAATTTACTGGCATAAAAATCTGTTAACTAATGAAACGAAAAGTATTGGCGTTATTTCAAATGAATTAAAAAGCGCCGAAGGCATTGAAAACGGCAGCGATGTTTTGGATAATATAAAAAAGCTTTATGAAGATTTTCAGGAAAGCAAACATGACGCCGAAAATGCGGAAGATTATTTTTATAGCTCTGATTTTTATAATGAATTTATTAATTATCTTTCAGAGAGAAAAAGTATCAATAAAGATTTGGCTTACATAAGCTCTAAAATAAGTTATGGGACAGGTTATAAGGAAGGTTATAAAGTCGGTTACGGAGCGAGCGGAATAGATTTGAAAGGCAAAACTGAAAGCTTTACTTTTAACGGCAGAAAATATAATATACGCCTTATATGTTATACAGCCGATTATTATGTTAAAAACCTTACAGACTCGGCTATGAGCAATAAAAACATATATATTCAAATATATAACGACAATGAGTTTTATTTTTATATTCTCTGCCAAAGAGATAATAATTATCTGAATGACTTTAAAGTTATTGAGCAAAACGGAAATATTTATATAATTGTTTTAGGCTCAAGCGGAACGTATTATCCGTGTTCGGCGTTTATAGGATGCCTTATGTGGGACGGTGGAAAAATACACAATGCTGAAATGATTAATTTGTCTGAAAGTGACGATATATTATTTTTTAGAGAAATTAACGGCAATATGTGGTATACTGAAAAAAATGAGAACTGCCATGTTAATGTTTTTAACTGGTACAACTCTTTTTATTACAGCAATGAAATAATAAATAAATTTGTTTTTTACGGCAGAAACGACTTTGTCTATGTAGTAAGGTACAACAATACTGATAATGAGTTTACAGACCTTACTTTTGTAACAGCTGAGTTTGAGGGATATAATATTCTACTCTTATCGGAAAGCTTTGATGGAATAAAAACAAGTATTAAGCTTGTGTTTAAAAACAGTGAATATTCAGCTGAAATTCAGGAAGGAGATAAAATATGAAAAAGTTAATTGCGGCAATATCCGCCTTTGCTTTATGCCTTAGCACGCCTATTGTATCTTTTGCGGAAAGCTACAGCGACGTACCTGTTGACCATTGGGCGTACAGGCAGATACAAAAGGCTTCGGAAGAAGGATTTATGAGCGGCATGGGCGACGGGACATTCGGTTTGGGACAAAAAGTTACCAAAGCCCAGTTTGTGTCTATGGTAGTAAGGCTTTTTGGCTGGGATAAAATCGATTATCAATTCAGTTCAATAAACGATAATCAGGATAGCTCACAATGGTATTACAGCGATGTTGAAACGGCGGCGTATAACGGTGCGATAGAAAGCGGCGGTTATTTTAACCCAAACTCAAACATAACCCGTGAGGAAATGGCGGTTATACTTATAAAGGCTTTGGGCTATGATTATTTGGCACAGGATGCTCAGAGGGAAAGCCTGCCTTTTAACGATGTTGCGGACAACAAAGGATATATAGCTTTAGCTTATAACTTTGGCATTATAAGCGGAAAAGGCGAAAATATATTTGACCCGTCAGGACAGGCATCAAGGGAAGAAGCAGCAGCTATGATGGTGCGCTGTTTTGAAAAGTTAAATTCGCCTACAGATTTTGTTCATGGATTTTATGCCTTTTCGTCATACAGCCAAAAAGATATGGCTTCTGTAATGGATACGGTTTCTTTTGGCTGGAGCAGAATGGAATATACAAATGAAAACGGAGTTGTACTGGATACATTATCAAAAAACGGCAATGAATGGATAGTGCCGCAGGGTTATGAGGATATAGTTACATACCTTAAAGAAAATAACGTAAAAACACATCTTAATGTGTATATGTCAAACGGCGAAAGCGCTATGTGTGAAAAAATACTTAATAATGCCCAAAACCGCTCGGCAGCCGTTGACGCAATAATGGAAGAACTTTCGCTTACATATAATAAACTCGGATATAATCCATACGACGGTGTAACAATAGATTTTGAAAATCTTAAAGGAAGCGGTATAAGACAGAATTTTAACGCTTTTCTTTCTGAATTAAACTCAAGGCTTGACTCTGAAGGTAAGTCTTTGTATGTTGCCGTTCAGCCGGCTCTTAAAAGCGGTGCCTATTTTGACGGTTACGACTTTAAAGCAATAGCGGATACAGCTGATAAAATTATATTAATGGCTTACGACTATTATCCTAAAACAATATCAAATGATGTTATGAACAGCGGTTTTACAACTACACCTGTAACGCCTTTTGATGAGGTTTACTATGGCATTAAAGCTGTATGTGACAGCGGGGCAGACAAAAACAAAATTGTTCTGGGTCTTAGCATTGACAATGTTGGCTGGAAAGTGGAAAACGGAGTAATTGTTAATTCAACAGGCATGAGCTTTGACCAGAGCACAATTATAAATGACATAAAAAACGGTGCAGATGTCAAGTATTCTGAAAAATATAAAAATCCTTATATTAATATATCTGACGGAAGCGGGAATACAGTTATATGGTTTGAAAATGACCAAAGCATTAAAGATAAAATACAGCTTGCCAAAATGTTTGGCATAAATGGCGTATCTGTATGGCGTTTAGGCATTATACCGCAGGACAGCTCAACAGGCATGGATATTTGGAGTGAGATAAACAAATAATATATACTAAAAAACAAGCCCCGCATATATTAGCCGCACACCCATAAGGAAGTAATGGTATCTTGCAGGGCAGCATGGCAAATCGCTATGCTGTCCTGCTTCTTCTTTATCGTTCAATGGTCTGCTTGTCCTCGTCCTGCTTCAGTTCCCCAACGAAGTTCCAGATAATCTGGATTTTCTGCCGCCAGTGGTCGCTGGACTAGTCCGGTGCATGGACGATAATCTTCTTTACAAACTCGTTGACGATCGTAGGCGTGAGTTCGGTAATCCCTACATACTTCCGAATAACCGCTGCAAAACTGTCAAAATCCGCTTTGTCCTGCTCGTAGGTACGCACCATTTCCCGGTCTGCCTTGACCTTTTCCGTCAGTTCTTTCTGTTCCGCTTCATACTCGGCGGATAACTTCAAAAACCGTTCGTGGGAAATTGCGCCGGATATATCGTCCTCATAAATGCGCTTGAAAATCCGGTCAAGCTCCGCGATCCGCTTTTCGGCTTGGGCAATTTCCCGCTTGCGCTTTTTCGCCGCCCTTTCCGCTTCCTCAAACCGCTGCTCGTACACCGCTTTCTGAAAACTCATAATGTCCTCAAAAAACATGGCGGTTACATCGAATATCCGGCGCAGCACAAACCGTTTCAGCGTTTCCTTTC